>JAEWRC010000228.1 GCA_023460175.1 Actinomycetes bacterium
CGCCGAGGACGGCACCGGAGCGGGTGCCGGGGTCGGGGCCAGGGCCAGCGCGACGGGCGGGGGTGGCGGCGGCGCCATGGGAATCACGGGCAGCGCGTTCTGCAGTCCGGCCGCGAGCCCGGCCGCGCCCAGCATGCCCCCGGCCGCGAGCCCGGCACCGGCGGTCACCGTGGCCAGCATCGGCAACAGCACCGGCAGGGCCACCACGAGCACAGACTGCAGCGTGGTCTTCAGCAGCGCGATGGTGTCGGTGGTGATGGCCACGAACATCGCTCCCGCGCCGAACAGCAGCGTGTAGGCGATGGCCACCGGGTTACCCGAGGCGAACGCGATCCCAATGTCGGCCAGGACGAAGCCGGCGGTCTGCGACAGGTAGAGGACGTACTGGCTGATGTCCATCGGATAGCCGAGCGCGAACGCCAGGTTGAACGGGTGGAAGAAGCTCAGCGGGTTACCGGTCCACGGCAGGTAGGGGTCGATGCCCGCGAACAGCTCCGCGATGAACGGGTGGTTGTTGAGTCCCTGGATCAGCGGATCCAGGACGTTGTTGTAGAAGTCGGTGTAGCCGATCTGGTCGAACCACTCCAGATAGTCGTTGGTCTTGTCCGGTGGCGGTTCGGATTCCGCCGCCCGCGACGCGGTGGCCATCGACGGGGCCGCCAGGATCTGCGGCGCCGCAACGCTTTCCGGCACGGCCGCCAGGGTGGTGGTGGCAACGCCGTCGTAGGTGCCCATCACCGCGGCGGCCTGCGCCCACATCCGGGCGTAGTCGGCCTCGTTCACCGCGATCGGGATGGTGTTGACGCCGAAGAAGTTGGTGCTCACCAGGACCGCGCGGGTGGCGTGGTTGGCCGCCAGTTCCGCCAGCGTGGGCATCGCGGCCAGCGCGCCGGTATAGGCGGCCGCCGCCGTCTCGTGCTGGGCGGCCCGCAGCGCGCTGCCGGTGCTCTGCTGGGCCAGCCAGGTCAGGTACGGGGTGTGCGCCGCGACATAGGCTGCGGCGCTGGGACCTTCCCACGCACCGGCGTTCGTGCTGCCCAGCAGCGCCGTGAGTTCGGCGGCGGCCTCGGCGTACTCGGCGCCCAGGGTGGTCCAGGCGCCCGCAGCGGCCAGCAACGGTCCGGGGCCCGGCCCGGCCGAGAGCAGCCCCGACCAAACCTCCGGTGGCGCGGCCATGTACATAGGCGCGGTCATCGGCGCGCGCCCCATTCGAAAGACACTGTCGTACATCGGCTTTCTCGGGGTACACCGCCCCGGGTAGCAGGATGCAATGACGCGAGTGTCCTGGCTCTCGGATCACCGCTCACCTCGCCTTCCAGCCTTACAGCCGTGGCAGTTGAGGTTCGCTCCCCGATAACAGTGGCGGGACCGCGCCGGATTCACACCGGCTTCCTACTTCGTCATCACCTATCGGGTGGATTATGGCATGTCGGGCAAAGCCGACTCAGACCGCCTGCGCTTCGGCCTTCTTGGCTTCCCGGGCCAGCAGCCGGTCGCGTTGTTCCTCGAACTTGATCACCTGGCGGCCAAGACCTTCCAGGAACTCCGCCAGCTGTTCGCGGCGCTGTTCGCCCTGGCTGGTGAAGTCGTCGCGTTCGAAGATCCGCCACTTGCGCAGCACCGGTTTGACGACCTCGTCGAGGTGCTGGCGCGGGTCGTAGATGCCGTGCTTGGCCATCAGGACGCCGTTGCGGCGGAAGTTGGGCATGCCCTGGCCGGGCATGCGGAAGTTCTCCACGACGCTGGCGACGGCCTCCAGGGCCTGATCGGGCGCCAATTCGAGCGCCGCGCCGCACATGTTCCGGTAGAACATCATGTGCAGGTTCTCGTCGGCGGCCACGCGCTGCAGCATCCGGTCGGCCACCGGGTCGTTGCAGACCTTGCCGGTGTTGCGGTGGCTGACGCGGGTGGCCAGTTCCTGGAAGGTGACGTACGCGATCGACAGCAGGAAGTCGGTTTTGTGTTGCTCCTCTTCCTCCGCGGTGGGCCCGAAGCCGTTGGTCACGTGTTCCATGCGGGCCTGTTCGAGCGCCACCGGATCGACCCCGCGGGCCACCAGCAGGTAGTCGCGGATGACGATGCCGTGCCGGTTCTCCTCGGCCGTCCACCGCCCCACCCAGGTCCCCCAGGCGCCGTCCATCGAGAAGTACTCGCCGGCCTGCCGGTGATACGACGGCAGATTGTCCTCGGTCAGCAGATTGGTGATCATCGCGGCCTTGGCCACGGCGCTGAGCTGCGAGTTCTCCTCCGCCCATTCCTGTCCACCGAGCATGGCGAAGTCACGGCCGCGGTCCCATGGCACATAGTCATGCGGATTCCAGTCCGTGGTCACCGACAGGTGTCGGTTGAGATTGCGCTCAGCAATCGGTTCCAGCTCGGCGATGATCGCCGAATCGGACATTTTCCTGACCATAAAACCGTTTCCTTGCGTAGATGCCGGGCTCAGCGTAACTTGCGCCAGCTAATCCCGTGCCGGACCCGACCGAAGAGGAAAGGCCGTCAGTTCGCGTCAGCGGCGCTGGTGCTGACGTTGTCGCCGAACCATTTCTCCTTGATGAGGTGGTATGTGCCGTCTTCGCGCATGCGGAACAGGGTTTGGTTGATCGGTTTGCGCAGCGGACTGTTGATGTCGACGACAAATCCCTGATTCTCGTCCTGGAAAACCGGGCCCGCGGTCACGGCGACTCCCTCGCCGCGGTGAGCGACGTAGTACCGCAGCACCGGCGCGTCGAATACCACTGCGTCATAACCCTCCTCGCGCAGCAGGTGATAGGAGTCCTCGATGGTCGGGGTTTCGGTGGCGTCGATCCCGAGGTTGCGCAGGAACGCCGAGGCCGTGGTGTCCGCGACCGTGGCGACCGACTTCTCGTAGAGGTCGGCCGGGCCGGCGATCTTCGCGTCCAGCTTGGCCACGGTCAAGGTAGCGCTGAGGTTGGCCGAATAGAACGCGACGAACACGATCGCCGCGAAACCCCACAGGATCGCCAGGACCTGGGTGAACGCCCTGGTTGCTCTCGTAGTGGTCGAGCCCACCAGGGAGCCGACCCCCCAACCGAACGACTGGACGATGCCCGGATAGTACGACCGCGATACGACGGGTTTGTCGCTGCGGCGTTCGATGAGCCAAAAGATATGCGCCGGCAGGATGCTGACGATCACCGCGGCGCTCAGCCAGATCAGCATCGTCCGGGAGAACAACAGGTCCAGGAAGCCACCGAGGCC
Organism: Actinomycetes bacterium; assembly: GCA_023460175.1. Classification (GTDB taxonomy): domain Bacteria; phylum Actinomycetota; class Actinomycetes; order Mycobacteriales; family Mycobacteriaceae; genus Mycobacterium. Next base: position 3,223 of record JAEWRC010000228.1, read on the forward strand.
CGGGACCGACGGGCGGGTGTCGTGCACGGGAACGATGATCTGCAGCCCCGCATCAAGGGTGGGCTGGGTGAAGTCGAAGTGTTGTTCGCGGTCGGCGGTCAGCGAGACTGCGCCCACCGCAACGTCGGCTCGACCCTCGGCCACCGCGGCCAACTGTCCCCCGACGCTGTCGGTGTGCAGGTACTCGGTGGTCCAGTCCAGCCGCTTGGCGATCTCGTGCCACAGGTCGATGCTGAACCCGGTGAGCTCACCGGAGCTGGTCTCCACGACGAAGGGTTCCAGTGCGTGCACCGCGACGGTGACCGCGTCCGGTTCCGGCTCCGGTTCCGCGGCGGCCGTCGGCGTCAGCACGGGCGCCATCCCGAGCACGACCGCCAACAGGAACGCGACGATCGCGCCGACGTGCCGCGAACCCAACGGGCTCACCTCTTCTTTCCCCACTCCGCCGACGCAGGGCGTCAGGTGCTGGAGTTACCCGCCTGCCACTGTTTCCACGGAATGTTCCAGTCGCCCAGGCCATCGGTGCCCGGCAACGTCGACCCTACGGTGTTGACCACGTCGACGATGTCGCCACGCTTGACGTTGTTGTAGAACCACTGCGCGTTGCTGGTGCTGACGTTGATGCAGCCGTGGCTGACGTTGTCGTAGCCCTGGCTGCCCACCGACCACGGCGCGCCGTGGACATAGATTCCGCTGTAGGACATCTGCGTCGCGAAGTCGACCTCGGTGCGATAGCCGTTGGGCGAATTCACCGGCACGCCATAGGTGGACGAATCCATCACCAGGTGCTCGTAGCGGTCACCGACGATATAGGTGCCGTTGGGCGTGGGGGTGCTGTTCTTGCCCATCGAGATCGGCATGGTCTTGACCACCTCGCCGTTGACCCGCACGGTCAAGGTTTTGGTGGCGTCGTCGGCCGTCGCGATCACCTCGTCGCCGATGGTGAACTCGGTGCGGGCGTTGCCCTGGCCGAACAGACCGTCGCCGAGATCCACCCCGTAGGTGTTGACCTCGACCTCGACGGTGGTGCCGGGCTTCCAGTATTCGGCTGGGCGCCAACGGACTTCACGATTGTTCAGCCAGTAGAACGCGCCCTGAACGGCAGGCTCGGCGGTCACCTTGATGGCCCGTTCGGCGGCCACCCGGTTCGGGATGTTCTCGTCGAACCGGATCGCGATGGGCTGCCCGATGCCGACGGTCTGACCGTCGTTGGGCATCAGGTACGGCATGGTCTGGTTGTCCGGCGAGTGCGTCTCGAAGGTCATCTGCCGGGTGGTGACGCCGCCGAGGCCCAGCGAGCGGGCGTTGACCGTGTAGGTCTTGTTGAAGCCCAGCGGTTCGGCGGTCTCCCAGGTCAGACCGTCGTCGCTGAGCTTGCCGTCGACGACGGTGCCGCTCTCGTTGGTCATCACCACCGAGTCGAGCACGCCGGCAGTCGCGGTCACGGTCACCGGCTTGTCGACCGGGACGCCGACCGCCCCGTCCTTGAAGGAGGCGGTGACCCGCGGCACCAGCAGATCAGCAAACGGGGTGCCCTTGTCGGCGATGCGCCCGGGGGAAGCCGTGTTGGAACCGGCACCGCATGCGCTGAGCACCAGGACGGGGATCAGCAGGAACACTGCCCACCAGGATCGATAGCCGTGCGGACGGGCCGCGGAACGGACCTGCCACATAAATACGTACACCTCACAAACGGGGCTCTGCGCGAATCTTGGCAATAGTCTAAGGGCTCCGATGCCCGTCTGCGACCACGGCGTCGCTGCCCCAGCATACCGGTCGGGGGTACTTGATTTCGTGTCGCGAGGCTTCGCCTGTTATTGTCGCTCTCGCACCAAACGCGCCGTTAGCTCAGTTGGTAGAGCAGCTGACTCTTAATCAGCGGGTCCGGGGTTCGAAACCCTGACGGCGCACCAGATCAGAGGGCATTTCCTTCTGCCAATTGACTCCACAGCTGTACACAGACGTGGCGGAAGCACGCTCCGCTCAATCGACTGGGCGGAGCGTGAACCGGTGGATGTAGCCATCCCGGTCGGCATTCGTACGTGATTGACCTCATAGGCCACCAACCCCCGGCGCACAAGCGCCTCCACGCTGCGGCGGCGCTGCCCATTCACCGACACCTCGCCCTCTGCGGCACACGTTCCAAGAGCTGCAGGGATCCGCGCGGCCCTTGCCGGTTCGGATTACCAGCGAGCCCGTACCGCTGCCAGTAACGCCAGATCCTGCGGCCATCCCATTAGGCGGCGACACCTGACCTCGCGCAGGGACAGTCATCGCCTGGATCGCGGCCAGAATCTGCTCGTCGGTCATCGCCCACCTGCCACCGCGCTTCAACCCCGCGAACCGACACGCGGCCAACTGAGAGCGCAGCCATCGAGGACTTACACCCAGGGCCTCAGCGGCTTTTGAAAGCGCGTAGATCCGCGGCAAGACAGGGTGTGCCTGTTCATCGGCGCCCTCGCCGCTCATCGTCCAGGTGCCCTATCGCACCGCGGCCGGGCCTGACAGCAGACGACACCTCGAGGTGACAGGCGGACCGTACATCGTGGCGCCGCAGTGGCAACGCCAGGTGGTATGGCCGCCGCGGCAGGAGCATGGCTGGTGCCCGACGAGCATCCGGCCCGGCACCAAGCGGTGGCCGTCTGGGCAGCACTGCGGCGGGAGGAGCATCCATCCCCCGGACGCCGCTCTGACCAACTCCCCCACAGCCGCCATTCGGGGATCGTAGGCCGGGTCGCCCACAGAAAGAACCGCCCCGGCCAACATGGCCGGGGCGGTTACTGTTCCGTTTGATCTAGGCGGCTGCGCCGGACTCCGAACCGCCCCCGCCGGTGCTCGACGCGGACCGGTCGCGGTCTTTCTTGTCCTTGCCGGTGACCTTGTCGACGCCGTTGCGGATGTCTTTGCCGAGCCGGTCGACGCGCTTCTGCACGTTCTTCCCGGCTTCCTGGGCTGCTCCGCCGATGTTCCCCTTGGAGAGCTTGTCGGTGACGGCCTTGGTCTCGGCAGCCCGCTTGTCGAGGCTGCGCTGCGTCTTGGCGACCCGCTCATCGGCGGCATCACGCAACGCCTCGCGCTGCTTCTTCAGCGACGTCGCAACCGACTTGGCTTCGCTTGCCTTGGCGTCGTCGGCCAGCAGATCCTGGCTGGTGTCGATATCGGCGTCGTCGGCGGCCAGTTGGAACACGTTGGCCTCGCCGGACAGCTCCGCCTTGGCCTCTGGTCCGGTTGACTTCATCAGCGCAGCGGGCGCAGACGTATCCGCCGACAGCGGGTTGAGGTCCTGGGCGCCCTCGGCGAGGCCCGGCAAGGTGGTGTCGCCGACCAGGCGGTTGACTCCGCGGTTGATGTCCATGATCGGGTCGGACAGGTTGATGCCCAAGCCCTTGACTGCGTCCCCACCCTTTTCGAGGAGCCCGTCGACCTCGCCGACCGCGTCGTCGAGAGTCCTCGCCAACTTCTTCACGATGTCGTTGCTATCCACGGCATCAAAGAGCGGGTTCAGCTGTTTCCTCAACTCCAGCAATGCTTCACGCAGCAGCCCAGCCACAGCCACCGAGACCGGATTCTTGTACACCGCGTCACCAAGCGCGTCACTGCCGAACAGCTTGAGGGCCTGAGCCTCGGGGTTCAGAAGATTACCGGTCAGTCCCGTGGATGTTCCATCGCCGATCAAGGCGTTGAACAGTGCCTGCGGGGCCTGCAGCCCATCCTCGAAGCTGACCGGGCTGGTCCAGAACTTAGCCTGGGTGCCAGCCTGGTCCCACTCGCGTAGGAATGACGGAATCTCGCCGGGATCACCGTCTTTCAGGTCGACATCCTGGTAACCCATGGCCACCAGTTGCGTCAGCACATCGTTGAAGGACTCGCTGAACGGCGTCGAGATGTCGAAGCCAGGCAGGTAGCTGATGGTTCGCGGCAGGAACTGGAACGGTTCGAGAAGCGGCAGATTACCCGAGTCGTAAGTGATGTAGAGGTTGCCGTCGGCCCCCTGCTTGGCGTGGAACAGGCTCGCGATGTCACCGGTTGCGAGCAGCGCCATGATGGTGTCCAGTGAGATGTTGCCACTGACAACGTCTTCGATCACCCCGGCGAAGGTCTCGACATTCTGCGGGATCAAGTACGTCGGCATCACCGCACCGGTCGCCGAGTTGGCCCAGGCCACCGGGTTGAAGATGGTCGACGGAGCATCCGAGAGCAGGTCGTAGGCGGCGGTGATGTCCCAGAACGTGACGTTGCCGTTTCCTTCACGACCGTCAACGTTTGCCAGATTGATTCCCACCAGGCTGCTCAGTGGGTTCAGCAGCGCCACGATGCCACCGCCGGGGCGGGAGGTGTTGCGAATCGGAATCGCTAACACAACGGTGTCAGCGAACTCTTCCTTGTTTAGGAAGTACGGCGCAACGAAAGCGATGTTGGTGCCGCCAAGGCCGAAGCTAGGCAATATTGCGAGTTTCGTTGCGGTAGAGAACAACAGTTCAAGATCGAGGTCTATAAGCGTTCCACCGATAGCCTCCGCTTCGATCTGGAGGTCTGATTCCTGTGCCGGAACGTTCAGCGGCACCTCCTTAATGAGGTCAACTATCGCTTCCAGTTGGCCAGGGAGTAAGCCGCTTGGGATCTGGTCCGTGTTCGCCTGCAGCGTCTTCAGTAGCGTCAGTGCTAGTTGCGTCGAGAAATCCCCTTCAAGCCCCGCCACAGCGTCATACGTTCCGGCAGGACCGAACTGCGGCACCGCGATCTCCGGGAACCCGAGAGTGATGCCTTCGCTCAACTGCAACGGAGGCAGATTGACGCCCTGCGTGGAACCAATTGTGAGACTGGCTAACCAAGGGATACCGATCGTGACCGAACCGAGAGGCGGAATGTTCAGCGCCGGAGTATCCGGAAGAACGTCCGGCGGCAGGATCTCCAGCCCCTCCTGCGCGGCTTCCAACGCAGCCGCGATCGCCTGCAGACTCGCCCGAAGACTCGTCCCGGCCTCACCTGGGATCAGGCTAGCGAAAAGTCCCAAGGTGCGTAGCGCGTCCTGCGGCGTACCAGCGCCGAGTAGTCGAGCGATCTGCGCACCGGGGCCAACCGGGTAGACGCCGATCGAGGCCAGGAGCTCGACAGCCTGCTCCTGGGTCATCGGCTCGGCTGCGGTGACCTCGTTGCGGTCGGCGAGCACCGCGTCGGCGGCCATCGTGGTTCCGCCGATGGTCAGCGCGGCGGTCGCGGCGATCGCTGCGGCGGTGACGGCGGCTGCTTTGGCCTTGCGGAGCTTGGGCGGGGTGGGCTGTTCGTACATGGGCGCTCCGTTGCTGGATGTGAGCTGGGTTACAGGCTGGCAGCACTGTAGCAAATCAACTCTCAGTCATATCTCAGGTTCGCGAAGATTCGAAATCCGCATACCCAGGGACAACAGCACAACACCAGCTAGAACCCGTCACCACTCCTGAGAAACCGGCAAGGAACAGCGCCCGCCCTGCGAGTTGGCTGCGAAACACGAAGCGACCGACGCGCGTGCCCTACCATTCACCGCATGGCCACATGCTCGGTCGATCACTGCGGTAAGGGAGTCAGCGCGAAGGGCCTCTGCTCACGGCACTACCGCGAAGCCCACCAGCTCGGCGGCCAGAGCAAGGACCGGCTCACACCCGACGACGTGCGCGAGATCCGCCGCCTCTCCGCCGAGGGCGTCAACCGCTGGGACCTCGCATTCAAGTACAACGTCACCGCCGGCACCATCACGAGCGTCACGTCGCGCCGCGCGTGGGCCGACATCGACTGAGCTGCCCCTCAACGACGAAAACCGACCGGCCGTATGGGCCAGGGGCCGGAGTCAGAGAGGGGGGATCACCGTATGGGCCATCAGCAGGAGCGCTGCCATCAGTGCGACGACGATGGCCAGGTGAAGGCCGACCCGGAGGCCGCCGCCGTATTCGAGAGATCTCATCGCAGCCTCCCCGCTCTCGGCCCTGCGAAGCAGCGTATTTGATGCTACGGCGGCGCTGGCGGGGCTGCAGCGCGAGCGCGGGGCCGCAGACGACGAAAACCGCCCCGCCGACGCGAGGTCAGCGGGGCGGTCCGGGTGGTGCTGTCACTTCACATACGACGCATGTCATCGAGTCGGTCTTGGAACGAGTCGAGTTCGTCGGCGGTCGCACCCTCCGACCGGCGAACTTCATCACGTCCTGGACCAGGTCCACCAGCAGGCGGCGATTACGAACAGCTGGTCCCGCTTGGCGACGACCCGCTCATGCTCACGATTGCGGTCCTCGAACGCACCGGAGGTGAATGTTCCGCCACACCATGTACGCATCCGCGCTGCCCTTCGACTGCGCCGACTTCCGCGGGTTGAGGAACTGCAGGATCCCCGCGACGCCGAACGGGACCAGCCCTAGCTCGACGCAGCCACCTCAGCCACGGTCCGGATATGACCCGGGACAACCGGGCGGGTACGGCACCACGTCGCGCGGATATTGACGACGACTGTTGGAAAGGGTGCTGGGGTGACTCGGTCAGCGCTGTGCGCAGTTTTCATCGTGTGATTGCTGGCGGGGTGCGGATCAATGCGGTCCGGGATGCCGATCGACTATGACAACCCCCTCGAAGAACGGCTGACAGAACTCACGGCAAGCGGACAATCGGCGGCGTTGCACGACCTGACGGACTTCACCTGGGACGAGGTTCACCTGCTCCGAGGTCTCACCAAACAGAAGGTTGAGGAGATAGTCGGAGCGGAGGTCATCAGAGACGAACGCTACGACCCAGAGATCAACCTGCTGGTGTTCGAGGACGAGCAGACTGTAGTGAAAGTCATCGGTGTCTACGGCATGCTTACCGCTGAGCGTCCGAGTTGGCCGCGCGAAGTGCTGTTGGAGGCGTGGCGCGGACTATTGAAGCTCCCCCTCCCCGGTGAAACGAGTTGATCACCACGGACAATCCACGACTCATCGCAGCCCGCCCGCATCGCTGCAGGGCATCGGACCGGCCAGCGTGCTCGGCCTGGCCAGCACGGCGATCAGCAGCACCGACGCGGCGGCGATGACGAAGGCCGCCTGCACGCTCACCGCGTCCGCCGCCCCGCCGAGGATGGCCGCGGCGAACGGCCGCGACCCCAGGAATCCCACCAGCCACAGCGCCATGATCCGGCCGCGCAGGTCGTCGGGGGCGCGTTCCTGCACGACGGTACTCAAACCCGTCATCGCCCACCCGAAGCCCAGGCCCGCCACCGCGAAGCCGATCAGCGCCGCCGCGGTGACATTACTCACGGCCAGCAACCCGCAGCCGGCGCCCAACAGCGCCAGGCCGATCCAGGACACCCACGCCGACTGGACCCGGCCCCGCATGAAGGCCAGCGCCACCATGCTGACCGCGGCGCCGATCCCGAAGGCCGCCGACAACGTGCCGACCAGCTGCGCCCCGCCGCCCAACTCGTCGGCCATGACAGGGGTGAGCGTGATCGACGGGTCCGCCGCGAACCCCACCGTGGCCACGGCCAGCAGCCCCAGCAGCAGCGGGCGGTCGCGCCAGACGTAGCGCAGCGCGGCCCGCACGCGGTAGTCGGCGTCGGCCTTACGCTCGGGCGGGGCCGGGAAGTGCACGAGGATCAGGAAGATCGCGAAGATCAGATGCAGCGCGGCGCTGAAGGTGAACGCCGCGGAGGTGCCCAGGTGCGCCGCGAGGTAGGCCCCGACGGCCGGGCCGGCCACCCGGCCGATGGTCATCGGGATGCTGTTGAGCGCCATCGCGGTGGACAGCTCGCCGGGCCGGATCAGGCTGGGCACGATGGATTGCATTGCCGGGCCGCCGATGACGAAGCCGAGCCCCACGAGCAGGGTGCCGAGCAGGATCGGCAGCGCGGCGCGACTGCCCGCCAGTTCCGGGGTGAGGGCGAACCAGATCGCGATGGAGGCCGAGCCGGCCACACAGAAGATCCGGCCCAGCAGGATCTGCCGGGCCGGGTTGCCCAGGTCGGCCCACTTGCCGGTGATCGGGCTCAGGATCAGCTGCGGGGCGAACTGGACCACGCCGACCAGGCCCACCATCAGCGCCGACCCGGTCGCCTCGTACATCACGATGGCGGCGACGATGCCGTGCGTCCACACCCCGACGACGGACAGGATCTTGCCCCAGAACAACGCCCCGAACACCCGGTCGAACATCAGACCGAGTGCCCCGCGGGGTCGAACCGGAGCGGCGATATGGGTGGTCAAGCGTCAGCACCTCGTTCGAAATCGTCGGCGAGTCGGTCGAGCAGTGTCACCAGGGTGTCCACTTGCTCGTCGGGCCAATCGGCCACCACGGCGGTGACCATGTCGCGGCGTCGCGCGGTCACCTGCGCCAGCGTCTTGCGCCCGACGTCGGTGAGTACCAGCAGGGAGCGGCGCTGATCGTCGGCCGCCGGTGACTTGGTCAGCAGCCCGGCGGCCACCACCGTCGACACCGTGCGACTGGCGGTGGAGTGCTCGATGGCCAGGTCCTCGGCCACGTCGCTGATCGAAGCGGCGCGGCCGCTCAGCGCCCGTCGTTCCACGGCCCGCAGCACCCGCAGGGTCGAGAGCGCCCGCACCGAATCGGTGCTGTCGAGCACCCGACGGCGCCATTCGGGGCGCTGGCGGGCGGTGAAGATCCGCGTCAGCAGCTCGTCGAGATGGTCATAGCGGGACGGCGACACCAAATATGCATAGCACATATATGTTTCTGGGCCCAAGCCGTTTTGACCACCGTCACAGCGGGGTCAGGGCGCTCAGCGCTCCTCGAGGACCGCCTTGAGGAACGTGCGGGTGCGCTCGTTGTCCGGATCGTTGAAGATCTTCGACGGCGGGCCGTCCTCGATGATCACGCCCTGGTCGAACATCATCACCCGATGCGAGACGTCGCGGGCGAAGTGCATCTCGTGCGTCACGATCAGCATGGTGATGTCGGTGGTCTCGGCGATCTCGCGCAACACCCCCAGCACGTCGACGACGAGTTCGGGATCCAGGGCGGAGGTCACCTCGTCGAGCAGCAGGATGTCGGGTTCCATCGCCAGCGCGCGGGCGATCGCGACGCGCTGCTGCTGACCGCCGGACAGCCGGGTCGGGTGCGCGTCGACGAAATCGACCATGCCGACCTTGTCGAGCAGTTCGGTGCCGCGGGCGCGCGCGTCGTCCTTGCTCAGGCCCAGCACGGAAACCGGTGCCTCCATGACGTTTTCGATGACCGTCATGTTCGGGAACAGGTTGAACTGCTGGAAGACCATCCCGATCCGCTGCCGGGCCTTGCGCAGGTACTTCTCCGAGGCGGGTTCGAGCTTGCTCCCTTTGCGCTCATGGGTCAGCGGCTCGCCGTCGACCCAGATGACGCCGCCGCTGACCCGCTCGAGGGTCATCAACAGCCGCAGGATCGTGGTCTTGCCGGATCCGGACGGGCCGATCAGCGTCACGCGTTCGCCGGGGGCGATCGAGAAGTTCATCCCGTCCAGCACGGTCTTGGGACCGAACCGCTTGACCACGTCCTCGAAACGGATCATCGGTTCGCCGGTGGCGGCGGATTCTTCAGCGGGCAAGGCGAGTCTCCAGTCTTCTCATGAGGACCGACGTCGGGTAGCTGGCCAACAGGAAGATCAGGCCGGCGACGGTGATCGGCTCGATGTAGCGGTAGTTCTGGCCACCGAACTGGTTGGCCACCGTGACCATCTCCGCGACCCCGATGACGATGAGGAACGGGGTTTCCTTGAACAGCGCGATGATCTGATTGCCCGTCGACGGCAGGATCCGCCGGACCACCTGGGGCAGGATGACGCCGATCCAGGTCCGCCGCGGCGACAGCGACAGCGCCGTGCACGCCTCCCACTGCCCCTTCGGGATCGCGTCGATGCCGGCGCGGTAGACCTCCGACATGTAGGCGGCGTAATGCACCCCGAGCACGGCGATCCCGGTGACCAGCGCGCTGAGTTGGACGCCGACCACGGGCAGCCCGAAGTAGACGAAGAACAGCTGGATGGGGATCGGGGTGCTGCGGATGAATTCCACCACCCAGTAGGTGGGCCAGGAGATCCACGACGCGTCGGCGCGGCGGCCGAGCGCGAAGAGCAGGCCCAGCACGATCGCGACCACCGCGGCCGCCGCGGTGATGCCCAGCGTCAACTTCAGGAACGCCTTGACCAGCTCGGGCAGGACCTCCCAGGTGTAGTCCCAGTTCCACAACCGCCGTTCGGTGCCGTTCATCACGCCACCGCCTGCGGTTGCTCGATGACGACCTGTCTCGCACCGCGGCCCACCCGGGCCGACGCGCGCTTCTCGAACCACCGGATGACCAGGACCAACAACTGGGCGATCAGGAAGTAGACCACCAGCGCGATGCTGAACGCGGCCAGACTGCCGATGTCGAACTGCAGTTGCTTCACCTCATAGGTCAGTTCGGTGATGCCGATCAGGTACAGCAGCGACGAGCTCTTCAGGATCTGGATCCACAGGTTCCCGAACGGCGGGATCATCTCCGGCAGCGCCTGCGGCAGGATGACGCGGCGCATCCGACGGACCCGGCCGAGCCCGAGCGCCACCGTGGCCTCCCACTGCGCCTTGGGCACGGCCATCACCGCGCCGCGGACGATCTCGGCGCCGTAAGCCCCGAAGTTGAGCCCGAACGCGATGGTGGCCGCGGCAATCGGTTCGAAGCGGATGCCCAGCTGCGGGAGCACGAAGAAGATCCACAGCAACTGGATCACCAGCGAGGTACCGCGGAAGAACTCGACGACCACGCGGGCGAAGCCCCGCACGGCGACCAATCGGGACAGCGACATCAACCCGAAGACGAACGAGAGCACCAGCGCCGCAAGGGCGCCCAGCACCGTGTAGAGCAATGTCACGCCGATGCCGGTGAGGAAGAACGGCGCGGTCTCGACGAACTGTTCGGTCATGACATCAGCCTTGGCAGAGCTGTTCGGCGGTCAGTTCCGGGTCCGGACGTTCGGCCTCGGTGAACCCGTACGGTTCCACGAGTTCGAGCCACTTGTCACTCCTGATCAGTTCGGCCAGTTGGGCATTGAACGCCTCGCGCAGCGCGACGTCACGCTGGCGGAACACCGCAGCCCCGGCGTTGACCTGTTCCTTGCCGTCGATGACGGGAACGAAGGCCTCGCCGACCTGCAGGCTGCTGTCGCCGCCGGCCAGCGCGCGCAGCGAAATACTGGTCAGCGCAAAGGCGTCCGCGCGGCCCGACTTGACCGCGTCCAGGCCGGCCTGCTGATCGGCGACGAGTTGCAGCTGCCCGTCCGGCACCCCGGACCCGGTTGCCTGCCCGACCTCGGCCGCGCCGTTCATCACCGCGAGCCGCGCGCCGGTGTCGATCACCGACTCATAGTCGGTCAGCCCCTTCGGGTTGCCCGCCGGGACCAGCAGCGACGTCGTCGCGACGTACACCGGATTACTGAACGAGGCCTGCTTGCAGCGATCCGGGGTGATGAACATTCCCGCCGTCACCACATCCACCCGTTCGGAGTTGAGCGCCTGGATCAACGAGCCGAACTCGAACATCGTGGGATTGAGCGCAATTCCGCCGATCTGGTCGAAGATGAAGCCCTGTACGGCCGGGGACTGCCCCACCAGATCGCCGCGGTCGCGGTAGGCGTAGGGGCGCTCGTTGGCGAAGCCGACGTTGATGCTGCGCTCTTCCTTGACCCGTTCGAGGGTGTTCGTACCGCCCAGGGATTTCCCGGTACCCGGCTCGGTGAAGGTGCACCCACCGACCGCCAGAGCGATTGTTGCCGCCCCGACCAGCACCGACCGGAACCTCGCGCGACCACCGCGCGCACGTTGCGACTTCACGTTGCCTCTCGTTGCCTGAGCTCGAGCACATTTCGTTGGTAGCTGTCCCGACGTTATCGGACTTGGTGGGGCCTCGGGGCGCCAATGGCCGGGTTCGGCGTGGCGACCGGCTCGGCGCGCACCGTCCGCAGCAACACCCGCCAGGGTTGCGTTCCGAAGGTGCCGAGCGGGCCAGGGCGGCCCGTTGCCCGGCATGCGAATATTGCTGAACGGGTGACGTGTGACGACGCAGTTAATTTGCCGAAACGGAACCGCCGGTACCGCACACTTTACTTGCGTAGGCAATAATGCAGCTTATGCTGCACAAACACGTTCCACTACTGCTAGTATCGGAACAGCTGCAACCACCTACGGGTTAACGGACACAGTCGGCAGCTGGGAAGGAGGTCGTTAGCTATGACAACGGTTGAGCCGTCGTCACGGACAGACCTGCCCGACGTTGACATCGTCGTGGCGCTAGCTTCCCACCCGCCAGCAACGGCACCGATCAAGGTCATTCACTGCAGCCGATTGGGCATGCAGGCCAACCCGCCGGCCGCCCCGTGGCCGTTCAGGTGGTTTTTTCGCCGCTGATTCAGCGGTTGCGGAGTCGGCGGATGACCAGCGCGACGGTCAGCACGCCCAGCCCCGCCAGCGAGATCGTCACCGCCGGCTTCTGCACGAACGCCAGGGCGCGCGCCTTGGCGTCCTCGGCGAGCCGCTGCGGATTCGCCCGCGCGGCCAACGAGTCCACCGTGGCCGCCAACTGGTCGCGAGCCTGATCGATCTCCTTCATGATCTCTTCGGGATCCCGATCCGCCACGCTCTTCCTCCATGTCCGGCAGTCCGACTCTTGCAGTACCTGCCGAATTACCCTAGATCAGCTGGCACCGTAATCCACCACCGGTGGACAGGAAGGAACAAAGTTGACCGCAACGGCACGTCTCACAGCAGGTGACAAAGCACCGGAATTCGCACTGCCCGACGCCGACGGCAAGACGGTGAAACTCGCCGACTACCGCGGCCGCAAGGTGATCGTCTACTTCTACCCCGCCGCGTCGACGCCCGGCTGCACCAAGCAGGCCTGCGACTTCCGCGACAGCCTCGCCGAACTCAACGACGCCGGCCTGGACGTCATCGGCATCTCACCGGACAAGCCCGAAAAACTCGCGAAGTTCCGCGATGCCGAGGGGCTGACCTTCCCGCTGCTGTCCGACCCGGACAAGGGAGTGCTTGCCGCGTGGGGCGCCTTCGGCGAGAAGAAGATGTACGGCAAGACCGTGCAGGGCGTCATCCGCTCGACGTTCGTCGTCGACGAGAAGGGCAACATCGAGGTGGCGCAGTACAACGTGAAGGCCACCGGTCACGTCGCCAAGCTGCGCCGCGACATCTCCGTCTAGTCCGGTGCCAGGGCCGCCAGGAACAACGTCTCGGCCATCGCGGCCTTCGCCAGCACCGACAGGTCCAGGCTTTCGTTGATGCTGTGCGCCTGGGTGCCCGGATCTTCCACGCCGGTCACCAGGATGACCGCGGCCGGGTACGCCTCGGCGAACTCGGCGATGAACGGGATGGAGCCGCCCATCCCCATGTCCACCGGGGCCGTCCCCCACGCCCGGGCGAAGGCGGTGCGGGCGGCCTCGTAGACCGGCCCGGTGGCGTCGATGGCGTAGGGCTGCCCCACATCGCCGGGAGTCACGGTGACCTTCGCGCCCCACGGCACGTGCGTCTCGAGGTGGCGCCGCAGCGCATCCAGGTGCGCGGCGGCGTCGCCCCCGGGGGCCACCCGCAGGGACACCTTGGCCCGCGCCGACGGGATCAGCGTATTGGAGGCCTTGGCGATCGGCGTGGTGTCGAGGCCGATGACCGTGATGGCGGGCTTGGCCCAAAGCCGTTGCACCACAGAGCCGGTGCCGATCTCGGAGACGCCGTCGAGCAGACCGGTCTCGGCGCGCACCCAGTCCGGCCCGCGGTCCACGTCGGCCGCGGTGCCCTCGTGCAGACCCTCGACGGCCACGTTGCCGTCGTCATCGTGCAGGGTGGCGAGCAGGCGCACCAGGACCGTGATGGCATCGGGCACCACCCCGCCCCACAGCCCCGAGTGCAAACCGTGGTCGAGCGTCGCCACCTCGACCACGCAGTCGGCCAGACCGCGCAGCGACACCGTCAGCGCGGGGATCTCGGTGCTCCAGTTGTCGGAATCGGCAATGACAATCACGTCGGCGGCCAGGGCGTCGCGGTGCGCGGCCAGCAGGCGCCCGAGCGACGGGGACCCGGACTCCTCCTCCCCCTCGACGAACACCGTGACCCCGACCGGCAACGCGTTGCCGCCGGCGCTCAGTGCCCGCAGGGCCGCCAAATGGGTTGCGATACCGGCCTTGTCGTCGGCGGTGCCGCGGCCGTAGAGTCGGCCGTTGCGCTCGGTGGGCTCGAACGGCGGCGAGTGCCACTGCGCGACGTCGCCCTCGGGTTGCACGTCGTGATGGGCGTAGAGCAGCACCGTCGGCGCGCCGGGCGGCGCGGGATGGCGGGCGATCACCGCCGGGGCGCCGCCCTCGCTGACGATCTGGACGTCGGGGAAGCCGACGCCGGTGAACAGGTCCGCGACGGCACGCGCGCTGCGGTGCACCTCGTCGCGGCGCTCCGGGTCGGCCCAGACCGACTGGATGCGCACCAGGTCCTCGAGATCGGCGCGCACCGACGGCAGCACCTCACGGACGCGGGCTTCGAGATCGCTCATGCGGCCAGATTAGTGCGGGGCTCCTGGCTGCGCGAACGTGCGCAGAACCGGAAAATCACCCGGCGTGTTGCCCGCGGACACGCACGCTCGCGCTGAATAGGGGCCCAGCACGCTCGCGCGGGACAGGGTCAGGATTCGAGGATGGCGACCGCGGCCGCCGTGTCGGCCTCGTGGGTCAACGACACGTGAATGGTCACCTCGGCCAGGTGCTTGGCGATGTCGCCGGTGAGCCGCACCTTCGGCCGGCCCCACATGTCGGTGACCACCTCGATGTCGCGGTGGATCGCCTCGGGCAGCACGGGCCGCTGCGCGAAGCGCGAACTCGACCACGCCTTGATGACCGCTTCTTTCGCCGCCCAGCGGGCTGCCAGGTGCCGCGCCGCCACCGAACTCTTGTCGGCGGCGTCGCGGCGCTCCCCCGGGGTGAAGGTCTCGGCGAAGACCGTCCCGGGCTGGTCGACCTGCTCGGCAAACTCCGGGATGGACACCAGGTCGATCCCCACTCCGACTATCGCCACGGCGTGAACCCTAACGGAGTCGTCCGGTCGATGGTCATTCGGCCGATCACCGGATGTAGACGTCGTCGTCGCCGAGGCGCGACGCCGCATTCAGCAGCATGGCCGCTTCCTGCTTCTTCTCCGGGGAGTCGTGGTCGAAGCGACGGTCGGCGGGCCGCTCGTACATCGGCCGACCGCCGGCGATCGCCGAGGCCAACCGGTGCTGACCGGCCAGCACGCGCTCCTGCGACCGAGCGACGTAGTCGTCGCGCTGCGCGGGATCGAGTGCCGCCAGGAACGCCTGCGGATGCACCAGCGCCACCAGACCCGACACGTGACCGAAGCCCAGGCTGGTCACCAGACCGGCCTTCAGCGGGAACTTGTCCCCGAGCCGCAGGGTGTCGCGCACCCAGACGAAGTGACCGGAGGTGGCCAGCTCGTCGTCGACGCAGTCCAGGCTGCGGTTCGGCGGGATGACGCCGTCGCGCAGGATCTGGCACAGCCCCATCAGCTGGAACACCGCGGCACCGCCCTTGGCGTGGCCGGTCAACGTCTTCTGGCTGACGATGAACAGCGGCGCGCCCTCGGAGCGGCCCATCGAGTCGGCCAGCCGCTCGTGCAGCTCGGTCTCGTTGGGATCGTTGGCCAGCGTCGAGGTGTCGTGCTTGGAGATCACCGCGATGTCGTCGGCGCCGACACCCAGCTTGGCCAGCGAGCGGGCCAGCTGCGAATCCTTGCCGCCACGGCCGGCGCCCAGCGCGCCGAGTCCCGGAGCCGGGATCGAGGTGTGCACACCGTCGGCGAAGCTCTGCGCGTAACCGACGACCGCCAGCACCGGCAGACCCATCTTGGCGGCCAGGTCGCCCCGGGCCAGCAGGATGGTGCCGCCGCCCTGGGCCTCGAGGAACCCGAGACGACGACGGTCGTTGGCGCGGGAGAACTTCGAGTCGCTGATGCCCTTGGCGCGCATCATCTCGGTGTCGGCGGTGGCCGCCATGTCACCGAAGCCGATGATCGCTTCCAGCGTCAGGTCGTCGAAGCCGCCGGCGACCACCAGATCGGCCTTGCCGAGGCGGATCTTGTCGACGCCCTCCTCGACCGAGACGGCCGCGGTCGCGCACGCGCCGACCGGGTGGATCATCGCGCCGTAGCCGCCGACGAAGCTCTGCATCACATGCGCGGCAACGACGTTCGGCAGGACTTCCTGCAGGATGTCGTTCGGCTTGGAGCGGCCCAGCAGGTTGCCGTGGTACATGGTCTGCATCGAGGTCATGCCGCCCATGCCGGTGCCCTGCGTGCTGGCCACCAGGCTCGGGTGCACCCAGCGCATCAACTCGGTCGGCGTGAAGCCCGACGACAGGAACGCATCGACGGTCGCGACGATGTTCCACAACGCCACCCGGTCGATCGAGTTGGCCATGTCCTGGCTGACGCCCCACACGGTGGGATCGAACCCGGTCGGGATCTGCGCCCCCACCGTCCGCGACAGCTTGGTCTTGCGCGGAACCCGAATCTCGGTGCCCGCCTTGCGGATCACCTCCCAGTCGGAGCTGTCCGCGACCGGGCGGGCCACCGTGTGCTCGGGGTCGTACTGGACGAACGCCCGGGCGTCGGCCTCACTCGAGACCACGAACGAGAAGTCCCGATCCAGGAACACGCTGACCAGTAGCGGCGAGGCGTGATCGGGATCGATCGCGCCGTCGTCGACGAATTCGCGGATGCCGCAACGCTCGACCACGGTGTCGTGGTAGCGCTCGACCAGTTCGGCCTCGGGCACCAACTCACCGGAATCGGCGTCGTACCAACCCGGCGTCGGGTCGTCCTCCCACTTGATCAGGCCGGTGGTCCAGGCCAGCTCGAGCACGCCCGCGGCGGACAGCTCGTTGTCGACCTCCATCTCGAAGCGGGTGCGCGACGAGCCGTAGGGGCCCAGTTCCGCGCCACCGACGATGACCACCAGGTCGGCCGGATCGACATCGAGGTCGTCCCAGTCGGGCGCCGGGGCCGGGCTGAACCCGCGCGGCGGCGAGGGCAGCGCGGCGATGGTGCCGTCGATGTCCTCCTCCTCGGCCTCGGCGGATTCGGCCGACATCTCCTCGCGGGCCTTGGCGGCCAGCGCGCCCATGTCCAGTTCCACCTCGGCCAGCCCACCGGTCAGGTCGGCCTTGATCGGCGCGGCGGCCGCGCCCACCTTCGAATCCGGGGTGCACAGCTCCAGCAGCATGGCCGCCATCTCGGCGCTGGTGTAGGTGGTCACACCGGCCTCTTCGACCGCGTCGACGATGACGTCGTTGTGACCCATCAGGCCGGTGCCCTTGGTCCAGCCGATCAGCGCGTGCGCCAGCGTGACCCGCTCGGCCCACGAGCTCTCGGCCTTCCAGCGGTTGACCAGCGCGTCCAGCGCGGACTTCGCCTCGCCGTAGGCTCCGTCACCGCCGAAGGTGCCGCGGTTGGGTGAACCGGGCAGCACCACGTGCAGGCGGGAGGCGATGTCGCGCTCGGCGCCGATCGTGGACAGCCCCGCGATGAGCCGCTCGACGGCCCACAGCAGCACCTTCATCTCCATCTCGGCGCGCGACCCGGCCTCCGACAGATCCCCACTCACGCGCGGCGCGGCGAACGGGAACAGCAGGGTCGGGGTCTGCGCATCCTTGAGGTGAATGGATTGCGGCCCAAGGTTTTCGCTCTGCTCGGTGCCCACCCACTCGACCAGCGCGTCGATGTCGGCGTAGGACGCCATGTTCGCCGGGACCACCCACAGGGTGGCGCCGAAGCGGGCGTTCTCCCGGTAGAGGTCCTTGTAGAACGCCAACCGCGCATCGTCGAGGCGCGACGTGGTGGCGACGACGGTCGCACCACCCTCGAGCAACTGCCCGACCACCGCCGAGGCGATCGAGCCCTTCGACGCACCGGTCACGACGGCGACCTCGTCGGAATACCGTCCGGTGCCGGGGTTCTCAGCTCCCGCGGCGATCCGGCCGAACAGCGAGGCGTGCACGTTGCGGCCCGCCGACAGCGCCTTGCCCTGCCACCAATTGGCTTGTGTGGCAACGACATGTCCGGCGCCCTCGAACCGCTCCGACAGGTGTGGCCAGTCGGCGTCGATCTCGTTCTCTTCGGTCAGCCACAGCTTGACCAGGTCCTCGCGCGCGCTGGCCCACCGGTCGTCGAGCAC
>JAEWRC010000229.1 GCA_023460175.1 Actinomycetes bacterium
ACCGAGTGGTTGGACACGCCGTCCTGCACGGTGAGTCGGATCAGTTGATCGCCGTCGGGGTTGGGCACCACCACCCAGGGTTGGCGGCCCATCTCGGTGAAGATCCAGCCGGCGCTGTTGGCCAGGAACGGCGTTGGGATGGTCAGCAGCGCGAACCGGGAGAACCACCGCTGGTTCGGTATTCGCCCGCCGCGGGTCAACCACAGTGCGGTGAGCGCGAAGAGGACCGGGACCAGCAGCAGCCCGATCATCGCCCGGAATGCCCAGTAGGTGACGAAGAGATTCGGACGATAGTTGCCCGGCCCGAACTTCTCCTCGGCCTGGACCTGCAGATCCTCGACGCCCTCGAGGGTGACCCCCGAGATCCGGCCCTCGGCCAGCAGTGGCAGCACCCAGGGCACCTCGATGACGCGGACGATGCTGTCGCAGTTGTTGTGCGTACCGACGGTCAGCACGGAGAACATCGGGTCGGTCTCGGTGTGGCACAGCGACTCCGCCGAGGCCATCTTCATGGGTTGCTGATGGAACATCAGCTTGCCCTGGATGTCCCCGGTGAAGATCAGGGCCACGGCCGACACCAGCGCCACCCAGCAGCCGAGGATGGCCGCGGGGCGGTACATGCCGGCCGGCGCCGGCACCTTCTCGACGGCGGCGCCACCGTTGTCCGCCACGGCTCTTCGGCTCCGCACCATCCACCAGGCGCACACGGCGGCGACGAAGGTGCCGGCGGTCAGGAACGCACCGGCCACCGCGTGCAGGAACGCCCAGATGGCGGTGTTGTTGGTGAACAGTTCTAGGATGCTGTGCAATTCGGCGCGGCCGGTGTCCGGGTTGAAGGTGGCACCGACGGGATGCTGCATGAACGAGTTCGCGCTGATGATGAAGAACGCGGACATGTTGACCGCGATCGCGACGATCCAGATGCACGCCAGGTGCACGATGCGGGGGAGTCGGGTCCACCCGAAGATCCACAGCCCGATGAAGGTGGACTCGAAGAAGAAGGCCGCCAGCCCCTCCATCGCCAGTGGGGCGCCGAAGACGTCACCGACGAACCGTGAGTATTCGCTCCAGTTCATCCCGAACTGGAACTCCTGCACGATGCCGGTCGCCACGCCGATGGCGAAGTTGATCAGGAACAGCTTGCCGAAGAACCGGGTCAGCCGGTACCACTCCGCGCGTCCCGTGACGTGCCAGATGGTCTGCATCACGGCGATCAGGGGCGCCAGGCCGATCGTCAATGGCACGAAGATGAAGTGGTAGACGGTCGTGATCCCGAACTGCCACCGCGAAACGTCCAAAGCGTCCATGCGCACCCCCGGGGCTGCGAAGCGAGGTTCCTACTACGGACTGTAGTAGACGAATTGGGTTACGGCCAGTGTGATTCCACCCGCACTCCCGACGGACCTACGACGACAGCGCATTGGCGGCCTTCCGGATCCCGAACGCGGCAATCACTTCGGAGACGCCGAGCACGATCAGCCAGATGCCGACGACCAGGGTCAGCACCCCGAGCGAACCGAACGGCGTCGCCAGCATCACCACGCCGGCCAGCAGGCTCACCACGCCGAAGAAAAGTTCCCAGCCGCGGCCCGGCAGGGTGGGGTCGCTGATCGCCGAGACCGCGGTGGCCACACCGCGGAAGATGAAGCCGATGCCGATCCAGATCGCGAGCAACAGGATGGACTCCTGCAGGCTGCGGAAACACAGCACCGCCAACACCAGCGCGGCCGCGCCGCTGATGAACAGCAGGACGCGACCACCGGCCGTGACGTGCAACGTGAAGGCGAACACCACCTGCGCGATACCGCTCACGAGCAGGTACGCGCCGAAGATGATGGCCGCCACCAGGATTGTGGTGCCCGGCCAGGCGAGCACCAGCACGCCCAGGATGACCGCGGCGACCCCCGACAACAGTGTGGTCTTCCACAGGTGCGGCAACAACGCTGGGACGGTGGTGGATCCGGTGGTCGAACCCGGCGGTACTACCTCGGTTGAATCGCTGCTCTGTGCCATGACCGAAGTGTGGCACACCGGCGGTTTTGTGGGTCGCATTTGCGAATCCGTCCACTGGGTGGTGAAGACACCCCTTAATGTTCGGGTTACCGGCGGCGCCTACCACGGCCTACGGTGGGGTACGCCGCCGGGTGGCGACGGGTCGACGATCCGGATGCACGAGTAGGAGAAGGTGAAAACCGTGAACGCAGCACTACCGGCACATCCGCAACGGCCTCGCACGGGCGCGAGGTGGTGGCGTTGGACAACCATCCTTGTCGCCTCGGGCGCGCTCGCGCTGTCCGGGTGTTCGAGCAGCACCGACTCCGCCTCGGAATCGCCGGAGTCCGCGCCCGTTTCGGCGAGCAAGGTCGAAGAGATCGCTGCCATGGTGCCCGAGGACATCAAGGCCTCCGGCAAGCTGATCATCGGCGTCAACATTCCCTACGCGCCCAACGAGTTCAAGGACGCCGGCGGCGAGATCGTCGGGTTCGACGTCGACCTGATGAAAGCGATCGCCGAGACCCTGGGACTCACGCCGGAATTCCGGGAGTCCGACTTCGGCAAGATCATCCCGTCGATCCAGGGCGGCACCTACAACGTCGGCATGTCGTCGTTCACCGACACCAAGGAGCGCGAGCGCTCGGTGGACTTCGTCACCTACTTCTCGGCGGGCACGCTGTGGGCCCAGAGTCCCGGCGATTCCATCGATCCCGACGACGCCTGCGGCAAGAGGGTCGCGGTGCAGGCGACCACCTATCAGGCGACCGACGAACTGCCGGCCAGGAACCAGGCGTGCCTCGACGCAGGCAAGCCGGCCATCGAGATCATGGCCTTCGACGGCCAGGATGCGGCCACCAATGCCGTGGTCCTCGGCCAGGCCGACGCGGTGTCGGCGGACTCGCCGGTGGTGCTGTACGCGATCAAGCAGGCCAACGGCAAGCTCGAACAGATCGGCGAGGTCTTCAGCTCGGCGCCCTACGGCTGGCCCGTCGCCAAGGGGTCGGCGCTGGCCGCGGCGCTGCAGAAGGCCCTCGAGCACCTGATCGAGACCGGTGACTACGAGACCATCGCCACCAACTGGGGCGTCGAGCAGGGGATGATCGACAAGCCCGTGATCAACGGCGCGCTCAACTAGTCGGCCGCTCGGATGAGTGACCAGCGAGCCGCGACGCCGGCGCCCATAGACGCTGTCCCGCTGCGCCACCCGTGGCGCTGGGTGACCGCGGCGGCGATTCTCGTCATCGTCGGATTGTTCCTGTGGGGCGCGGCCACCAACCCGGCGTACGGCTGGTCGACCTACCGTGAATACCTGTTCAACGAGCGCGTGCTGCAGGGCGTGTGGAACACCCTGCAGCTGACGGTGTATTCGATGGTCATCGCGATCATCCTCGGCGTGGTCCTGGCCGTCATGCGGCTGTCACCCAACCCGGTGTTCCGGTGGGTGGCGTGGGTCTACCTGTGGATCTTCCGCGGTACGCCGGTCTACGTGCAGCTGGTGTTCTGGGGCCTGTTCCCGACCATCTACCAGAACATCCAGCTGGGCGTGCCGTTCGGGCCGTCGCTGCTGCACCTCGATCTGCAGAACCTGTCGTTCCCGTTCCTGTTGGCACTCATCGGACTTGCGCTCAACGAGGCGGCCTACATGGCCGAGATCATCCGGGCCGGGATCAGCTCGGTGCCCGAGGGCCAGACCGAGGCGTCGATCGCGCTGGGCATGTCGTGGGCGATGACCATGCGCCGCACCGTGTTACCGCAGGCGATGCGCGTGATCATCCCGCCCACCGGCAACGAGGTCATCAGCATGCTGAAGACCACCTCGCTGGTGACGGCGGTGCCTTACACGATGGAACTCTACGGAATCACCTCGCGGGAGATCGCCGCGCGGATCTTCGAACCCATCCCGCTGTTGTTGGTGGCCGCCACGTGGTACCTGGCCGCCACCAGCGTGCTGATGGTCGGCCAGTACTACCTCGAGCGGTACTTCTCCCGCGGGGCGTCGCGCAAGCTGACCGCCAAACAGCTCGAGGCGCTGGCCAAGGAGCAGATCGGAGAGCCGCACCCATGACCGAATCCCCGATGGTCCGGGCAGAAGCCGTCTGCAAGGACTTCGGTGCGCTCAAGGTGCTCAAGGGCGTGACCCTGGAAGTGCCGAAGGGTCAGGTGCTGGTCCTGGTCGGCCCGTCGGGCTCGGGCAAGTCCACCTTCCTGCGCTGCATCAACCACCTCGAGGAGGTCACCGCCGGGCGGCTGTTCGTCGACGGCCAGCTGGTCGGCTACCGGGAACGCGGCGGCAAACTGCACGAGTTGCCGCCCCGCGAGGCGGCCAAGCAGCGCCGCGACGTCGGGATGGTGTTCCAGCACTTCAACCTGTTCCCGCACCGCACCGCCCTGCAGAACATCAGCGAGGCGCCGATCCAGGTCAAGAAGGTCAAGAAGGACGTCGCGACCGCCCGGGCCAAGGATCTGCTCGACCAGGTGGGTTTGTCCGCCAAAGCCAACGCCTATCCGGCCCAACTGTCCGGCGGCCAGCAGCAGCGGGTGGCCATCGCCCGGGCCCTGGCCATGAACCCCAAGCTCATGCTGTTCGACGAGCCCACCTCGGCGCTGGATCCGGAACTGGTCGGCGAGGTGCTGGCCGTGATGAAAAAGCTTGCGGCCGAGGGCATGACGATGGTGGTGGTGACCCACGAGATGGGCTTCGCCCGCGAGGTGGCCGATCAGCTGGTGTTCATGGACGGCGGCGTGATCGTCGAGCGCGGCGCCCCGCGCGAGGTACTGAGCAATCCGCAGCACGAACGCACCAAGGCATTCCTGTCAAAGGTGATGTAGATGACGCACGACCCGACCGCGCCGCTGTGGCGGGCGGCCCAGGTGTTCCGGCTGCTGAGCTACCTGTATGCGGCGGGCTTCCAGATCGCGAGCGTCGGCGACCTGGAGCGGCCCGCACTGGGCTGGGTGCTGTTCGGCGGGCTCTCGGCCTGGACGCTGGCCTGCGCGGTGGCGTATCTGCACGGGTTCGGGCGCCGACCGGCCTGGGTGGGCGCCGAGTTCGTGGTGGTGATCGCGATGATCTGGTCGACGCGGCTGGTGGCCTCCGATGATTGGATCGCGGCCAACCAATCCTGGCCGACCACGCTGTGGGCCACCAACGCCCCGATCTCAGCGGCGATCCTGGCCGGCCCGATCGTCGGCATGGGCACCGGTGTGGCGGTGATGGCGGTCTACGCCGCGCTGAAGGGGTCAGTCAGTTTCGACTTCACCCGCAACGCGACCATCGTCATCGAACTCGCGGTGGGATTGGCGGTCGGCATGGCGGCTCAGACCGCGCGGCGCGCGCACGCCGAACTGGAACGGGCCGTGCGGATGTCGGCCGTCGTCGCCGAGCGGGAACGACTGGCCCGCCAGGTGCACGACGGGGTCATCCAGGTACTCGCCCTGGTGGCCCGCCGCGGACACGAGATCGGCGGCCCCACCGCCGACCTCGCCGACCTCGCCGGCGAGCAGGAACGCGCCCTGCGGCGGTTGGTCAGCATCGAGACCGTCGGGGACGGCACCGACGCGGAGTTCGTGGACCTGCGGACCCCGCTGAACGGTCGGGCCGCGGACCGGGTGGTGGTGAGCGTGCCGGGAACACCGGTGTTGCTCGGTGCCGCCGTCGTGGCCGAACTCGACGCCGCCGTCGGCAACATCCTGGACAACGTGCGCGCCCACGCCGGCCCCGCGGCCCGCGCGTTCGTGTTGCTCGAGGATCTCGGTGACAGCGTCACCGTCAGCGTCCGCGACGACGGGGTGGGCATGCCAGCGGAACGCCTGGCGCAGGCCCGGTCCGAGGGCCGGATGGGGATCTCGCGGTCGATCATCGGTCGGCTCGAGGCGCTGTCCGGGTCCGCCCGCTTGACGACCGCCCCCGGCGAGGGTGTCGAATGGGAGCTCACCGTGCCCACCCACCGACCCGAGGCTGGACCGCAGCGTGGCTGACGAAGACCCGGCGACGATCACCGTGATGGTCGTCGACGACCACCCGATCTGGCGCGACGCCGTCGCCCGCGACCTCGTCGACGAGGGCTTCGAGGTGGTGGCCACCGCCGACGGGGTGGCCGCGGCGCGACGCCGGGCCGCGGTCGTGCGTCCTGACGTGGTGCTGATGGACATGCAGTTGGCCGACGGCGACGGCGCCGCCGCGACGGTCGGGGTCCTGGAGGTCTCGCCGACGAGCCGCGTGCTGGTGCTGTCGGCCTCCGGCGAGCGCGACGACGTGTTGCAGGCGGTGAAGGCCGGCGCCACCGGCTACCTGGTGAAGAGCGCCTCGAAGGCCGAGCTGACCGAGGCGGTCGCCGAGACCGCGCAGGGTCGCGCTGTGTTCACCCCCGGCCTGGCCGGCCTGGTGCTGGGGGAGTACCGCCGCATTGCCCGGGGCCCAGGTGCGACGCCGTCCGGTCCCACGCTGACCGAACGGGAGACCGAGGTGCTGCGGTATGTCGCAAAGGGCTTGACTGCCAAGCAGATTGCCGCCAAGCTCTCGGTCAGCCACCGCACCGTGGAGAATCACGTGCAGGCGACCTTCCGCAAGCTGCAGGTGGCCAACCGGGTGGAGTTGACCCGTTACGCCATCGAGCACGGCCTCGACAAGAATCCCTGAAGTCGCGTAGTCCTACTCATGCCCGCGGCCGCCGGCGCGGCGACGATGGCTGGTATGACTGCACCGCATCAGGTTGCCCTGCAACGGCTCTCCGACGAGTTCGGCCAGCTGTCGCAGCAGATGGCCCGGGTCGCCGGACAACTCAGCGAACTGCAACGGTCCCTGCCGCTGCCGCTGCCGGTGACACCTCCCGCACCCATGCCACCGGAGCCCATACCACCGGAGCCCATCCGGCCACCGGCGCCGCCACCGCCTCCTCCGGTGTACGTGCCGCCGCCCGCCCCGCCGCGGCCGCCGTTGGCCGCGCGCCTGGGCACCGCCGACGGGCAGGGCTGGATCGGCAAGCTGCTGGCGATCGCCGGGGTCGCGGTCACGCTGATCGGCGTGGTGCTGTTGCTGGTCCTGGCGGCCCAGGCCGGCATCCTGCGCCCGGAAGTGCGCGTCGGCGCCGGCGCCGTCCTGGCCGGCGGCCTGGTGG
>JAEWRC010000230.1 GCA_023460175.1 Actinomycetes bacterium
GCACCGACGCCTGCCTGCGCGCCGGGGCCGCCCCGGCCGGGCGCCGTCCGATGGTCGCGGCGCGGGTGGCGCTGCGCGCCGGGCTGGCCCTGCTCCTGCTGCCGGCCCTGCCGCTGCTGGCCGTCCCGCTGCCGGGACGTTCGCACCTGCAGCGCGGCTACTGCCGCCTGATGCTGCGCGCCCTCGGGGTGCGAATCACCATCTCGGGCGGGCCGATTCGCAATCTACGCGGGGTGCTGGTGGTCGCCGGGCACGTGTCCTGGGTGGACATCTTCACCATCGGCGCGGTGCTGCCCGGGTCCTTCGTCGCCAAGGCGGAGATGGTGCGCTGGCCGGCCCTGGGCGTGGTCGCGCGGCTGATGAAGGTGATCCCGATCGAGCGGACCAGCCTGCGCCGGCTGCCGGCGGTGGTGGCCACCGTGGCGACCCGGTTGCGGGCCGGTCAGACCGTGGTCGCGTTCCCGGAGGGCACCACCTGGTGCGGGCTGGGCTACGGGCGGTTCCGCCCGGCCATGTTCCAGGCCGCGATCGACGCCGAACGCCCGGTGCAGCCCCTGCGGCTGGCCTATCACCACCGCGACGGCAGCGCCTCGACGGTGCCGGCCTACATCGGCGAGGACACGCTGTGGGCCTCGTTGTGCCGCCTGGTGGTCGCCCGGCGCACCGTGGTGCACGTCCGCGTGGAGTCGCTGCAACTACCCGGAACCGACCGGCGTGAACTGGCCGGGCGCTGTGAAACCGCGGTGCGCGCGGCCGGCGTCGCGCCTGTGCCGGCCGGGCACGCCCTGGCCGCCTAACTCGCGGGTGGGGGCGCGTCGTCCGGCGGGTACCCTGGACGGGTCATGAGCCCCGCCACTTCGGTGTATCTCGACCACGCCGCCACCACCCCGATGCACGCTGCTGCCATCGAGGCGATGACGGCGGTGCTGGCCACGGTCGGGAACGCCTCCTCGTTGCACACCGCCGGCCGCGCCGCCCGCCGCCGGATGGAGGAGTCCCGCGAGAGCATCGCCGCCGCGCTGGGCGCCCGCCCCTCCGAGGTGATCTTCACCGCGGGCGGCACCGAGAGCGACAACCTGGCCATCAAGGGCATCTACTGGGCCCGGCGGGACGCCGAGGAACGCCGGCGCCGCATCGTCACCACCGGCGTCGAACACCACGCGGTGCTCGACGCGGTCAGCTGGCTCGGCGAACACGAGGGCGCCGCGATCACCTTCGTACCCACCGACGCCGACGGCGCGGTGTCGCCGGCGGCCCTGCGCGCCGTGCTCGAGGAGCACGACGACGTCGCACTGGTGTCGATCATGTGGGCCAACAACGAGGTCGGCACCGTCATGGCCGTCGACGAGTTGGCTGCGGTGGCCGCCGAGTTCGACGTCCCGATGCACACCGACGCGGTGCAGGCCGTCGGGCATCTGCCGGTCAGCTTCGCCGACAGCGGCTGCGCGGCGTTGAGCGTGACGGCCCACAAGTTCGGCGGTCCGACCGGCGTGGGCGCCCTGCTGCTGCGCCGCGACACCGCGTGCGTGCCGCTGTCGCACGGCGGCGGTCAGGAGCGCGATGTCCGTTCGGGCACACCGGACGTGGCGGGCGCGGTGGCCATGGCCACCGCACTGCAGATCGCGGTCGAGGGCCGCGAGGCCAACAGCACCCGGCTGCGCGAACTGCGCGACCGGTTGATCGCCGGCGTGCTCGACGAGATCGACGACGTGGTGGTCAACGGCTCGCGCACGCACCGCCTGCCGGGCAACGCGCACTTCACCTTCCGCGGGTGCGAGGGCGACTCGCTGCTGATGCTGTTGGACGCCAACGGGATCGAGTGCTCCACCGGTTCGGCCTGCACGGCCGGGGTGGCCCAGCCCTCGCACGTGCTGCTCGCGATGGGCGCCGACCCGGCGGCCGCGCGCGGATCCATCCGGCTCTCGTTGGGACACACCAGCGTCGAGGCCGACATCGAGGCGGCGCTGCGGGTGTTGCCGGCGGCGGTACAGCGGGCCCGCCAGGCGGCCCTGGCCAGCGCCGGGGTGCCGCGCTGATGAAGGTGTTGGCGGCCATGAGCGGCGGGGTGGATTCCTCGGTCGCCGCCGCGCGGATGGTCGACGCCGGACACGACGTGGTCGGTGTGCACCTGGCGCTGTCCTCGGCGCCGGGCACGCTGCGCACCGGTTCGCGCGGATGCTGTTCGAAGGAGGACGCGGCCGACGCGCGCCGGGTGGCCGACGTGCTCGGGATCCCGTTCTACGTCTGGGATTTCGCGGACCGCTTCAAGGAAGACGTGATCGACGACTTCGTCGAGTCCTACGCGCGCGGCGAGACCCCGAACCCGTGCGTGCGGTGCAACGAGCGGATCAAGTTCTCCGCGTTGGCCGCCCGGGCGCTGGCGCTCGGTTTCGATGCGGTGGCCACCGGCCACTACGCCCGGTTGGCGCAGGGCCGGCTGCGGCGCGCGGTCGACAAGGACAAGGATCAGTCCTATGTGCTGGCGGTGCTCACCGCCGAGCAGTTGCGGCACGCGGCGTTCCCGGTGGGGGACACCGCCAAGCCCGAGATCCGCGCCGAGGCGCAGCGCCGCGGACTGTCGGTCGCGCAGAAGGCCGAGAGCCACGACATCTGCTTCATCCCGACCGGGGACACCCGCGCGTTCCTCGGCGCCCGGATCGGCGTGCGCCCCGGTGCCGTGGTGGACGGCGGCGGTACCGTGCTCGCCGAACACGACGGGGTGCACGGGTTCACGATCGGGCAGCGCAAGGGCCTCGGCATCGCCGGCCCGGGTCCCGACGGCGCGCCGCGCTACGTCACCGAGATCGACGCCGAGTCCGGCACCGTGCGGGTCGGCTCGGCCGACGACCTCGACGTCGTCGAATTACGGGGCGAGCGACCGGTTTTCACCTCCGGGCAGCCGCTGCGAGGACCCCTCGAATGCGAGGTACAGGTGCGCGCGCACGGCGGGCTGGCCCCCGGTGTCGTCGAGGTGGTCGACGGCGAACTGCGGATGCGCCTGCACACCCCGCTGCGCGGGGTGGCGCGCGGTCAGACGATGGTGCTCTACCGCCCCGACGCGGACGGCGACGAGGTGCTGGCCAGCGCCACCATCGGGGCTACGGCTCGACCGTGACCTTGATGGCCTCGCCGTTCTTCACGATCTGAAACGCATCGAGCACCTGCGCGAGCGGTACGTGCCGGGTGATCAGGTCCTTGACCGGCACCTGCCCGGTCGAGATGTACTCCAGGGCGCGCTTGTTGTGCTCCGGGGCCGACCCGTTGGCGCCGTGGATGTGCAACTGCCGGTAGTGCACGACGTTGGAATCGCAGGTGATCGTCGGGTTGTTCTTGGGCAGGCCGCCGAAGAACGAGATGCGCCCGTTGCGGGCGGCCATCGCGATGGCCTGCTCCTGGGCGATGTTGGCCGCGGTGGCAGTGATGACGACGTCGGCGCCGCGCCCGCCGGTCAGTTCCATGACGCGCTCGACGACGTCGACCTTGGAGCCG
The DNA here is from genome assembly GCA_023460175.1 of Actinomycetes bacterium. Lineage (GTDB taxonomy): Bacteria > Actinomycetota > Actinomycetes > Mycobacteriales > Mycobacteriaceae > Mycobacterium. Next base: position 3,490 of record JAEWRC010000230.1, read on the forward strand.
TCGATGATCTCCTCGGGTGCGACCGCGTCGGCCGACATCTGCAGCCGGGCCTCGTTGACGTCGACGAGATAGACCGGGCCGCAGCGGTGCACGCCGCGGGCGATGCGGATGTGCATGCAGCCGATCGGGCCGGCGCCGAAGACCACCACCGTGTCGCCCTCCTCGATGCCGAGCAGGTCCTGGGCGTTGATCGCGCAGGCGAACGGCTCGGCCGCCGACGCCTCGTCATAGCCGACGTTGTCCGGGATCCGGTTGAGCCCATCGACTTTGAGCACCTGCTTGGGCACGATCATGTACTCGGCGAAGCCGCCGTCGTACTGATATCCCATCGAGGTCTGGTTCTGGCACACCGCCATCCAGCCCTTGCGGCACTCGTAGCACTCACCGCACGGCACCGCGGCGATCACCTGGGTCCGGTCGCCCACCTGCCAGTTCGAGCCGTAGGTGGCGTTCACATTCGCGCCGACCTCGACGATCTCACCGGCGATCTCGTGGCCGATGGTGCGCGGCGGGGAGAGGTTCTGGTGGCCGTTGTAGAAGATCTTGACGTCGGTGCCGCACGTCGAACAGTTGCGCACCCGCAGCTTGATCTCGTCGGGACCGCAGGTCGGTTCGGGAACGTCCTCGAGGCGGACATCCTCGGGTGCGTAGAAGCGCAGGGCCTGCATGGTGGTGTCCTTCCGGCGTCGGATCTGGGTGTGTACATCGGGGTGTGCACGAGGTGTGACCTGACAGCACTGTAGCGACCTTATCGGCAATCCGGGCACAAAACCACCAAAATGTTCGCCCGGATATGCCCGAATGCTTGCCGATGTGCCCGTTTGTGGGGTTTACTGCTAGTCAGGTGATGTGACTGGCATCACTGTCGCGCCGAAACCGGAGGTCCTGAGTTGTCCACCATTGAAGCGTCGTCACCGCGGACCGGGCTGCGGGTCCGGGTCCAGAAACTCGGCACCGCGCTGTCGAACATGGTCATGCCCAACATCGGCGCGTTCATCGCCTGGGGCCTGATCACCGCGCTGTTCATCGAGACCGGCTGGCTCGCCGGGATTTTCGAGGCGCTGCGCGACCCCGACGGCTGGGTGGCCAAGATCGGCGGCTGGGGAGCCTACGAGGGCGCCGGTGTCGTCGGCCCGATGATCACCTATCTGCTGCCGCTGCTGATCGGCGCCACCGGCGGCCGGATGGTCTACGGCGTGCGCGGCGGGGTGGTCGGCGCGATCGCCACCATCGGCGTCGTCGCCGGGGCCGACGTGCCGATGTTCATGGGCGCGATGATCATGGGCCCGCTCGGCGGCTGGGCGATGAAGAAGGCCGACGAACTCTGGGAGGGCAAGATCCGGCCCGGCTTCGAGATGCTCGTCGACAACTTCTCGGCGGGCATCCTGGGTATGTTCCTGGCGATCTTCGGCTTCTTCGGAATCGGGCCCATCGTCTCGTCGTTCACCCGGGCGGCCGGCAGCGCGGTGGACTTCCTGGTGGAGAACGACCTGTTGCCGCTGACCTCGGTCTTCATCGAACCCGCCAAGGTGCTGTTCCTCAACAACGCGATCAACCACGGCGTGCTGACCCCGCTGGGCTCCACCCAGGCGTTGGAGACCGGCAAGTCGATCCTGTTCCTGCTGGAGACCAACCCCGGACCCGGCCTGGGAATCCTGCTGGCCTACATGGTGTTCGGCCGCGGCATGGCCCGGGCCTCGGCGCCCGGCGCGGCGATCATTCAGTTCTTCGGCGGCATCCACGAGATCTACTTCCCGTACGTGCTGATGAAGCCCAAGCTGATCGCCGCGGCCATCCTCGGCGGCATGGCCGGCGTGTTCATCAACGTGCTGTTCAACTCCGGCCTGCGCGCGCCGGCGGCGCCCGGTTCGATCATCGCCATCTACGCGCAGACCGCCACCGGCAGCTTCCTGGGGGTCACCCTGGCGGTGCTGGGGGCCACCGCGGTCTCCTTCGCGGTGGCGGGGCTGCTGCTCAAGACCGACCGGGCGACCGAGGAGCCCGACCTCGCCGCGGCGACGGCCGAGATGGAGTCCATGAAGGGTAAGAAGTCCAGCGTGGCCGCCCAACTGGTGGACGGTCCTCCGCGCGGTCCGATAACCAGCATCGTGTTCGCCTGCGATGCGGGCATGGGCTCCTCGGCAATGGGGGCTTCCGTGCTGCGCAAGAAGGTTCAGCAGGCCGGCCACCGCGAGGTCAAGGTCACCAACCAGTCCATCGCCAACCTCACCGACAGCTACGGCCTGGTGGTCACCCACCGCGACCTGACCGACCGGGCGCGCCTGAAAACACCGTCGGCCGTGCATGTTTCGGTGGACGACTTCATGTCCAGCCCGCGCTACGACGAGATCGTGGAACTGCTGGACCGCGATGGCGCCCCCGAGGCCCCCGAAACGGGCCAGGCGCCCGAGACCCCGGCGGTCGAGGAGGACGCGGGCCCGGTGGACGTGCTCGGGCTGGAGTCCATCGTGTTGGACGGCACCGCGCGCACCAGCGCCGACGCCATCAGCGAGGCCGGCCGACTGCTGGTCGACGCCGGCGCCGTCGAGGCGTCCTACGTCGAGGCTATGCACGAACGCGAGACCTCGGTGTCGACCTACATGGGCAACGGCCTGGCCATCCCGCACGGCACCAACGAGGCCAAGGACTCGATCCTGCGCACCGGGATGTCGTTCGTGCGCTACGCCGAGCCCATCGACTGGAACGGCAAGCCCGCCGAATTCGTCGTCGGCATCGCCGGTGCGGGCAAGGATCACATGGCGCTGCTGACGCAGATCGCGCAGGTGTTCCTCAAGCCCGATGAGGTGGCGCGGTTGCGGGCGGCGACCACGCCCGACGAGATACGGGCAGTGCTGTCCGGTCAGTAGGCGGGACCGACGGTGGATTCCGAGAGCAGGCAGGCCCGCATCGTCGAGTTCGCCCGGACCAGGGGGCGGGTCGAGGTCGGACCCCTGGCCGACGAACTCGGCGTCGCCAGCGAGACCATCCGTCGCGACCTGAAGGTGTTGGCCGGACGCAAGCTGCTCAAGCGGGTGCACGGCGGGGCGGTCGCGCTGGAGACCGCCGGATTCGAATCCGGGGTCGAATACCGCAGCCGGGTCGACCTCGCGCAGAAGCACCGGATCGCCAAGGCGGCCGCGGGGCTGCTGCGCGGCGCCGAGACGGTCTATCTCGACGAGGGTTTCAGTCCGCGCTTGATCGCCGAACGCCTGGCCGAGGCCACGCTCACGGTGGTCACCTCGTCGCTGCTGGCGGCCGAGGCGCTGGCCGATAGCAGCGGCGTCACGGTGTTGCTGCTCGGCGGGCGGATGCGCGGCCGCACGTTGGCGACCGTCGACCACTGGGCCGTCAGCCGGCTGGAGACCCTGGTCATCGACGTGGCTTATCTGGGTACCAACGGGATCTCGGTTGAGCACGGCGCCACCACGCCCGACCCGGCGGTGGCCGCGGTCAAGCAGACCGCCGTGGCCGTGGCGCGGCGCAGCGTGCTCGTCGCCGCGCACTCGAAGTTCGACGTGGCCCACTTCTGCCGGTTCGCCGACGTCGCCGACTTCGCGACGATCGTCACCGGAACGGAGTTGCCCGCCGCGGCCGCGCAGCGCTATGAGGCCCTGGGCCCGAACGTGATCCGGGTCTGAGGCGGCCTATTCCGGGATGTCGCCGAGCAGGTTCGCCAGCACGATGTCGGGGACGGTTTCGCCGAACGCGCAGAACGTCACCTCGGCAACCACCACCGCCTTGAGTCGGTAGTCGCGGCCACATTCACCCGAGCGGGTCTGCAGCGAGGACCCGTCGGCGCTCACCTCGCCGAGGTAGGTCTGGCCGAATCTGGTCTGCGCGCAGTCGGTGGCGGCCCGGGTCAACGTATCGAAGACCGCCCGCGCCGCCGGCTTGTCGACGTAGACGGCGGCGGCCTGCGAGATCAGGCCCGCGTCCGGCGGACTCTGGTAGCTGATCTTGTGGAAGTCGTCGATGCTGGTGCCGAACGTCGCGGTCTCGGCGAACAGGAACCGGCACGGCGGCGGGGTCTGCTCGGCCAGCGGTTCGATGTCGACGGGATAGGCCGTGTCCATCGAGGGGATCACCGACAGGTCGGTGCCCGCCCCGGTGATGGCCCGCATGGTGTTCAGGTCGAGCAGCACCGCATGCGCGTCGATCAGCGGCGGCGACCACAGACCCGCGTCGGCGGGGGAGCGGGCGAACCCGTCGACGGTCGTGGTGCACGCCGGCAGGACCAGTGCGGCGAGACACCAGCACAGCAGCCGAACGACGAGGCCCACGTCTGAACTCTAGCGGCGATCCCATACGGTTGACCGGTGAGCATCTTCGCTACCGCAACCGGGATCGGCTCCTGGCCCGGGACCGCCGCCCGGGCAGCCGCCGAAATCGTTGTGGGCGAGCTTCATTCGATGTCGCACCTGGTCGAGCTGCCGGCCCGGGGCGTCGGGGCCGATCTGGTCGGCCGGGCCGGGGCGCTGCTGGTCGACATCGCCATCGACACGGTCCCGCGCGGGTACCGGGTGGTCGCGCGGCGCGGCGCGGTCGCGCGGCGGGCCACCAGCCTGCTCGGCGAGGACATGGACGCGCTGGAGGAGGCCTGGGAACTCGCCGGGTTGCGCGGGTCGGAGCGCCCGGTGAAGGTACAGGCGCCCGGGCCCATCACGCTGGCCGCCGAACTCGAACTGGGCAACGGACACCGCGCCATCACCGACACCGGCGCGGTGCGCGATCTGGCCGCCTCGCTGGTGGAGGGGGTCGCCGCTCACCGGGCCGAACTGGGCCGGCGCCTCGACACCGAGGTGGTGGTGCAGTTCGACGAGCCGACACTGCCCGCCGCGCTGGCCGGTCGGCTCAGCGGCGTCACCAGCCTCAACCCGGTGCACCCGGTCGACGAGGCGCTCGCGATCGAACTGCTCGAGACCCTCGCCGGCCGGGCCGGTGGGGCCGTGATGCTGCACTGCTGTGCCGCCGACGTTCCGTGGAACATTCTGCGCCGCACCGAGATCGGCGCGGTCTCGGTGGACAGCGCCGCCCTGGCGGCCGCCGACCTGGATCAACTGGGGGAGTTCCTCGAGTCGGGCCGCACCGTGCTGCTGGGGGCCGTTCCCGCGCTCGAACCGGCGCGGCGACCGTCGGTCGAACAGGTCGCGGGCGCCGTCGCCGCGGTCACCGACCGGTTGGGCTTTCCTCGCGCGGTGCTGGCCGAGCGCATCGGGGTGACGCCGGCCTGCGGCCTGGCCGGTGCGACGCCCGAATGGGCCCGGCGGGCCGTGGAACTGTGTCAGAAAGTGGCCGACGGCCTGGCGACGGATCCCGACGCCATCTGAGCGATAAGCAACCAAAAGGTTGCGCATAGCCTCCTCCAGTCGTAACCTCTGAATAGGAAACTAGGAGGTTGCATATATGTCCACCGATCGCATCGAGAAGAGCGCCGTCCTGCGCGCACCCCTGGACCGGGTCTGGCGCGCCATCAGCGACTCCGAGCACTTCGGTACCTGGTTCGGCATGCGCGTCGATGGCCCTTTCGTCGCCGGCGCCTCGGTCACCTGCGCGATGACTGGGACCGCCGTCGACGAGGAGATCGCTGCGGCCCAACGGGCCCACGAGGAAGAGTCGTTCGTCCTGCAGATTGTCGCAGTGGAACCGCGGCGCCGATTCAGTTTTCGCTGGAATCCCCTGCCGGGCGCGGAGTTTGCCGATCTGACCACGCTCGTCGAGTTCACCCTGTCCGAGGCCGACGACGGAGTCCTGCTGGAGATCGTCGAATCCGGATTCGACGCGCTGCCCGCCGCCCGGCGCGGCGCCGCGTTCGCGGACAACTCGCAGGGCTGGGCCGAGCAACTGACCCTGATCGGTCGCTACGTGACGGCCCCGCAGTGGGCATGACCGAGGCCGCGGCCGCGCCGGTCTTCGACGCCCTCGGCGACCCGAACCGGCTGCGCATCATCGACCGGCTCTGCGCGGACGGGCCCTGTTCGACCTCGACGCTGACCCAGGCGATCCCGGCGACCCGGCAAGCGGCGACCAAGCACCTGACGGTGCTGGAATCGGCCGGTCTGGTGCACAGCGAAAAACACGGCCGGGAACGGATCTGGACCATGCGGCCGGAATCATTGACGGCGGCCGGCGATTATCTCGAAGCCCTGTCGCGGCGCTGGGATCAGCGGATCGAGCGGTTGCGCACCTTCGTCGAGGACGGTTCGGAGTAGCCTGCGACGGAACGAGACCCGTGGAGGTTGCCATGCCCGAAGCGATCATGCCCGCCGACCTGCCCGCCGACCCGGCCGTCAACAACACGTATTCCTATGGCGTGCGGGCCGGTGACACCCTGCACATCGCCGGCATGGTGTCCTTCGCGGCCGATGGCGGGATCGTCGGGGAGGGCGACATCGAGGCCCAGGCCGAGCAGGCGATGAAGAACATGAAGGCCGTCGTGGAGGCGGCCGGAGGGTCGATGGACGACATCGTGCGCACAACGACCTACCTCGTCGACGTCGCTGATGCGCCGATCGCCTCGGCGGCCCGAGCCAGGTACTTCACCGGCCCCGTCAAGCCGACGCACACCGTCGTCGGCGTCGCAGCGCTGGGCCGCCCGGCATTCCTGATCGAGATCGAGGCGACCGCCTACCTGGGCGACTGACCCCGCGCGTCGAGCTCCTTGACCAGCTTCTTGGCGGCGGCCAGGCGGAAGGACGCGTCCACCAGCTCGGTGACCTCGTCCCAATCCACCTTCGCGGCGGCCAGGTCGAGCCCCAGCCAGCCGAAGGGTCCCAGATACATCGGGAAGAAGAACCGGGGATCCTGCTCGAGGGCGGGCCGCTCGGCCTCGTCGACCTTGACCAGCACCGAGTGCGGGAACGAGACCATCTCGCCGGTGGTCTTGCAGGTACCGCCGTACATGGCGAACATCTTCGGGGCGTGGAACACCGGGCGACCGTGCGAGACCTTCTCGGCCGCGCCGGGAAAGTCCAGCGCGATGCGCCGCAATTCGGCCAGGCCCGGGTCGTCGTCGTCGAACATGATCGGATGGGGCACGCCCGAAGCATATGTGCGTGGGTTCGGTGTCGGCCGACTTGGTTAACCTGCCATGGTGAGCCCCGCTGACCCCGACCTCGGAGATGCCGTCGAAGCAGATCCGGAGGAAGCCGATCTGCGCCGCGAGTGGCAGGACCTCGCCGACGAGGTGCGCGACCATCAGTTCCGTTACTACATCCGGGACGCGCCGATCATCTCCGACGGGGAGTTCGATTCGCTACTGGGCCGGCTCAACGCGATCGAGGAACAGCATCCGGAGTTGCGCACCCCGGACTCGCCCACCCAGCTCGTCGGCGGCGCGGGGTTCGCCACCGAATTCGCGCCGGCCGAACATCTCGAGCGGATGCTCAGCCTGGACAACGTCTTCAACACCGACGAGCTGTCGGCCTGGACCTCGCGACTGCGGGCCGAGATCGGCGAAGACCAGCACTTCCTGTGCGAGCTGAAGATCGACGGCGTCGCGCTGTCGCTGGTGTACCGCGACGGCCGGCTCGAGCGCGGCGCCACCCGCGGCGACGGCCGCACCGGTGAGGACGTCACGCTCAACGCCCGCACCATCGAGGACATCCCGCTGCGGCTGACCGGCAGCGACGAGTACCCGGTGCCGGCGGTGCTCGAGGTGCGCGGCGAGGTGTTCTTCCGCATCGCCGACTTCGAGGCGCTCAACGCCAGCCTGGTCGCCGAGGACAAGCCGCCGTTCGCCAACCCGCGCAACAGCGCCGCGGGCTCGCTGCGGCAGAAGAATCCCGCCGTCACCGCGCGGCGCCGGCTGCGGATGATCTGCCACGGGCTCGGCCTCGTGGAGGGTTTCACCCCGACCTCGCTGCACGACGCCTACCTGGCGCTGCGGAGTTGGGGGCTGCCGGTCTCCGAGCACACCGTCCGGGTGCAGGGCCTGGCCGCCGTCGAGGAGCGCATCGCTTACTGGGGCGAGCACCGCCACGACGTCGAGCACGAGATCGACGGCGTGGTGGTCAAGGTCGACGATGTCTCGCTGCAGCGCCGGCTGGGGTCCACCTCCCGGGCGCCGCGCTGGGCCACCGCCTACAAGTACCCGCCCGAGGAGGCCACCACCAAGCTCCTCGACATCCGGGTCAACGTCGGGCGCACCGGGCGCGTCACCCCGTTCGCCTACATGGAGCCCGTCAAGGTGGCCGGTTCGACGGTGGGGCTGGCCACGCTGCACAACGCCTCGGAGGTCAAGCGCAAGGGCGTGCTGATCGGCGACACCGTGGTGATCCGCAAGGCCGGCGACGTCATCCCCGAGGTGCTCGGCCCCGTCGTCGACGTCCGCGACGGCTCGGAGCGCGAATTCGTCATGCCGACAACGTGTCCCGAGTGTGGCAGCCCGCTGGCTCCGGCCAAGGAAGGCGACGCCGACATCCGCTGTCCCAACTCGCGCAGCTGCCCCGCGCAGCTGCGGGAGCGGCTGTTCCACATGGCCGGCCGCGGCGCGTTCGACATCGAGGGGCTGGGCTACGAGGCGGCCACCGCGCTGCTGCAGGCCGGGGTGATCGCCGACGAGGGCGAGCTGTTCACCCTGACCGCCGAGGATCTGCTGCGCACCGAGCTGTTCACCACGCAGAAGGGTGAGCTGTCGAAGAACGGCGAGCGGCTGCTGGGCAACCTCGCCCACGCCAAGGCCCAACCGTTGTGGCGGGTGCTGGTGGCACTGTCCATCCGGCACGTCGGGCCGACGGCGGCCCGCGCGCTGGCGGGCGAGTTCGGCAGCCTCGAGGCCATCGAGGCGGCCTCGGAGGAACAGCTGGCCGCGGTCGAGGGCGTGGGGCCCACCATCGCGGCCGCGGTCATCGAGTGGTTCACCGTCGACTGGCACCGCGCGATCGTCGACAAGTGGCGCGCCGCCGGTGTCCGGATGGCTGATGAGCGCGACACCAGCATCGAGCGCACCCTCGAGGGCCTGTCCATCGTCGTGACCGGATCGCTGGCCGGCTTCTCCCGCGATCAGGCCAAGGAGGCGATCCTGGTGCGCGGCGGCAAGGCGGCCGGCTCGGTGTCGAAGAAGACCGCCTACGTGGTCGCCGGCGACGCGCCCGGATCCAAGTACGACAAGGCCGTGGAACTCGGCGTACCCATCCTCGACGAGGACGGGTTCCGTCGACTTCTCGAAGAGGGCCCGGGCACCAGCCCGGGTTCGGACGACTGACGAAAACGAAAGCGGGACATGGCAGAACTGGAGAACTGCGTCGCGGTCATCACCGGCGCGGGACGGGGACAGGGCAGGAGCGAGGCGGTCGCGCTGGCGGCCGAGGGCGCGGACATCATCGCGATCGACCGTTGCGCCGACGTCGAACACATCCCGTACCCGATGGCCACCAAGGAGGATCTCGCCGAGACCGCCGACCTGGTCCGGGCCGCCGGGCGCCGCGTCGTCCCGGTGATCGCCGACGTGCGCAACCTCGCCGACCTGCGCGCCGGGGTGCAGAACGGAATCGATGAGCTCGGCGAGATCGACATCGTCGTCGCCAACGCCGGGGTCGTCGCGATGGGCCTGCCGGACCCGGACGACGAGGAGCTCTACCGCACCATCGTGGACACCAACCTCAACGGCGTGTGGCACACCATCGCGACGACCGCACCGTCGATCATCCGCAAGGGCCGCGGCGGTTCGATCATCCTGACCAGCTCCATGCAGGGCCTGATCGGCCGCGGCGGCGACGGCAGTGCCGCCATGTTCGCCTACGCCGCCTCCAAGCACGGGGTCGTCGGCTTGATGCGCTCGGCGGCCAATGCCTATGCGCAGCACAATATTCGGGTGAACTCGGTGCATCCCACCGGGGTCGCCACCCCGATGATCATGAACGAGCACATGGCCAACGTGTTCGCCGGCAGCGCCCCCTCGGCGGCGATGGCCGGCAACCTGCTGCCGGTGCCGTTCGTCGAGGCGCAGGACGTGGCCGACGCTGTGGTCTGGTTGGCCGGCCTGAAGTCGCGGTACATCACCGGCACGGCGCTGCCGGTCGACGCCGGCAACGCGGTGATGTGACCGCGGCAAAGATAGCTGGTTCGGCGGCCGATCGTTAGCTGCGCGGGCGGGGGTGGAGAAAACTTGGTGCAGTGACGCCGCGCAGATCGTGGTTAGAATGCTCCAAGTTGAATCGCCGTCGGGGCGGTTCCGGCCGGGATGGGACTGCTCCGGGGTACGGGTGAGCAGTGGTCTTTTGGGGGGTTATCAGCACGTGTCAGGCACCAGGGTGGAGGTAGCCGCGTGACCAATTGGCCGGGTAACCATGGGCCACAGGGCGGTTACGGCGGGCCCAATCCGATCGGCGGAGCGCCCCAGTACGGCGGGCCACCACCCGGGTGGACACCGCCGCCCGCGGGGCCGGGCTGGGCGGGGCAAGGTAACTGGGGTGCACCGCCGGCCTTCACTGCGCCGCCGCCGAAGAACCGGAAGCCGCTGATCATCACGCTGATCGCCGGCGGGGTCGTGCTGCTGATCGCGGTCATCGTCGCGGTGATCGCACTCGCTGGTAGCGGCGGCGACGACGGCAAGGCCGGCAGCGCCGGCGACGTCGTCAAGGGGTATCTGGAGGCGCTGGCCCGCGGCGATGCGGAGGCCGCACTGTCCTACAGCGACGGTCAACCCGGGTCCAAGGAGTTCCTCACCGACGAGATCCTGAAGAAGCAGATCGAGAAGGCACCGATCACCAATATCAAGATCCTGGGCGACGACTCGGGGACCGCGTTCAGCATGGGCACCGTGCACGTCGCGGTGAATTTCGGCGATCAGGTTTCCGACGAGACCCTGATGCTGAAGCGGAGCGGCAAAGAGTGGAAGCTGCAGCTGGCGGCGGCGAAGGTCGAGAAGGCTCCGTTGAACTCCCAGGACAAATCCCTGGCGAGCGTGACGTTGTTCGGTAAACCGTTGCCCACCTCCACGTTCTACGTGTTCCCGGGCTGGCTCGACATCGGCACCAGCAATCCGAATCTGCAGGTGAGCTCCGAACCCCTGCTGCTCAACGGCCTGTCCGGATACTCCTCGATGTTCAACCTGCGCATCGAGGTCGGGGTCAGCGACGCCGGGCAGCACGCGGCCGACAAAGCCGTCCGTGACGCGATCGCCAAGTGCACCCGATCCTCGGCGCTGCGGCCGCCGTCGTGCCCGAACAGCGTCGACGAACCCGGCGCCGTCGACGGCTCGGCGGCCTGGGGCCAGCCCGAGATCCCCGCGCTGAAGCTGGATTACTTCAGCACCCACGACATGCGCTACCGCTTCACCATCGGCCGCATGGAGTTCCCGGTGTCGATCGACACCAGCGGCGGGCCGAAGAGCGGCACCGTGTCCTCGTACGTCAGCGGGACCGTCGACATGGCGCAGAACCCGCCGGCCGTGGCCTTCGGCTGACCGCGGCCAAGGAGGAGAGAACGAATGACGACTGCGCGCGTACGGGTGCAACCCAATACGGCGGAGCTGGCCGAGGCCCAACGGGTCATCGGCGCGGTGGCCGGCGCTTTCAGCGAGAAGGTCGTGGGCCAGGACAATCTGCGGGAAACCCTGCTGATCGGTCTGCTCACCGGTGGACACGTGCTGCTGGAAAGCGTTCCCGGCCTGGCGAAGACGACGGCCGCCCGGGTTCTGGCCGACGCCGTGCACGGCGGCTTCCAACGGATCCAGTGCACCCCGGACCTGTTGCCCAGCGACATCGTCGGCACCCAGGTCTACGACGCGTCGAGCAACTCGTTCTCGACGCAGCTGGGCCCGGTGCACACCAACATCGTCCTGCTCGACGAGATCAACCGGTCCTCGGCCAAGACCCAGAGCGCCATGCTGGAGGCCATGGAGGAGCGGCAAACCACCATTGCGGGCGTGAATTACCCCATCCCCGAACCGTTCCTGGTCATCGCGACCCAGAATCCGGTGGACCAGGAGGGCACCTATCCGCTGTCGGAGGCGCAGACCGACCGGTTCATGCTCAAGGAGATCCTGCGCTACCCGTCCCCGGAGGAAGAGGCCGAGGTCATCTTCCGTATCGATGCGGGCGTCTACGATAAACGGCGCGCGGTGCGGCCGGTGGCCGACCTCGAGGACGTGCAGCGGTTGCAGCACACCGTGAGCAACGTGCACATGGATCCGGTGCTGGTGCACTACGTCAGTGCTCTGGTCAACGTGACCCGCAATCCGGCGCAGCTCCTGCCGCCGGCGCTGGGCCGGCTGATCGAGTACGGGGCGAGCCCGCGTGCCACGATCGCGTTCTGCCGTGCCGCGCGCGCCGTCGCGGTGCTCTCGGGGCGCAATCACGTGATGCCCGAGGACATTCAGCGGGTCGCGCACCGGGTGTTGCGGCACCGACTGATCCTCGGTTTCGAGGCGCTGGCCGCCGGGGTCACCACCGAGACCGTCGTCGACGCCGTGCTGCATGCGGTCCGCGTGCCCTGACCCGCATGGGTAAGCACCTCAACCGCGCGAAGACCTACTTCGGCACCGACAGTCGCGGGCTGTTCGAAGGAGGCCGGTATGCGCTGCTGCACACGCGCAGCCTCGAATTCGACGATCTGCGGCCCTATGTGCCCGGCGACGACGTCCGCGACATCGATTGGAAGGCCTCGGCGCGGCACGGTTCGGTGCTCATCAAGCGGTTCGTCTCCGAGAAGCACCACAAGATCCTGGTGGTCGTGGATGCGGGTCGAAACATGACGGCGCTCGCGCCCAGCGGCGAGGTCAAGCGGGATGTCGCCGCGCACGTTATCGGTGCCATCGGCCTGATCACCCTGGGCCGGTCCGACGAGATCGGCATGGTCTACGGCGACTCGCGGGGCTCGGCGCACATCCGCAAACGCCGCGGCGAAACCCACATCGAGAACATGATCGACCGGTTCTACAGCCACACCTACGCCCAGCCGGGCACCAGCGACATCGTCACCCAACTCGACTACGTGGCAGCGGGTTACCGGCGCCCCATGCTGGTGATCGTCGTCTCCGACGAACCTGACGTAGACCCGCGGCTGGAAGCGTCGCTGCGGCAGTTGACCGGCCGCCACGAGGTGCTGTGGATGTCGGTCTCCGACATGCCCGCCGTCGGTGGGCCCGAGGGCGACCAGGACGGCTACGACGTCGCCACCGGCGGGTTCGTGCTCAACGGGGCGACGCTGGGCCCCCGGGTGATCGAGGCCTACCGTCGGGCCGAGGCCGCCCGCGCGGTGCAACTCGACGAGTTCATGACCGCCGGCCGGGTGTTCCACACCAAGATCGGCGGCAGCGCCGAGATCCGTTCCCGGGTCACCGAAGTCGCGGAGGCCTTCGAACGTGCCGGATGACCTGCTGCGCCATCTCAGCGGCCCCACCCATTACTCATGGTGGTGGCTGGCGGTGGTGCTGGTCGTGCTCGCCGTCGTCATCGGCTGGTGCGTGGCGGTTTTCGTCTGGACCATGCCCGCCGAGCGCCTGCGCACGATGCCGCTGGTGCGCGGCCTGCATTCGCGACTGGTGCGGCGCAAGTTCACCCGGGCGGTCGACGGCATCCGCGCGTCCTACCGGGGTGGCGGCATCTCGGCGGCGCAAGCCAGTGCCGCGATCCGGCGGACCGTGCGCAGTTTCCTGCACGTCCGCACCGGTGATCGCGCGCAGTACATGCACCTGGGCGACCTGGCGAGCGGACGGCTGGCCGCGGCGGCGCCGCTGGTGGACGCGCTCAACGACGTCCAGTTCAGCACCGCGCCCCGCAACGATGTCGACGAGCTGGCGGCCTCGGCGAGGGAGCTGATCCGATCATGGACCTGAGGTGGTGGCCGCTGGCCGTGGCCGGGCTCGCCGTGCTGCTGGTGTGCGTCGCGGTGGCGGCGCTGTGGCCGATAGCGCCGGTGCAGCGCCGATTGCGCCCGATGGCCCACGTCGACCGACTGACGAAGCTCCCCGAGTACGGCCGGGTGGACCGCATCCAGCTGCTGGCCCTGGTGATCACCGGTGTGCTGCTGCTGACCGTGTTCTGCGCCGCGCTGGTGACCAGTGCCCGCCCCACCGGGATGTCCTCGACCACCAGGGATTTCGAATCCAAGCATCCCGAGGACATCATGCTGTGCGTGGGCGAGCCGGTCACGGACCCGACCACCGGTGGGTTCCTGACGTACTTCGCCGACCAGGCCGCCTCGTTCACCAACCAGCGCATCGGTCTGACCTCGCCGACGCTGCGCGTGGTGCCGCTGACCCGGGACCATCAGTTCGCCGCCGAGGCATTCGCCGACTACGCGAGAGTCCCTGGGTTGCAACGTGATACCGACGAGGGCAGGCAGATGCCGGCCGAGGACATCAACGCGCTGCGCACCGGCATCGAGAATTTCTCGCGTTCGGTGACCTACCTGGACTACGCGCCGGGTGTGGAGGACATCCTGGCACTGTGCATGGCCGGTTTCCCCGGCTTCGAATCCAAGAGCACCCACCGCCGGTCGATCATCTATCTGGGCTTCTCCGAACTGCGTGGCGCCGACGAGACCAGGCCCGCGCTGTTCAGCGCGCAGCGGATCAAGGAGATGGCGGCCGCCGGCGGCATCCAGATCAACGTGCTCTCCCGCTCGGATGTGCTGGCGCCCTCTGCCGAGACCAACGATGCGCTGCGGGCCATCGCCGAAGAATCCGGGGGCACGTTCTCCCTCTACAACCCGGCCGGCACCGCCGGCGACGGGTCCGCGCCCACCGAACCGACCCTGGCCCGCGACCTCGACCGGATCCGCGCGAATCCACCGAGCGTCGTGCTGCCCGGCGGCACCAGCGTCTCGCTGCGGTCCTGGGACTACCCGAACGTGCCGTTGATCGTGTCGTTGAGCGCGGCGATCCTGCTGTGCATCTCGCTGGCGGTGTTGCGCCGATGACCTTCCAACCCGTGGTGTCCGCGTCGCTGCTCATCGCGCTGGGTCTGGTCCTGGTCGCGATCCGGATGGCGGCGTTGTACCGGGTGCTGGTGCGGACCGGCGCCGGGCGCTACCGCACCGTCGTACTGCGCTGGAGCGGACTGACTTTGGCGGTGGTGCTGTTGTTCGTGGCCGCGTTGCGGCCCGGCTTCGAATCGGGGGCCACCGACGCCGACGCCGGTCAGCAGCCCGTGCGGGTGGGCACCGCCAACATGAATGTGTTCTTCGTGGTGGACCGCTCGGTGAACTCCCGCGCCGAGGACTACGGCGAAGGGCAGACGCGAATGGCCGGTATCCGGTCGGACATCTCGGCGTTGGTCGATGAGTACCCGCGGGCCCGGTTCACGCTGCTGTCGTTCGCGTCGCAGGCCGCGGTGGATTGGCCGCTGTCCGATGACGTGTGGTCGTTCAAGCCCATGGTCGACGGTCTCTCGCCGTACATCCTGGTCAGCGGCGAGGCGATCCACGAGGCCGATTCGGGGGCGGCGGCGCAGATCTTGCGGGAGAACCTCGAGCGCGCGACCGCGCTGCACCCCAACAGCAAGAACGTGGTCTTCTACCTGGGCGAGGGGGCCGGCGGCAGCGGCGCCGACCAAACTCGCTTCGAGCTCCCCGACGACGCCATCGCCGGGGGAGCGGTGCTCGGTTACGGCAGCGCGCAGGGCGCCCCGGTGCCGCGTGGTTGGGTCGACGGCAACCTCGTCTACATGCACGACCCGCAAACCGACCAGCCGCTGCATTCGACGCCCGATCAGGCGCGCCTGGAAGGGATCGCCGAGCAGCTGGGGGTGCCGTACTTCCATCGCGAGCACGGGCAGGCGATCGCGGCCGCGGTGCCGTCGGTGGAGTCCCCGTTGTCGGCCGACGAGGACGACGTGCTGGTCGCCACGAAGCTGATCGACCGTACCGAGTTGTACTGGATCTTCACCTTGTTGGCGGCCGCGCTGGTGCTGGTGGAGATCTATCTGACGGTGTTCGAATTCCGTCGTAACCGTATCGCCAGGAGGCTCGGCTGATGCGCTGGTGGACCGCCCTGCGCGCCGGACCGGCCCGGATCCGGTTGCGGCGCAAGATCTATCTTTTCTCGCTGCCGGTGATCGTGGTGGCGCTGTTGGTGGTGGGCAAGCTCATCACCACGTTGTGGGCGGGTGGTTCCGCGGTCGGTGATTTCGAGCGCCACGACATCGCGGCGCTGCGCAACGACATCTCGTTGCTGTCCTTCCTCAACGTCGTCGAGCCCGCCAAACTGCCGTTCCTGGAAGGCGATCTGCAGGTGCTGGAAGGTCGGCTCGTCGACGCGGACGCCTCCTTTGAGCGGTCGCTGCGGGGCACCGCGGCGGACCGGTCGTGCCCGGTGCGGATCAACCTGGTCCTGGTCCGCGAGACCCTGGGCGATCTCGCGTCGCGGGCCGCCGACCGGGAGGCGGCCAAAAACCGGTATCGTGCCGCGTTGGCCGTCGTCAACGACGCGCCGGCGGGGTGTTTCGCCGACAACGACGACGCGAACGACGAGCGCCGCAAGATCCGGCACGAATCCAAGCCCCGCCTCGAGGCGAAGATCGACTCGTTGGAGCGGCCGCCGACGTCGTCGACACCCACACCGTCGCCCTCTGCCGGGCCCGCGCCCAGTTCGGCCCCCGAGCCCGCGGAGACCGACGAGTCCGGGCAGCCGCCGCCGTCGGGACCGTCGTTGCCGGAGATGGGCGAGGCCCCGACCTCGACGCCGGCGCCGCCGACCACCGCCCCGGCGCCCAACCCGAACGCGCCCCAGCCCGATGACGGCGGCGGTGAGGCGATGAACGACGTCGACGCCGACCGTTTGCCCAGCACCGGCTACGGAGCCGATCGCACCCCGGGACACCGGCTCGAACCCGGTTCGGGCGACCCGCTGGAACGGCTGCGCGAGGCGCTCGGCGACGCCAACGCCTCCGGCAGCAACAGCGAATAACGTTGTTGCCCTGCCAGATTCAGGCCAACAGCGTCGCGACGATGCCGGCCAGGTAGCCCAGCCGGGCCACTTCGGAGGGCCGGAAGTCCGGACCGCCGGGCCGGCCCAGCAGCACCGCGGTGTGCGGGTCGCCCAGCGGGGCCGCCGCCAGGGTGGTGTCCATGTCGCGCCACAGCTGCGGCGCCCAGTCGGCGGTCCCGTCGAGGGCCTGCGCGGCCGCCAGCGGCAGCCACGGCGCCGAATCGGGTTGCGTCTCGGGTGCGCTCGGGCTGCCGGCGACGCGCTGCAGGCCGGCCTCGGCCGAGCGGACCACCGTGCACCAGCCCACCCGCAGCACCCGGGGCGCCTCGTCGACGAGCATCTGCAGCCGCGCCGCGCGGTCCCCGGCGGCCGCCACGTGGTCGATCAGTTCGAGTTCGCGGTGCGCCTCCAGCAGCCCGGTGTGCGGCCGGATCGATTCCACCCGGATGCCGTCGAGCGCCTCGGCCGCCGTGATGAGCGTGTCCGGCATGGCGCCGGCGGGCAGGTCGACCACCAGGTCGTCGATCGCGTAGCCCGACGCCCGCTCGACCACGTCCAGCGAGAGGATGTCGGCGCCCGCGGAGCCCAACGCCACCGCCAGGGAACCGAGACTGCCCGGCCGGTCGTCGAGGCGGACCCGCAGTAGATAGGAAGGCACGCGCATACTTTTTCACAGCCCGACTAGGCTTGGCGCTCGTGTCCCAGATCTCCCGAGATGATGTCGCCCACTTGGCGCGGCTGGCCCGGCTGGCCCTGACCGATGACGAGCTGGACGGCTTCTCCGGCCAGCTCGGCGCCATCCTCGATCACGTCAGCCAGATCCAGGCCGTCGACTGCACCGGCGTCGAGGCCACCGACAACCCGCTGAAGGACGTCAACGTCACCCGCCCGGACGCGGTGGCGCCCAGCCTGACCCAGGAGCAGGCCCTGGCCGCCGCCCCGCGGGCCGCCGACGGCCGCTTCGAGGTTCCGCAGATCCTGGGGGAGAGCCAGTGAGCAACACCGACCTGATCCGGCTGTCCGCCGCCGAACTCGCCGCCAAGATCGCGGCCAAGGAAGTGTCGTCCACCGAGGCCACCCAGGCCTGCCTGGACCAGATCGAACGCACCGACGGCCAGTACAACGCGTTTCTGCACGTGGCCGCCGAGCAGGCGCTGGCCACCGCCGCCGCCGTCGACAAGCAGGCGAGCGCCGGCGAGCAGCTGCCGTCGGCGCTGGCGGGGGTGCCGCTGGCGCTCAAGGACGTGTTCACCACCACCGACATGCCCACCACCTGCGGATCGAAGATCCTCGAGGGCTGGAACTCGCCGTACGACGCGACGGTGACCGAGCGGCTGCGCGCCGCGGGCATCCCGATCCTGGGCAAGACCAACATGGACGAGTTCGCCATGGGCTCGTCCACCGAGAACTCGGCCTACGGCCCGACCCGCAACCCCTGGGACACCGACCGGGTGCCCGGCGGCTCCGGCGGCGGCAGCGCGGCCGCGCTGGCGGCCTTCCAGGCGCCGCTGGCCATCGGCTCGGACACCGGCGGCTCGATCCGCCAGCCCGCGGCGCTGACCGCCACCGTCGGGGTGAAGCCGACCTACGGCACCGTCAGCCGCTATGGCCTGATCGCCTGCGCCTCGTCGCTGGACCAGGGCGGCCCGTGTGCGCGCACGGTGCTCGACACCGCGCTGCTGCACGAGGTGATCGCCGGGCACGACCCGCGCGATTCGACGTCGGTGGACGCCGCGGTGCCCGACGTGGTGGCCGCCGCCAGGGCCGGCGCCGGGGGCGACCTCAAGGGCGTGCGGGTGGGCGTGGTGTCCCAGCTGCACCGCGGTGCCGGCTACCACCCGGGCGTGCTCTCGTCGTTCAACGCCGCGGTCGACCAGCTGCGCGAACTCGGTGCCGAGGTCAGCGAGGTCGACTGCCCGCACATCGACTATTCGATGGCGGCCTACTACCTGATCCTGCCGTCGGAGGTGTCCAGCAACCTCGCCCGCTTCGACGCGATGCGCTACGGCCTGCGGGTCGGCGACGACGGCACGCGCAGCGCCGAGGAGGTCATGGCGCTCACGCGGGCCGCCGGGTTCGGTCCGGAAGTCAAGCGCCGCATCATGATCGGCACCTACGCGTTGTCGGCGGGCTACTACGACGCCTACTACAACCAGGCGCAGAAGGTGCGGACGCTGATCGCCCGCGACCTCGACGAGGCCTACAAGTCCGTGGATGTGCTGGTGTCGCCGGCCACCCCGACCACCGCGTTCCGGCTCGGTGAGAAGGTCGACGACCCGCTGGCGATGTACCTGTTCGACCTGTGCACGCTGCCGCTGAATCTGGCCGGGCACTGCGGCATGTCGGTGCCCTCGGGTCTGTCGCCGGAGGACAACCTTCCGGTCGGCCTGCAGATCATGGCGCCGGCGCTGGCAGACGATCGACTGTACCGAGTGGGCGCGGCCTACGAGGCAGCCAGGGGATCGCTGCCAACCGCACTCTGAGCGGGTTAGATGGAGCCCATGCGGATCGGAGTGCTCACCGGAGGCGGCGACTGTCCAGGGCTCAACGCGGTCATCAGGGCGGTGGTGCGCACCTGCGACGCCCGGTACGGCTCCACGGTGGTCGGCTTCCAGGACGGCTGGCGCGGCCTGCTGGAGGACCGCCGCGTGCAACTGGTCAACGACGACCGTAACGACCGGCTGCTGGCCAAGGGCGGCACCATGCTGGGCACCGCGCGGGTCAACCCCGAGAAGCTGCGCGCGGGACTCGATCAGATCAAGCAGACCCTCGACGACAACGGCATCGACGTGCTGATCCCGATCGGCGGGGAGGGCACGCTGACCGCCGCGCACTGGCTGTCCGAGGAGGGCGTCCCGGTGGTCGGGGTGCCCAAGACCATCGACAACGACATCGACTGCACCGATGTGACATTCGGCCACGACACGGCGATGATGATCGCCACCGACGCCATCGACCGGCTGCACAGCACGGCCGAGTCGCACCAGCGGGTGATGCTCGTGGAGGTGATGGGCCGCCACGCCGGCTGGATCGCACTGAACTCCGGGCTGGCCTCCGGCGCGCACATGATCCTGATCCCGGAGCAGCCCTTCGACGTCGAAGAGGTGTGCCGGCTGATCAAGGCGCGCTTCGTGCGCGGCGATTCCCACTTCATCTGCGTGGTGGCCGAGGGTGCCAAGCCGGCCGAGGGCACCATGGCGCTGCTCCAGGGCGGCACCGACGAGTTCGGCCACGAGCGGTTCACCGGCGTCGCCCAGCAGTTGGGTCTCGAGGTCGAGAAGCGCATCAAGAAGGAAGTCCGGGTCACGGTGCTCGGCCACGTGCAGCGCGGCGGCAAGCCCACCGCGTACGACCGCGTGCTGGCGACCCGGTTCGGCGTCAACGCCGCCGACGCCGCCCACGCCGGCGAGTACGGGATGATGGTGTCGCTGCGCGGCGAGGACATCGGACGCGTGCCGTTGGCCGAGGCCACCGCGCACCTGAAGCTGGTACCGCAGAGCCGCTACGACGACGCGGCCGCGTTCTTCGGTTGATCACGCACTCTTGAACGCCTCCCGCTTCACCGTCTGCCACATGGTCGGGGCGTGCTCGACGGTGGAGACGGTGACGGTGGCGCGGGGGCCGGGGGCGGCCGCCAGCGTCAGCAGATAGTGCGCCAGATCGGTGCGTGAGGTAAATGCGCCCTCCGGATCTACCTGTCCCGCAACGTAATCAGTGACGAACGGTAGCTCGAAGAGTCCGGATGGCCGCACGATGGTCCAGTCCAGGCCGCTGACCCGCACGATGTCCTCCATGCGGCGCTGATCGTCGTAGGTGCTCTTGCCGGCGGTGCGTTTGAGCACCGGTTCGAGAAACCGCAGCAGGAACGGCGCGTTGGTGCGGCCGGGGTAGTGGTCGACTGCGGTGGAACTCACCACCACCAGGCGTCGCACGTCGGTGCGGTGCATCGCCGCGACGACGTTCGCCGCGCCGGTCGAGTACGTGTCGATCCGATGCCGGCTGAACGGCACGCCCAGCGTCGAGAGCACGGCGTCGGCGCCGGCCACCGCGTCGTCCAGGGCGTGCGTCGTGGTCTGACGGACGTCGGCGCCGACGACCGTCAGCGCGGCGTCGGTGAGCGGGAAGTCGTCGGGTCTGCGGGTGACCGCCACAGCGGTGTGCCCGCCGTCGAGCGCCTGGCGGGTGAGCAGCCTGCCGGTGGGCCCGTTGGCCCCGAAGATCGTGATGCGCATGAGCGGTCCTCCAATTGATCCAAATATGTGATTATCACGCTAGGTGATAATCTTGCGCGGTGCTAGTGTCGTTCCGGTGACCGAGCCTTCACCCGGAATCGCAGGCCTGCACCAGCGGATCCCGTTCCTGCTCTCCCAGTTGGGCGTTCACATCGCCGACGACTTCGTCGTGCGGCTGGAGCCCTTCGGTGTGGGCCCACGCACCTTCGCGGTGTTGACCGCCCTGTCTGCCGATGACGGGCAGTCGCAACGCCAGCTCGCGACCCTGCTGGGGATTCACCGCAACGCCATGGTCGCGGTGGTCGACAAGCTCGAGAGCCAGGGGCTGGTGAAGCGAACACCGCACGCGCAGGATCGGCGGGCGTTCGCGATCAGGTTGACCGACAAGGCCCGCGAGTTGCTGCCCGCGCTCGACGCGCAGGGGCGCGCGCAGGAGGAGGAGATCACCACGATGCTGACCGGGCAGGAGCGCGACGCGCTGCGGCACCTCCTCCAGCGGGTGTCGACGGGACTCGGCATGAGTCCCGGAGTGCACCCGAGGCTGGCCGAGCGCTGACAACTAAGATCGCGGCCATGACTGCTGCGCGGACTCCCACGGCCGAAGCCGAGTTGCTCGACTACGACGATGTGCTGGCGCGCTACGACCCCGTCATGGGCATGGAGGTGCACGTCGAGCTCTCGACGGCCACCAAGATGTTCTGCGGCTGCGCCAACCGCTTCGGCGTCGAGCCCAACACGCTGGTGTGCCCGGTGTGCCTGGGGCTGCCGGGGGCGCTGCCGGTGCTCAACGAGTCGGCCGTCGAGTCGGCGATCCGGATCGGTCTGGCGTTGAACTGCCAGATCGCGCCGTGGGGTCGGTTCGCCCGGAAGAACTACTTCTATCCGGATCAGCCGAAGAACTACCAGATCTCCCAGTACGACGAGCCGATCGCGATCAACGGTTACCTCGACGTGCCGCTGGACGACGGGACAACGTGGCGGATCGAGATCGAACGCGCGCACATGGAGGAGGACACCGGCAAGCTGACCCACCTGGGCAGCGACACCGGCCGCATCGCCGGGGCGACCACCTCGCTGGCGGACTTCAACCGCGCCGGCGTCCCGCTGATCGAGATCGTCACCAAGCCCATCGAGGACACCGGCGAGCGCGCGCCGGAGATCGCCCGCGCCTACGTGACCGCGCTGCGCGACCTACTGCGTTCGCTCGGCGTCTCGGATGTCCGGATGGACCAGGGCTCGATGCGCTGCGACTCCAACGTGTCGCTGAAGCCCAAGGGCGCCAAGGAATTCGGCACCCGCACCGAGACCAAGAACGTCAACTCCCTCAAGAGCGTCGAGGTCGCGGTGCGCTATGAGATGCGCCGGCAGGCGGCGGTGCTCGAGGCCGGCGGGACCATCACCCAGGAGACCCGGCACTTCCACGAGGACGGCTACACCTCGTCGGGACGCACCAAGGAGACCGCCGAGGACTACCGGTACTTCCCGGAACCCGACCTGGAACCCGTCGCACCCAGCGAAGAGCTCATCGAGCGGCTGCGTGGCACCATCGGCGAGCTGCCGTGGTTGGCGCGCAAGCGAATCCAGGAGGACTGGGGCATCTCCGATGAGGTGATGCGCGACCTGGTCAACGCCGGTGCCGTCGAGTTGGTGACGGCGACCGTGGCGGCCGGCGCGCCCAGCGAGGCCGCCCGGGCCTGGTGGGGCAACTTCCTGGTGCAGAAGGCCAACGAGGCCGGCGTGGAACTCGACGCCCTGGCCATCACCCCCGAGCAGGTCGCGGCGGTGGTCAAGCTGGTCGAGGACGGCAAGCTGTCCAACAAGCTGGCCCGGCAGGTGATCGAGGGCGTACTGGCCGGCGAGGGCGAGCCCGAGGCCGTGATGACGGCCCGCGGGCTGGCGCTGGTCCGCGACGACGGGCTGATCCAGGCCGCCGTGGACGAGGCGCTGGCCGCCAATCCCGATGTCGTCGAGAAGATCAAGGGCGGCAAGGTGCAGGCGGCCGGCGCCATCGTCGGCGCGGTGATGAAGGCCACCAAGGGTCAGGCCGACGCCGCGCGCGTACGCGAACTGGTGATGGCGGCCTGCGGCCAGGGCTGAGGCCCGATCAGGTGATGTCGGCCTCGTTGCGCGGGAACCCGCCCTCGGGGAACAGTGGGAACACGACGTCGTCGAGCTTGTCGGGGTCCCCGACGGACCGGTTGACCGTCGCACCCCACACGTTGCCGTCCGGCGAGAGCCGCACCGCCCAGGCGTGACCGTGCTGACCGTCGCGGACCACCTCGGGGTCCCCGGTGACCGCGCCGGTGTCGGGGGCCAGCCGGACCGCGACGGTCTGCTTGGTGTCGACCAGGTTCACCAGGACCGTGCCGTCCAGCGCCGCGCAGCCGGCCACGCCGGGCTTGTCGGGCCACGTCCACACCGTGGAGGTCTTGGAGTCCTTGGTGATGCGCTGCAGGCGATCGGCGGTGGGGGTGCGGTCGGTGATGTAGAGCGAGCCGTCGGCCGGGTCGGTGCACAACCCGCCCGCGCCGCCGAGTCCCGACAGGGCCGTGGTCAGCGGGGCCTGCCCGACCGTGGTCGGCTGCTCGATGCGCAGCAGCTTGCCGGCCAGCGAACCCGGATCGGCGGCCGCGCCGGGATCCCCGGCGTCGCCGGTCTGCACCAGCAGCGTGGTGGGGCTGGTGAAGATCAACGCCCCGGCATTGTTGTGGGGACCCTTGGGGATCCCGGTGAGCAGGTCCTTGGGCACGTCGCCGTCGGCGATGCGCACCACCCGGTTGTCGGTGGGGGTGCTGATGTAGGCGTACATCAGCCGGTCCTGGGCGTAGGTCGGCGACTTGACGATGTCCAACAGCCCGCCGTCGCCGGAGCCGTCCACGGGAATGGTGGTCATCACCTCGGGTTCGGCGGCGATCGCGACTTCCTTGATGGCCCCGGTGGTGCGCTCGGCGACCAGGGCCGTCTTCCCGTCCGGGCCCATGATCAGCCCGCTGGTGCTGCCCAGGCAGCCCTGCATGACCCCGGTGGCGGGGCAGGCCTTCGGGAACGGCTTGCCCGGCAGCGGGGGCGGGGGCGGGGTGGTCGACGTGGTCGGCGGTTTGCGCTCCGGTTCGGTGGTGAACGGCTGCGACATCGCGTCGTCGAAGCGCGCGCACCCGGTGCCCGCCGCAGCGACCAGGACCAGCACCGCACACGTTGCGGTCAGCGCGCGCGGTACCCGACGGCGGATCTGCATGCAGCCAGGTTACGGATCGCCCCGCGGTGCTCCTACATCACCATCCGATATAGGTGGCCAAAAGCGGGCCGCAAATACCAGGTTCTGGGATGGGTTGCACTTACCCTGGCAGGCGTGACGAGCCCATCGCATGATCCAAGCTGGCAACGGCCGGACGATTCGTCGTCCGGGGCCGGTTCCTCGCGGCCCAGCACGGCCAGCCTGGTCGACCCCGAGGACGACATGCCATCGGACGGCTATGGCGGAGATTTCGAGACCACCGCGATCCCGCATTACGGATCGACGCCGTCGACGACGGGATACGGCCTGCTCAACGATCCGGAGCCGCTGCCGTACGTGGCACCGCAGGACGGCCGCCCGCCGGCAGTCGGGCCCGCGGCCATCGAGCCGGAGGACTACGACGCGGTGCGCCGCGCGGGCCGCCGCGGCACCCAGGACCTGGGTCTGCTGCTGTTGCGCGCCGGTTTCGGTGCGCTGCTGATCGTGCACGGCCTGCAGAAGGCGTTCGGCTGGTGGGGCGGCTCGGGCCTGGGCAGCTTCGGCGACGGGCTCGCCGACCTGGGCTACCGGCACGCCGAGCTGCTGACCTACGTGGCCGCGGGCACCGAGATCGTCGCCGGGCTGCTGCTGGTCCTCGGTCTGTTCACCCCGCTGGCCGCCGCGGCCGCGCTGGCCTACCTGATCAACGGGTTGCTGGCCGGCGTCATGTCCCAGCAGGATTCCGGGCGCTTCGAGTTCTTCCTGCCCGAGGGCCACGAGTTCGAGTTGACCCTGATCGTGGTGGCCGCCGCGATCATCCTCATCGGCCCCGGCCGGTACGGCTTCGACGCGGGCCGCGGCTGGGCGCGTCGGCCGTTCATCGGTTCGTTCGTGGCGCTGCTGCTCGGTGTCGGCGGTGGCATCGCGGTGTGGGTGGTGCTCAACGGCACCAATCCGCTGGGCTGAGTCGGAGGCGTCAGAGGTACGGGTTGGGCACCCGTCCGCCGCTGGCCTCGGCCAGCTGCGGCAGCGTGGAGAAGGACACCGCCGGCAGCGACAGTTCGGAACCGTCGGTGAGCTCCGCGCGGGCCCAGGAACCCTTGACGAACTTGAGCCCCTTGACCTGGTCCCAGCCCACCGTGGTGGTCTTCAGCAGCGAGCGCGCGGTTACCGTTTCCCCGTTTGCCACCGTCCGCAGCCGGACGATGGCCACCGAGGCCAGCACCGGAATGAGCAGCATGGGCGTCAGCCAGGGCAGGGCGAGGACGGGCAGCAGCATGGTGAACGCCACCAGCGCGACGGCCACGTGGGCCATCGGCGACATCCGGATCACCACTCGAGGTTCGGGTGCGGCAGCCATGCCGCCATCTTGCACCGCGGTTGGGACTACCGTCCGCGCAGGTCAAACAATTTGACGCGGACCGCCGACGAGGGCTACCGTCGTGGGCTATGACCACCCGCGAGATTCTCGTAGTAGTAAGCCGGCGCGTTGGTGCCGCGTAAGGTCTAGCGAGGCCGAGATCTGGCCGAGCCTACGAGCATCGACGCGCAACCCTCGTGCAGCAGCAGCTGACCGGGGGTTTTTTGTTTGCTCAAAGCACCGCCCAACCGACAAGACATCCCAGAACACGAGCAAGGACACATCGTGAGCGCACCCACCACGCGACCACCCGCATCGGTGACCGCACCCAAGCCCGCGAACGACAACCCCGCCGGGCCGGGCCAGCGGGTCCCACCCCAGCAGCTGACCGGCGCGCAGTCGGTGGTGCGGTCGCTGGAGGAGATGGGCGTCGACACCATCTTCGGCATCCCGGGCGGCGCGGTGCTGCCGGTCTACGACCCGCTCTTCGATTCCCAGAAGCTGCGCCACGTGCTGGTGCGCCACGAGCAGGGCGCCGGCCACGCGGCCAGCGGCTACGCGCATGCCACCGGCAAGGTCGGCGTCATGATGGCGACCTCCGGGCCCGGCGCCACCAACCTGGTCACGCCGCTGGCGGATGCGCAGATGGACTCCATCCCGGTGGTGGCCATCACCGGTCAGGTCGGTCGCGGCCTGATCGGCACCGACGCCTTCCAAGAGGCCGACATCTCCGGCATCACCATGCCGATCACCAAGCACAACTTCCTGGTGCGCAGCGGCGACGACATCCCCCGGGTGATCGCCGAGGCGTTCCACATCGCGAAATCGGGACGTCCCGGCGCGGTGCTGGTGGACATCCCGAAGGACGTCCTGCAGGGGCAGTGCACCTTCAGTTGGCCGCCGGAGACCGACCTGCCCGGCTACAAGCCGAACACCAAGCCGCACAACCGGCAGATCCGGGAGGCCGCCAAGCTGATCGCCGCGGCCCGTAAGCCCGTGCTGTACGTGGGCGGCGGGATCATCCGCGGTGAGGCCAGCGCCGAACTGCTGGAACTGGCCGAGCTGACCGGTATCCCGGTGGTGACCACGCTGATGGCCCGCGGCGCGTTCCCCGACAGCCATCCGCAGCATCTGGGCATGCCCGGGATGCACGGCACGGTGGCCGCGGTGGCCGGCCTGCAGCGCAGCGACCTGCTGATCGCGCTGGGCACCCGGTTCGACGACCGGGTCACCGGTCAGCTGCACTCGTTTGCGCCGGAAGCCAAGGTGATTCACGCCGACATCGACCCGGCCGAGATCGGCAAGAACCGCCACGCCGATGTGCCGATCGTGGGCGACGCCAAGGCCGTCATCACCGATCTGATCGCGGCGCTGCGTCGAGACGAGGTGCCCGGCAACATCAAGATGGACCAGTGGTGGGAGTACCTGGCCGGGGTCCGGTCGACCTACCCGCTGAGCTACGGCCCGCAGAGCGACGGCAGCCTGAGCCCGGAGTACGTCATCGAGAAACTCGGCGAGATCGCCGGCTCGGATGCGGTGTACGTCGCCGGGGTCGGCCAGCACCAGATGTGGGCCGCGCAGTTCATCAAGTACGAAAAGCCGCGCACCTGGCTGAATTCCGGCGGCCTGGGCACCATGGGCTTCGCCATCCCCGCGGCCATGGGCGCCAAGATGGCCCGGCCCGAGGCCGAGGTCTGGGCCATCGACGGCGACGGCTGCTTCCAGATGACCAACCAGGAACTGGCGACGTGCGCCATCGAGGGTGCGCCCATCAAGGTCGCGCTGATCAACAACGGCAACCTGGGCATGGTGCGGCAGTGGCAGACGCTGTTCTACGGCGAGCGCTACAGCCAGACCGACCTGGCCACGCACAGCCAGCGGATCCCGGACTTCGTCAAGCTGGCCGAGGCGCTGGGCTGCGTCGGATTGCGTTGTGAGCGAGCCGAAGACGTCGAGGACGTCATCAACCAAGCCCGCGCCATCAACGACCGGCCCGTCGTGATCGACTTCATCGTGGGCGCCGACGCGCAGGTGTGGCCCATGGTCGCGGCCGGCACCGGCAACGACGAGATCATGGCCGCCCGCGACATCCGCCCGCTGTTCGACAACGAGGACCAGGTCTGATGAGCTCAACTGGAGTGTCCACGCACACGCTGTCGGTGCTCGTCGAGGACAAGCCGGGCGTGCTGGCCCGGGTGTCGTCGCTGTTCTCCCGGCGCGGGTTCAACATCAAGTCGCTGGCGGTCGGCCCGACCGAGCAGAAGAACATGTCGCGGATGACCATCGTGGTCTCGGTCGAGGACTTCCCGCTCGAACAGATCACCAAGCAGCTCAACAAGCTGATCAACGTCATCAAGATCGTCGAGCAGGACGAGGAGCAGTCCGTCTCGCGGGAGCTGGCGTTGATCAAGGTGCGTGCCGACGCCGGCACCCGCAGCCAGGTGATCGAGGCCGTCAACCTGTTCCGGGCCAAGGTCGTTGACGTCTCCACGGAATCGCTGACCATCGAGGCCACCGGTACCCAGGAGAAGATCGGCGCGCTGCTGCGCGTGCTCGAGCCGTACGGTATCCGTGAGATCGTGCAGTCCGGCGTCGTGTCGCTGGCTCGCGGCCCGCGCGGTATCGGCTCGACGAAATAGCACTTCCGTACACCAAAGAATAGATAGGAAAAAGCAGTTGGCAGCACAAACAAGCGTTGAGATGTTCTACGACGACGACGCGGATCTGTCGATCATCCAGGGCCGCAAGGTCGGCGTCATCGGCTACGGCAGCCAGGGCCACGCCCATTCGCTGTCGCTGCGGGACTCGGGCGTGCAGGTGAAGGTCGGCCTCAAGGAGGGCTCGAAGTCCCGGGAGAAGGTGACCGAGCAGGGCCTCGAGGTCGACACCCCGGCCGAGGTGGCCAAGTGGGCCGACGTGATCATGCTGCTGGCGCCGGATACCGCGCAGGCCGAGATCTTCAAGAACGACATCGAGCCCAACCTGGAGGACGGCAACGCGCTGCTCTTCGGCCACGGCCTCAACATCCACTTCGGCCTGATCAAGCCGCCGGCCAACGTCACCATCGGCATGGTCGCCCCCAAGGGCCCCGGCCACCTGGTGCGTCGTCAGTTCGTCGACGGCAAGGGTGTGCCCGCGCTGATCGCCGTGCACCAGGACCCCAAGGGTGAGGGGCAGGCGCTGATGCTGTCCTACGCCAAGGGCATCGGTGGCACCCGCGCCGGCGTCATCAAGACCGACTTCAAGGAAGAGACCGAGACCGACCTGTTCGGCGAGCAGGCCGTGCTGTGCGGCGGCACCGAGGAACTGGTCAAGGCCGGCTTCGACATCATGGTCGAGGCGGGCTACGCGCCGGAGATGGCGTACTTCGAGGTCCTGCACGAGCTCAAGCTGATCGTCGACCTGATGTACGAGGGCGGCATCGCCCGGATGAACTACTCGATCTCCGACACCGCGGAGTTCGGTGGCTACCTGTCCGGCCCGCGTGTCATCGACGAGGGCACCAAGGACCGGATGCGCGCCATTCTCAAGGACATTCAGGACGGCACCTTCGTCAAGCGCCTGGTGGCCAACGTCGAGGGTGGCAACAAGGAACTCGAGGCCCTGCGCAAGGAGAACGCCGAGCATCCCGTGGAGGTCACCGGCAAGAAGCTGCGCGACCTGATGAGCTGGGTGGATCGGCCGATCACCGAAACCGCCTGACACACCTGACTTCGGCGTGATCTCCCACACTCAGCGTGGGAGATCACGCCGAACTCGTGAGGGACGGTAGGTCCAGGCCGAACTCGCGGCGCAGCACCGTGCGGGCCGCGTAGTAGCCCGCCATCCCGTGCACGCCGCTGCCGGGCGGGACGGCCGAGGAACACAGGTACGCCTGGGGAATCGGCGTCGACCAGGGGTTCCAGCGCAACGCCGGGCCCGTGGCCACGCTGAACAGGTTGGCCCCGCCCACCCCGATGTCGCCGCCGATCAGGTTGGCGTTGTGCTGCGACAGGCGCGCGGCGGGCACGCTGCGCACCCCGACCACCAGGTCCCGGAAGCCGGGCGCGAAGCGCTCGAAGATCGCCGTCACGGTCTCGGCCTGATCGACCGGCGAACCGGCGGGCACGTGGACATAGGTCCACAGCGGGCGGCGGCCCTGCGCGTCGATGCGGCCCGGGTCCGCCAGATGCGGCAGCGCGGCCAGGATCATCGGCCAGTCGGCGTGCCGGCCCTCGGCGACGTCGCGCTCGGCGCGCGCCATCGTCGCCCGCTCGCCACCCATGTGCAACGTCGGCGCGTCGGCCAAACGTGGATCACGCCAACCGATCTCGCCGCTGAGCACGAAATCGACCTTGGCCACGCCCGGCCCGTACCGGTAGCGGCGCAGCGTGCGGGCGTACCGGGCGGGCATCCGGTCGCCGTAGATGTCCAGCAGCGCGGTGGGCGCGGTGTCGTAGATCACCACCCCGGGCGGCGGGGCGGTGACCTCCTCGCCGAGCACCAGTTCGCCGCCGTGCGCGCGCAGATCGGCCAGCAGCGCATCGGGGATGGCCTGCGAGCCGCCGACCGGGATCGGCCAGCCCACCGCGTGGGCCAGGCTGGCCAGCATCAGGCCCGCACCCGCCGAGACCAACGACGGCATCCTCGAGATGGCGTGTGCCGCAACACCGCTGAACAATGCGCGGGCGTCCTCGCCGGCCAGCGTGTTCCAGGCCGGGCTGCCCTGGGCCAGCAGTCGCGGTGCCATCTTCAGCGCCGCGGTGATGCTCGGCGGGATCGACCGCTTGTCGCCGAGCACGAGCCCCACCACGTCCGGGGAATCCTCGACCAGCGGTCCCAGCAGCCGCCGCCACGAGGCGCCGTCGTCGAGTTCGGAGCAGGTGCGCTCGAGGTCGCGATAGCCGACGGCGGCCGGGCGGCCCGGCATCGGGTTGGCGTAGGAAACCTCGGGGGTGACCAACGACACCCCCCGACTCGGCAGGTCGTATTCGGCGAAGAACGGCGAGGCCAGCGCCAGCGGGTGCACCGCCGAGCAGATGTCGTGCGAGACCCCGGGAAACTCCGGGTCGGCCAGGGTGCGGGCGCCGCCGCCGGGGGTCGGCTGGGCCTCCAGGACGCGCACCGACAGCCCGGCTCTCGCGCAGATCACCGCCGCGGTGAGCCCGTTGGGACCGCTTCCGACGACCGTGATGTCCATATCGACTCCTGGCTGGGCGCTCCTGCCCTCGCCTTCGAAATTACCGCCCATTAGGCTGTCCGGGTGAGTTTGCCCGTAGTACTGATCGCCGACAAGCTGGCCGCATCCACCGTGGAAGCCCTGGGAGACCAGGTCGAAATCCGGTGGGTGGATGGTCCGGACCGTGAGAAGCTGCTGGCCGCCGTGCCGGAGGCCGACGCCCTGCTGGTGCGTTCGGCGACCACGGTGGACGAGGAGGTGCTGGCCGCCGCGCCCCGACTCAAGATCGTCGCCCGCGCCGGCGTCGGGCTCGACAACGTCGACGTCGACGCCGCCACGGCGCGCGGCGTGCTGGTGGTCAACGCCCCGACGTCCAACATCCACAGCGCCGCCGAGCACGCGCTGGCGCTGATGCTGTCCGCCGCGCGGCAGATCCCGGCCGCCGACGCGACGCTGCGGGAACGCACCTGGAAGCGCTCGTCGTTCTCCGGCACGGAGATCTTCGGCAAGACCGTCGGCGTGGTGGGCCTGGGTCGCATCGGTCAGCTGGTGGCCCAGCGCCTGGCGGCGTTCGGCACCGAG
>JAEWRC010000231.1 GCA_023460175.1 Actinomycetes bacterium
GACCGGGCCCAGCCAGCGCCGGGCCGAGGATGCCGGGATCGGTTCCGGGGCGGCCAGATCGACGGTGCCCGTGCGGTGCGAGCCCACCGAGCGCACCAGGAACCGGCACAGATCGTCGGCGTGCAGCACCGGGATCGCGGCGTCGGCGCCCGCGCCGCGCACGGTCGCCACGGTGCGGTACACCAGCGGGTCGGGTCGGCGGCCGACCAGCGGGGCGCAGCGGATCACCAGCGTGGGTCCCCAACTCGAGGAGATCAGGTCCTCGGCGCGGCTGGAGCGCTCCGGGTCACCGGCATGCGACACGAACAGCAGCCGGGCGCCCGCCCGGGCCGCGGCATCGGCGACCCGCAGCACCGCCGCGGTGTCGGCCACCGGCGCCAGCTGGATGACGGCATCGGCGTCGGCGACGACGTCCTGCAGCGCCGGCGCCTCCAGCGCCGCGCAGACCAGGTCGACGGCCGGGTCGAGCTGGGGATGCGGGCGTTGCGCCACACCGGTCACCCGGTGTCCGGCGCCCAGCAGATGCGCCGCCGCGGCGCGCCCAAGCACACTGGTCACACCAGTGATCGCGATCCTCATCGTCCCCGACCCCCATCGGTACGTGACTGACAATAGGCCTCGGGCCGGGTTTGCGGAGCGGTTTCCGGCAACGCCCGGCGACCCTGACTACAGCAGGCTGGCCTTGCCGTCGGCGTGGACCTGCACCTTTGCCCCGGCAGGGTCCGCACCCTTGCCGTCGACCAGGCTCGCGGCCCCGTCTCGGTCGGCCACCAGGGCCAGCACCCGGGCGTCGTCGGGGGTGCGCACCGCGAGGAAGGCGTTCTCCGGTGCGCCGTCACGACCGAACGGCACGGTCCAGGTCTCGAGCGTGCCGACGCCGGTCCAGTCGACCAGCGAGCGCCGCGTCGGTTCCGCGTCGACGGCGGCCTGCACGTCCTCCCACCGGAAGCCACCGGCCGGCGGTTCGGTGCTGTACACGCCGAAGGCATGCTTGGTCAGGTAGCCGCCGTTGGCCGTGATCAGGCCGCGGGTGCCCGGCGCGGCCACCAGCTTCTCGGCCATCGTGGCGATGGAATGGGACACGTAGTTGTTCCACGGACCGCCGGCGAACGTCAGCCCACCGGTGACCGTCAGCGGCCGGGCCGGGTCGTCGATGGCCACACCGATCTCCGCGGCGGCCACCTGCACCGCCGACGGGAAGCACGAGTAGATGTCGATCAGGTCGATGTCATCGATACCCAGGCCCGCCAGTTCCAGCGCCCGCGCCGCACCGATCCGGATCGCCGGCGACCGGTGGTAGTCCAACCGTTCGGCGATCGAGTAGGTGTCGTGGCTGTCGGTGCCCGCCCACGGGAACACCCAACGCTCGCGCGGGATCTGCAGGGCCGTCGCCTTCTCCACCGAGGTGAGGATCAGCACCGCGCCCTGGTCGACCATGTTGTTGGAGTTCAGCAGCTTGGTGTAGGGCCAGCTGATCATCCGGTTGTCCGGCCCGGGCTCGGCGATCTGCTCGGCGGTCCAGGCCTTGTTGCTCCAGGCGTGCGGATTGTGTTGGGCGACTTCGTTGAACCGCGCCCACAGCGCGCCGATCTTGCGGCGGTGTTCGTCCTGGGACTCGCCGGCGGCGACGCGCAGCGCCTCCTCGAACCACGGGTACACGTGCGACGGCAGCGCCAGCCCGATGCGATCCTGGGCCGGGCTGCTCATCTCGACGGCGTCCTCGGCCCCCGGAGGCACCGGCACGGTGTCGTCCTGCTTCGTCCAGTCCGGGCGCACCCCGGCGGCCTTGAGCCGCTTGCGGCTGCGCCAGGTCTCGGCACCGGCGATGAGCACCACCTCGGCGCTGCCGGCGGTGATGTCCGCGCAGGCCTGGTTGACCAGCGACTGCGGGACGTTGCCGCCCACCCCGGTGTAGCGGGTGGCGGGGTTTTTGGCGCCGATCAGTTCGCCGAGCAGCAGGCCGGGGTCCCGGTAGCGCCACGACAGCAGGTTGACCACCCGGATGGCGTCGACGGCGGCGAGCACCCGCGCGTCGACCGCGCTGCGGGCGGCCTCGGCCATCAGCGCGACCGGCTCCTGCGGTTCGGCGACGCTGTCGGGCTGGTTGACCTGTCCGTATCCGACCAGGACTGGCGTTCGGGGATCGAGCGACATGCGAAAAGCCTTTCGGGAGTTGGGGTCAGGACGGGCCGGTGATCGGGGTCATGTCGGCACCTTCTCGCCGCTGCTGAACAACACCCCGTCGGCCAGCAGCCGATCGATCTGAGCGTCGTCGAATTCGAGGACGTCCCGGCAGATCTCGTGGGTGTGCTGACCCGGTAGCGGCGCCGGTTGCTGCAAAGCCCTCGCGATGTGCCGGTACGGTGCCGGCCCGGCTTCGGCGGGCAGCGGCCGCTCGATCAGCGGATGGTGCATGTCCTGGTAGGTGCCGCGGGCGCTGAGCTGCGGGTCGGTGAGCACCTCGGGTCGCCGCTGCATCGGCGCGGCCGGAACACCGGCGGCCTGCAGGGTCTCGGCGACCTCGGCCGGGGTCCGGGCCCGCGTCCAGTCGGCCCAGCCCGCCGGCTCTCCCAGCACCGCGATCGCGGCCTGCCGGTCGGCCTCGTCGCGCAGGGAGATCACCGCCCACTCGTCGTCGCCCGCGCAGGGGTACACCCCGTCGGCGGCCTCGCCGACCTCGACGGCCGCGGGGTTGTCCTGCAGCGCGCGCTGCCGGACGAACAGCGTGTCGAGCTGGTTGATCCCCGTCTCGGCCTGGGACACGTGGATGTGCGTGCCGGTGCCGGTGACCGCGCGGTGGATGAGCGCGGCCAGGGCACCGATCCCGGTGATGCGGCCCACGATGTGATCCGGGAAGACCGTGGTGGCGTCGAAGAACGGATGGCGACCGGCCTCGGTGGCGCCCTCCGGGGCGGTCCACAGGCTGGTCACACCGGTGCTGGCGCGCACCAGCGGGCCGTAGCCCATCCGGGCGCTCCACGGACCGGTGTCGCCGAAGGCGCTGCTCTCGGCGAGCACGATCGCGGGGTTGATCTCCCGCAGGCGCTCGTACGGAAATCCCAGTCCGGCAAGGGTTCCCGGCTTGAAGTTGGCGAACACCGCATCGGAGCGGGCGACCAACTGCTCGAAGACCTCGGCGCCGCCGGGGCTGCGCAACTCCAGGCCCAGCCCGAGATTGTTGCGGTGGGTCCAGGCGAACGACTCGCTGAGCACCTGACCGGGCCGGCCCTGCCGCAGCCCGTCGGGGTACTTGGCGCTCTCGACCTTGATGACTTCGGCGCCCAGGTCACCGAACAGCCGGCTCAGCTCGCCACCGGCGACGATGATGCCGAGATCGACGATGCGCAGTCCGGCGAACGGCAGGCCCGCGCGCCGGTCCCCGCGGTCGTCGATGCGCACCTCGCGGGCCGGGCGGTCCGCCCACCGGTCCGCGCCGGTGCCGGCCGCCGGGGCCGGGGTGCGGAAGCCCAGGCGGGCGCCGTCGGCGGTGTAGTAGCCCACCGGCACCCGGCCCTGGGCGCCGGGCACCAGTTCGGCCTCGGTGAACGCGCCGACGGCCGCGAAGTGCTCGGAGTCGCCCACAGCCGAGGGCTCCAGCACCGCGGCCACCGGGACGCCGTAAGACTGTGCGGCGTCCGCGATCTCGGCCATGGTCATGGTCGCGAACATGTCGGTCAGCAGCGCGCCGATCTCTTTCCAGGCCAGGAATCGTTCGATGATCGTGTCGAACTTCGGGTCCTGGAACTGCTCGGGTTCGCCCAGCCAGGCGCGCAGGCCGTGCCACTGGCGCGGCGCCAGCACGACCATCCGCACGTAGCCGTCGGCGCACGGCAGGATCGGGTAGGCGTCCTGGTTGCGCGGCCGGCCACGCCACTTCTCGGCCCCGCCGGCAGCCGCGGCCTGCCCGTGCGACCCGAACGGCGGGTCGAGCGCGAGCACCACCGCCTCGAACCGGGAGAAGTCGATGTAGTCGCCACGCCCGGTGCGCAGCCGGTGGTAATAGGCAACCAGGGTGGCCCAGGTGGCCTGCACAGCCGCGGTCGCCGAGGCGATGCCGTCCGGGGGCAGCACCGGGGTGCCGGTCGTGGGCCCGGAGCGCGACAGCGCCGAAGACAGCGCGTAGAACACCGCGTCGGTGGCCTGCCAGTCCGCCCGCGGGCCGTCGCTGCCGAAGTCGGTGACCGACAGCGCCACCAGGTGGTCGAATCGGTCGGCCAGTTGCGCACACGAGGTGCCATAGGCGGCGGCCTGCCCGGGATTGCCGGAGTCGATGACGATGTCGGCGGCGCCCGCCAGGCCCAGCAACCGTTCGCGGTCCCCGTCGTCGGCGGGATCGAGCACCACGCTGCTCTTGTTGGCGTTGTGCACGGCGAAGGCGATGCTGGTGCCGGCCAGCCGGGGTGCGGTGTGACGCGCCGGACTGCCGCCGGGCGGTTCGACCTTGATCACATCGGCCCCGAGGTCGGCCAGGATCCGGCCCACGGCATCGCCGGGCCCACCGGAGAGATCGAGGACTCGCAGCCCCGCCAACAATGATTCGTCGCCCGACATCGCACCTCTTCCTTCGCCGTGTCGGCAACCATATCCGCCGACACCGCCTCCCAACCAACCGGTGGGCTGTTGGTGCATTTCGGGTGAATCTTCGCCTCATTCCCGGGCGCCGAGGTGTAGGCAGCAGTTGGATGGGGGAATGCCCGCAGACATGACTGCCTGGAGAACAGCGGAGATCGCCGACCTCGACGAACAGACTCTCGACCGGGTGGACGGCTGGTGGCGCGCGGCCAACTACCTGTCCGTCGGCCAGATCTATCTGCTGCGCAATCCCCTGCTGCGGACCCCGCTGAGCGCCGAGGACGTCAAGCCGCGCCTGTTGGGCCACTGGGGCACCACGCCGGGCCTGAACTTCCTCTACGCCCACCTCAACCGGGCGATCAGCCAGCGCCGACAATCCACCATCTACATCACCGGCCCCGGCCACGGCGGGCCCGGTCTGGTGGCCAACTCCTATCTCGACGGCACCTACTCGGAGCTCTACCCCGACGTCAGCCAGGACGACGAGGGGCTGCGCCGGCTGTTCCGCCAGTTCTCCTTCCCCGGCGGTATCCCATCGCACGTCGCGCCCGAGGTGCCCGGCTCCATCCACGAGGGCGGCGAACTCGGCTATGCCCTCTCCCACGCCTACGGTGCCGCGTTCGACAATCCCGATCTGTTGGTCGCGACCGTCATCGGCGACGGCGAGGCCGAGACCGGGGCGCTGGCCACCAGCTGGCACTCCAACAAGCTGACCAACCCCGGCGCCGACGGCGTGGTGCTGCCCATCCTGCACCTCAACGGCTACAAGATCGCCAATCCGACTGTGCTGGCGCGGATTCCGGAGGACGAACTACGCAGCCTGATGATCGGCTACGGTCACGACCCCTACTTCTTCGAGGTGCCCGACGACACCGCCGACGACGCCGCCGGGCACGCCGCGGCCCATCGGCGCTTCGCCGCGCTGCTCGACGAGGTGCTCAACAAGATCGCAGACATCAAGGCCCGCGCCGCCGACGGCGACGAGACCCGGCCGCGCTGGCCGATGATCGTGTTCCGCACGCCGAAGGGTTGGACCGGACCGGCCGACATCGACGGCAACAAGACCACCGGATCCTGGCGCGCGCACCAGGTTCCGCTGTCCAGTGCCCGCGACACCCCCGAACACCTCGCGGTGCTGGCCGACTGGCTGGCCTCGTATCGGCCCCAGGAACTGTTCGACGACGACGGGCGCCTCGCGGCCGACATCGCCGCGCTGGCGCCGCCGGGCCGGCTGCGGATGAGCGACAATCCGCACGCCAACGGCGGCCTGCTGCTCAAGGATCTGCGGCTGCCCGACTTCCGGAAGTTCGGCGTGGACGTCCCCACCCCGGGGGCCACCGTGGCCGAGGCCACCCGGGTGCTCGGCGAGTGGCTGGCCGAGGTGGTGCGGCGCAATCCGGACAACTTCCGGATCTTCGGACCCGACGAGACCGCGTCGAACCGGCTGCAGTCCGTCTACGAGGCCACCGACAAGCAGTGGAACGCCGAGTTCTACTCCCCCGACGTCGACGAGCACCTGGCCCGGATGGGACGGGTGGTCGAGATGCTCTCGGAGCACCAGTGCCAGGGTTGGCTGGAGGGCTACCTGTTGACCGGCCGGCACGGGCTGTTCAACTGCTACGAGGCGTTCATCCACATCGTCGACTCGATGTTCAACCAGCACGCCAAGTGGCTCAAGGTCACCAACCACATCCCCTGGCGGCGCCCCATCGCCAGCCTCAATTACCTGCTGTCCAGCCATGTTTGGCGCCAGGACCACAACGGCTTCTCGCACCAGGATCCCGGCTTCATCGATCACGTGGTGAACAAGAGCGCCGACGTCGTGCGGGTCTACCTGCCGCCGGACGCCAACACCCTGCTGTCCACCTACGACCACTGCCTGCGCTCGCGGCAGTACGTCAATGTGGTGGTCGCCGGCAAGCAGCCGGCGCCGAACTTCCTGACCATGGAGCAGGCCGTCGCGCACTGCACCCGCGGCCTGGGCATCTGGGAGTGGGCCGGCAGCGAGGAACTGGGCAGCGACCCCGACGTCGTGCTCGCCGCGGCCGGCGACGTCCCGACGCTCGAGGCGCTGGCGGCGGCCGACATCCTGCGCACCCGACTACCCGAATTGCGGGTGCGGTTCGTCAACGTCGTGGACCTGATGCGGTTGCAGGACAGCACCGAACACCCGCACGGCCTGCCGGGCCGGGAGTTCGACCAGATCTTCACCCGCGACCGGCCGATCATCTTCGCCTATCACGGTTATCCGTGGCTCATCCACCGCCTGACCTACCGCCGGACCGGGCACCCGAACCTGCACGTGCGCGGCTACAAGGAGGAGGGCACGACGACCACACCGTTCGACATGGTGATGCTCAACGACCTCGACCGCTATCACCTGGTGATGGATGTCATCGACCGGGTGCCGTCGCTGCAGTCCACCTGCGCCACCCTGCGCCAGGAGATGGCCGACAAGCGGATCGCGGCCCGCGAGTACACCCGCGCGCACGGCGACGACATCCCCGAGGTGCGCGACTGGGTGTGGCCGGATGCGCGCAAGCTCGGCACCGTGGCCGCCGGCGCGGCGCCCTCGGCGACCGGCGGCGACAACGAATAGCGCGCTCGTCGGCTGACCTGGGCATCTGTCGCGGGCAGGTACGCTGATCCGGTTATGTCAATGCCACCACACCCACGGCCGTCACGCCCATGTCGAGCGCGGTAGCCGTACCGGCGGATGCGCCGCATCCGTTGCTTGTGCAGTTGACGGCCCTGAACAGGTTCCGGATCTACGTCGACATCGCGATCGTCATCGTGGTGCTCGCGCTGACCAATCTGATCGCGCACTTCACCACGCCGTGGGCCAACATCGCCACCGTGCCGGCGGCCGCCGTCGGACTGCTGATCCTGGTGCGCTCGCGCGGGCTGGGCTGGGCCGAGCTGGGGCTGGGCCGCGAACACTGGAAGTCCGGCGCCGGCTACGCGCTGGCCGCGGTGACGGTGGTCGGCTCGGTCATCGCCATCGGGGTGTTGCTGCCGATGACGCGGCCGATGTTCCTCAACAACAACTACGCGACGCTGTCCGGCGCGCTGATCGCCTCGATGGTCATCATCCCGCTGCAGACCGTCATCCCCGAGGAACTGGCGTTCCGCGGCGTCCTGCAGGGCGCGCTGACCCGGGCGTGGGGTTTCCGCGGCGTCGCGGCGGCGGGGTCGCTGCTGTTCGGGCTGTGGCACATCGCGACGTCGATGGGCCTGACCGCGAGCAACGTGGGCTTCACCCGGCTGTTCGGCGGCGGCGTCGTCGGCATGCTCATCGGGATCGTCGGCGCGGTGCTGGTGACCGCGGCCGCGGGCTTCGTCTTCACCTGGCTGCGCAACCGCAGCGGCAGCATCATCGCGCCGATCGCGCTGCACTGGTCGCTCAACGGCATGGGGGCGCTGGCGGCCGCGTTGGTGTGGCACGGCACGTTCTGACGCGGGCGAAAGGACCAATGTCCCGCGATCGGTGACCATTGAGCGGTGGCACCCCGAACGCTGCGGTGACAGGCTGGATTCATGGAAAACCAGCTCCCGGACGAGACCACCGTCCTGGCCGCGCTCGCGCTGGCCATCCGGGCGCCCTCGATCCACAACACCCAGCCCTGGGACTGGCGGATCGGCGACGACACCGTGCAGCTCTACGCCGACACCGCACGTCATCTGCCGCACACGGATCCGGCTCGGCGCGACCTGATCCTGAGCTGCGGGGCCACCCTGCAGCACTTCACCGTGGCGCTGGCCGCGCTCGGTTGGCAGACCCATGTGCACCGGCTGCCCAACCCCGACGAACCCGATCATCTGGCCAGCGTGGAGATCTGCGGGCCGGGCGGCAGCCAGCAGGACATCGCGCTGGCGGCGGCCATCCCGCGGCGGCGCACCGACCGGCGGGTCTACAGCTCGTGGCCCGTGCCGGCCGGGGACATCGCCCTGATGGCGTCGCGGGCGGCGCGCAGCGGGGTCATGCTGCGCCACGTGGAGTCACCGGCGCGGCTGGCGGCGATCGTCGCCGGCGCGGTGCACGAACACTCCCAGGACGTCGACTACATCGCGGAGCTGTCGATGTGGAGCGGGCGCTACGGCGCGCTGGCGGGGGTGCCCGCCCGCAACACCCCGGCGACGGAGGCGCACTCACCGGTACCGGGGCGGGTGTTCGCCTCCCCCGCGCTGGCCCAACCCGCGGGCGCGGCGGCCGATCTGGACGCCGGGGTGGTGCTGGCCCTCGGTACGGCCGGCGACGACCCGGTGTCGGTCCTGCGGGCCGGCGAGGCCACCGCGCTGGTGTTGCTGACCGCGACGGCCCTCGGGCTGTCCAGCTGCCCGATCACCGAGCCGTTGGAGCTGCCGAGCACCCGGGAGTTGGTGCGCAACACCGTGTTGGACCGCGATTGCGTGCCGCAGATGCTGCTGCGGGTCGGCTGGGCGCCGCTGAACGCAGACCCGCTGCCGGCGGCGCCCCGTCGTCCGCTCACCGAGGTGGTGCGGCGGCTCGACGGGACGCCGATCGGCGCGCCTTAGGCCTTGCGGACCGTTTAGGCCTTGCGGACCTTGCCGACTATCCAGAGCAGGATCACCGCGCCCAGGATCGCGGTGAACAGCGTGAACCACCAACCGCCGCTGGCGGTGTCGAGGAAGAAGCTGAGCAGGAAGCCACCGATGAGCGCCCCGACGATACCGACGACGATGTTCATCAGGATGCCCGAGCCGCTGCCCTTGACGATCTTGCCCGCGATCCACCCGGCGATCGCGCCGATGATGATGTAGCCGATCCAGCCCACGCTGGTCAGCGTCGTCGAACGGGCGAGGATGTCGACGGCTCCCGTGGCCAGGTTCGAAACGAGTGCTGTATCCATCAGGTCCTCCTCGTTGTGTCAGATCCGGCGGAAGCGGGATCTTTGCTCAGATATACCTGGTCCGGGTAACGATTGGGTCGTCATCAGGGAACAAAAGCCCAAACCCCGATCCGCCGGTGGCGGGATCGGGGTTTGCGGGCGTGAATACTGCGGCGATCAGGCCGGCGGCGTCATCTCCGGGACCGGGGTCTCGACCGGCACCGGGACACCGACCTCGCTGCGACCCGGCACCGGTGCGGGCGCATTCGGGTCCGCGGGCGGCGGCGGGGGCGCATTCGGGTCCGCGGGCGGCGGCGGGGGCGCGTTCGGATCCGCGGGGGCCGGTGCCGGCGCGTTCGGATCGGCCGGCGGTGCAGCCGGTGCCGGCGGCGGGGTCCACGGGCGGATCGAGTTGGCCAGCGCCTGAGCGGCTTCCTTGTCGACCGGATCGTTCGAGGTGCCCAACCACACGACGAACCAGCGCTCGTTGCGCTGACCGCGCGGCGCGTTGGCGGCCGCGTCGCCGACCACGCCGGCCCAGATCTGACCGTTGGGCTTGGCGGTGTCGGTGAACTTCACCTCGTAGAAGGAGGCGGAGCCGGGCATCCCGTCCGCGTCGAGCGGGACGGTCTCCTGGTTGAGGCGGGTACCGGCGAAGGGCATGAAGAACTCACCCATGTCGGAGGCCAGCCGCGCCGCGGCCTTCTCGTTGTCCGGCTCGGCGCCGGCGAACAGCTTCAGGTCCAGCCGGCCCAGCAGGATGCTGGTGTCGGTGGCGGCCGGGGCCGGCTCGCCGGGAGCGACCTCCGGGGCCTCCTTGGTCAGCAGCGCCTGCCCGTAGTTGAGCCGGCTCGCATCGCCGACGACCCAACCGCCCGGCACGACGTAGCTGAAACCGCCCGCGGCGTTGTCGACGCGGCCCGGCTCGGGGGCGGGCGGGGCCTCGGGATCAGCCGGCGGCGCATTGGGATCCGCCGGGGGCGCGTTCGGGTCCGCCGGGGG
>JAEWRC010000232.1 GCA_023460175.1 Actinomycetes bacterium
CAGCGGTGCTCCGCCGGCCGGCATCGACGCGGCGGCGGGCAGCGTCGGCGCCGGCAGCGGGATCGACGGGGCGGGCGCACTCGCGGCCACCGGTGCCGGTGCCACGGGCGGGGCCGCAGGCAGCAGACCCGCCAGGGGATCGCCGAATTCGAGCGGGAGATCAGCTCCGTAGGAAGGCAAGTCGGCCGACGGCGCGGCCACCACGGGTGCGTTCGCCGGGGCCGGGTTCTGCTTCGGACCCGGGCCGGCCTTGTCCCGGACGGACTCATCCGGCGCCGCGTCGACCCCCTTGCTGGACTCGTAGAGTGCGGTCCACGCGGTAGCCAGCGCGGCCTTCGAGCGGTCGTCGAGGCCGGCCTCCTCGATCACCCGGCTGATGTGGCGCAGCTTGCCGACCAGAAACCGCTGGAAGTCACGGGCA
This sequence comes from Actinomycetes bacterium, assembly GCA_023460175.1. Lineage (GTDB taxonomy): Bacteria > Actinomycetota > Actinomycetes > Mycobacteriales > Mycobacteriaceae > Mycobacterium. Next base: position 422 of record JAEWRC010000232.1, read on the forward strand.
CCGGCGGGGGTGTCCAGATCGGTACGACTGCGCACGGCGTCGTCGATCTCACGCTGCAGCGCGCGCAGCGTCTCGGCCCCCGCCGTACTGGTGGCGTGCGCGTTCAGCACCGCCGAGATCACCATCAGATCCAGGGTTGCTACCGACGAATTCTGCTGTGCCAGATCGCTTTCAGCCTTCTTGATCGCCGTCGCCGCCGCGCCGGTCTGGACCGGGTCCTGCCCCGGGAGCCGCGGCGTGACCGGACCGAACACCGCGGGGTGATTGGCGCGGATCTTCGCCAGGATCGGGGCCAGCGTCGGCTCGTCGGTTCCCATCCCGTAGAACAGCGCCGTTTGCACCTCGTCCGGCGACAGACCGGCCATCCAGGCGTTCGGATCTCCGGTGCTGTCCTGCAGCTGCTCGACGACCGCCTGGAACTCGGTTCGGGTGGTCACCGCGCTGACTCCATGTCGCGGACAGTACGCACGGGGCCCAGCCGTGACAATTCACCTTCGCGGCGCCGGTGGACTACTCGACACGAGCCGAGTTGTAGTGCGCCACCATCTCATTGAGCACCGTCGCCTTCGCCGCGGCATCGGCGGACGCATCGGCGACCACCGTGTGGATCTCGCGGAGTTTGTCGGCCAGCAGGCGGTGTGCGGCACGCGCGCCCGCCGGCGTGTCGAGCGCGTAGTCGTCCTGGTTCTCGACCAGCGCCTCGACTTCGGACTCGATGCCGTCCAGACGGTTGCGCGCCGCCACGACGGACGCGTGGGCATCGGCGACGATGGTGGCCAACGCCCGGTCGGCACTGGCCACGGCGTTGTGCCGGGCCAGCAGAGCCATCTGACGAGCATCCAATGCGGACGTCGCCTGCCCTCCCAGCTCTGCCATGCCCTCAAGCTACTCGCGCGCCTCGGCGGCAACAATTCACCGCGGATCCCTCACGGCAGGGGCCGGCGAATCACCACGTCGTGGCCGAGCGGACTGATCTTCACCGAGGCGCCGGCGTACGGGGCCTCAACGACCTTCCCGTCGCCGATCGCCATCTGCACGTGCCCCGAGTGCGGGAACACCAGATCGCCCGGCCGGACGTGCGACCGCGGAACGGCCATGCCGTCGTCGATCTGGTCGTAGGTCGTTCGGCCGATCCCCACCCCGGCCTGCCGGTAGGCCCACTGCATCAGGCCGGAGCAGTCGAAGCGGTCCGGCCCCGTCGCTCCCCACACGTAGGGCCGCCCCAGTCGGGACAGCGCCGCGCGTACCGCCGCGGCGGCCCGCGCATTACCGGGTGCAAGTTTGACCCCACCCAGGAGTGCCCGTCGACGCGCGCGGTATCGCAACGCACGCAGGATGGCCAGCCGTAGCGCTGCCCTGCGACGTGCCGCGCTGACATGGCGGTGCTGCGCTCGCAGTCGGGCGATGCGGCGGCGCAACGCTTCTCGCTGGGCCGCCGGCGAATCGAGAGGGATCCGGTTGTCGGCACGGGCCGCCTCGAGCACCCGCCGGGTGTGCGCGTAGCCGTCGGCGTGATCGCGGCGAGCATCGGCCAGCACCGCGGTCAACGCGCGGTCCGTCGACGCCGATGCCTGCAGCACCGCGGCGCTGCGCTGCGCGTCCTGCGCGTACCGTTGCGCGGCCCGGCCGGTGCCCGCCGCGGTCGTCGCCAGCCGGTCCGGCGCGCTGAGCACGGGGGTTTGCGGCACCGGGGTGGCCGCGAAGAGTTGATGCGCGCGGGCGAGGACGTCCAACTCCGTCATCGTCGTGGTTCAGGCCGCGGACACGGCGCCGACCGGACGCCCGAGGTGAAAGACGGTGGCCACGGCCGGCATCGGGTGGTGCTGACGACGCTCCAACAGGGCGGCGTTCTCCGGCAGTTGGCGGGCGCTGATCTCCCCGGCCGCGATGCGGCGCAGCGTCTCGTGGGCCCGCTCGAGCTCACCCCGTTTGCGGTACTGGTTGCCCGGGAGCTTGATGCCGGCCCAGACGCCGAACTCGACGCCGTGGTCGACGGCGCGCTGGGCGCACTGGCGCTGCTGGGCCAGCGGGCAGCGACGCAGGCACAGCGCACGGGCCTCGAGGGCGGCCGATTCGTAGCTGCGCGCCTTGGTGGCTCCGTCGGTGCCGTTGTCGTCGGGGTAGCCGAACCACAGATCGGGGTCGTCGGCACAGGGGTTTCGGTTCATGCATCCAGCTCCTCTCAAGCAAAAGCGTGACGAAAGCGTATATACGCTTTCCTGAAGATGGCAAGCAAACGTATGTAAAAACGTATATGTAATTCGTTGCGGGTCGGTGTGTATACGATTCAATGCATGGCCGGAGCGTTCGGATGAGCCGCGAGGCCGCCGGCGCGGCCCTGCGGTCGGTCCGCGAGTCCCGCGATTGGTCGCTGGCTGATCTCGCCGCAGCGACAGGGGTCAGCGTGATGGGGTTGAGCTACCTCGAACGCGGCGCCCGCAAACCGCACAAAAGTACAGTTCAGAAGGTAGAAAACGGCCTGGGCCTGCCGCCGGGAACCTACGCCCGCCTGCTCGTCGCCGACGATGCGCTCACCGAGGTCAACCGGGTGCTCACCGAGCACGCACCGGCGATCCCGCGCCGCGAAACCGCGGCCGTGGTCGTCGACCGCGGCGCCGACGCGGCGGTGTTCGAGGACTATGCCGAGGCGCAGCTCGAGGCCCTCACCGCCGTGATAGAGCGACTGCCCGCCCGGTCGGATTCCGGATACGAAAACATAGTGCGCTCGGTCATCGCGCAGTGCCTCAAGGCCGAGCGACTGGCGGCCAATTCCTGGAAGGTGGCCGTGACGTCGGGTGCGGACGCCGGTGCGGCGCTGTTGGGCCACGTGCGGGCGCTCGAATCCATTCGACGGGCGCTGCTGGATCGGCTCTCCGGCAGCCTCAGCGCCCAACTCGACCGCGCCTGCGCGCAATCCGGCCTGCCGGAACCGGTGATCGCCGGGCTGCTGGGCATGCCGGTCGAACAGATCTGGGACATCCGCAACGGGGCGGCGGCGCTACCGCCGAACGCCGTCGACCGGATCCGCGCCTTCGTCGCCGACGTGGACCGCAACCGGGCTCAGTAGGGACTCCGGTCCAGGATCCCTCTGTACGGGCCTGCTCGCCCATCCCGTGGTTGGTATCACTTAGCCTCGATCCACCGATGAAGTGGGTGGGGTTGGGGGTGTTGATATGAGGAAAGTGCCCTCTGAACTGGGATGATTGGAGTTACCACACTTCGATCGACCCAGGTTCGGAAAGGCACTTCCGGT
>JAEWRC010000233.1 GCA_023460175.1 Actinomycetes bacterium
CGGCCGCCCAGGGCGCTGCCGCCCCGGCCGCCGAGGCCGCAGCCGGAGCCGCCGCCGGTGCGGCCGAGGCCGCAACCGCCGCGGCGGGGTGACCAACCCCACAGTCCTGTAACCAAACGGCACCGCAGGGTGGGCTCGCACTCGACCCCTATCGAGCCCGAACTCCCTGCGGTGCCGTTGCACGTGTCGGGCACCTGCACGGGCCGGGCAGGTCCGTAGTCACTTAATTCACTTTCGTACCGTGTCGAAACACCAGCAACACACGACACATACGTAACATTCGGTCCGTGCCCCGCCGTACCGGCCGCCGGCCACCGCCGGCTCTGCTGCTCACCGCGATCGCGGCGACCATGGTGATCCTGCCGTGGGCCCTCGACGGTTCGCAGCCGCGCGACGAGCAGCCCAGCGCCGACGACACCCGCCTGATCGAACAACCGCTCGACGGTGTCGGGGGCGGCACCACCGTGCGCGAGATCTCCCAGCCGACGCCGTTCTCCATGGTGGCGCTGACCGGTGACGACCTCACCGACACCTCGGCGCGCATCCGGGCCAAGCGCGGCGACGGCAGCTGGGGTCCGTGGTACGAGGCCGAGCCGCTGCGTTCGGCCGCCGACGACAGCGCCGACAGCGCGCCGCGGGGCACCGACCCCGTCTTCGTCGGGAACACCACCAGCGTGCAGATCGCGGTCAACCGGCCCGCCGGGGCGCCGACGACCACCGCCGAGACGCCCCGCGACGACGCCGCCGACCGGGAACTCGGCTACCGGCCCGCCAACGTCGAACAGCCGCTGGGACAGCACCTCTCCGCGGTGCTCATCAGCCCGCCGCAGGCCCCGATCGACGTCCAGTGGACACCGCCCACCGCGGCCCTGCCGCCGGGGCAGCCGCCGGCCATCATCAGCCGCGCGCAATGGGGCGCGGGGCCTACCGGCCGCTGCGGCCCCGCGGTCTACGGCGACTCGGTGCGGGCCGGAGTGGTGCACCACACCGCCGGCAACAACGACTACGCGCCCGAGGATTCGGCGGCCATCATCCGGGCCATCTACGCGTACCACACCCAGACGCTGGGCTGGTGCGACATCGGCTACAACGCCCTGGTCGACAAGTACGGCCAGGTCTTCGAGGGCCGCGCCGGCGGCACCGACCGCCCGGTCGAGGGCTCGCATTCGGGCGGCTTCAACCACAACACCTTCGGCGTGGCGATGCTCGGCAACTTCGACGAGTTCCGACCGCCGGACATCCTGCTGGGCACCATGGGCCGGCTGCTGGGCTGGCGGCTGGGTCTCGACCACGTCGACCCGCGCGGCACCGTCGTGATGCCGTCGGCCGGCGGGCAGTTCACCCACTTCGCCCGGGGTTCCATGCCCACGCTGCCGACCATCTTCACCCACCGCGACGTCGGGAACACCGACTGCCCGGGCGACGCCGCCTACGCCGCGCTCGACGAGATCCGCGACCTGGCAGCGCGGTTCAACCAGCCGCCGCCCCCGCTGACGCTGGAGGACCGGCTGCGCGGCGGCGCCATCTTCACCAAGTGGGAGTCGATGGGCGGGGCCGCCTCGGCGCTGGGGGCGCCCACCTCACCGGAGGCCTTCGCCGACCGGGGCGCGCGCTATGCCACTTTCGAGCACGGGGCCCTGTACTGGTCCCCCGAGAGCGGGGCCGAACCGGTGACCGGCGCCATCTACGCGGCCTGGGCGTCCCTGGGTTATGAGCGCGGCCTGCTGGGCCTGCCGACCAGCGCCGAGATCCACGAGCCGCAATGGATCGTGCAGAACTTCCAGCGCGGCACCCTGAACTACGACCGCGAGACCGGTCTGGTCACCCGCGTGGTCGACGGGGTCGCCCAGCGGCTCCAGCCGCCCCCGCCGGACGGCCCGCCGGTCCAGCTCGAGCGGTTCACCCCGATCCAGCTCAAGATGACCAACTGAGGGTCAGGGCCACCAGCGCTCGAGGACAAGGGCCAGCCCGTCGTCGGTGTTGGGCGTCGTGACCTCGTTGGCCGCGGCGATGGCCGCCGGATGCGCGTTGCCCATCGCCACCCCGTGCCCGGCCCAGGCCAGCATCGACACGTCGTTGGGCATGTCGCCGAAGGTGATGATCTCGTCGGCGCCGATGCCCAACGGATCGGCGAATTCGGCGATCCCGGTCGCCTTGCTGACGCCGGACGGCATCACCTCGATCAGACCGTTGTTGGTGCTGTAGGTGATATCCGCCTCGCTGCCAATGTGTTTGACCAACTCGGCGGCCATGTCGGAGCTCGTGGCCCCGGCCTGCCGGATCAACAGCTTGATCGCCGGGGCCGACAGCAGGTCGGTCAGCGACACCTCGGTGTTGTCCGGGTTCAGCCAGGCGTGCTCGTAGCCCGGTGAGCTGACGAACTGCGGTGTCGCCGCGTCGTGGGCGCTCTCCCCCACCCGCTCGACGGCCAGGCCGGACCCGGGCAGCACCCGGTGCGCGATGTCGGCGAGGCGGACCAGCGCGTCGATCGACAGCGTGCGCACCGACAGGATCCGGTCCGTCGACGGGTCGTAGAGCACAGACCCGTTGGCGCACACCGCGAGCGGCGCGAAGCCGAGCGCGTCGACCACGGGCGCCACCCAGCGCGGCGGCCGGCCGGTGGCCAGGATGAAGCGGGTGCCGGCGTCCACCGCGGCGTTCACCGCGTCCTTGGTGCGCGGGGTCACCTGTTCGTACTCGTCGAGCAGGGTGCCGTCCACGTCGGTGGCGATCAGTGCGGGCAGGGTCATCGATGGTCACTTCGCTTTCGTGCCCGCTCGGCCAGTTCGGCCTCGTCGAGCTGTTTGGCCTCGGCCAGGGTCGGGGCGCCACCGCCGAGTCGCCGGGGCACCCAGTGGGCCCCGGCCGGATGCGGATAGCTCTCCTGCACCCGGTGCAGGATCGTCGTCATCGAGGCGCGCAGCGCGGCCTCCAGTTCGTGGGCGTCCAGTTCGTGAGCATTCAGTTCGTGAACATCACCGGCCGGGTGCAGCGGCTCCCCCACCACCACGGTGATCGGAATCTTCCTGCGGCCCAGGCGCCTCGGGTGGTCCTTGGTCCACATCCGGTGCGCGCCCCAGACGATCAACGGGATCAGCGGCGCCTGCGCCTCGAGCGCCATCCGCGCCGCACCCGACTTGAACTCCTTGAGCTCGAAGGAACGGCTGATGGTGGCCTCCGGGTAGACGGCGACCAGCTCGCCCTCGCGCAGCCGGCGCACCGCCTCGGCGTAGGCCCCGGAACCCGCGCTGCGGTCCACCGGGATGGTCTTGGAGTGCGTGATCAGGAAGTTGACCACCCGCACCTGCGTCATCTCCGCCTTGATCATGAACCGCAGCCGCCGCTTGCGCTCGGTGGCCGCCAGCGCCGCGGGCAGGAAGTCGATGTAGCCGGTGTGGTTGATGGCCACGACCGCACCGCCGCGGCGCGGGAGGTGCTCCAGGCCGTGGAAGGTGATCCTGGTTCCGGTGACGCGCCGCGCGATCCCGGCCGCGATCTCCAGGCTGCGGAAGACCGGCTCCATGCCCTACTCCGAGGCCTGTGCCCGTCGCGCAGCCCGCTCCGCAGCCTCCTCCGCGTCCATCCGGGAGGCCTCCGCCAGCGACGGGGCACTGCCACCGAGGCGCTTGGGCACCCAGTATTCGCCGGGCGGGTACGGCCCGTAGGCGTCCTGGACCTGCTCCAGCAGGTGCTGCATGCGGCTGTGCAGCAGCGCGGTCAGCTCCGCGGCCGGCAGCGTCGGGGCGATCGGCTCGCCCACCGCGACGGAGATCGGCACCTTCGGTCGCCACAGGTTCTTGGGATGGCCCTTGGTCCAGACCCGCTGGGCGCCCCACACGATGTGCGGGACGATCGGCACGCCGGCCGCGATCGCCATCCGGGCCGCGCCCGACTTGAACTCCTTGATCTCGAAGCTGCGGCTGATGGTGGCCTCCGGGTACACCCCGACCAGCTCGCCGCGCTCGAGTTGCCGGCAGGCCTCGGCGAACGAATCCGCGCCGGCCTCCCGGTCCACCGCGATGTGCCGCAGCTTGCGCATCAGGAAGCCGCCGACCTTGTGGTCGAACACCTCCTGCTTGGCCATGAACCGGACCTTGCGGCCCAGGCCCTGCTTGTAGGCGGGCAGCCCGGCGAAGGTGAAGTCGAAGTAGCTGGTGTGATTGATCGCCACGACGGCACCGCCGGTCTTGGGCAGGTTCTCCACCCCCGTCACCGTGAACTTGAGACCCTGAACTCGCCAGGCCGCGCGCGCAAGCTGGATGACGGTGCCGTATACGGGTTCCACAGCCACCCAGCCTAGCCGGGGACGCGCCAGGGCCTATTGGCACCGCCGACGGGGCCCATCGGACCCGGGGCCGCCTGCGCCGGT
>JAEWRC010000234.1 GCA_023460175.1 Actinomycetes bacterium
GATTCGACGCCGACGGCGCGCTGACCGCCGACGCCCATCACCTGGTGCGCGCCGCCGCCCGGACCCTGCTGCCACCCGAGCAGCGCGCGCAGGCCCGCGGCATCGCGCTGGACGCGTTCGCCGCGGCCGGCGTCGTCGCTGTCCATGAATGCGCAGGTCCGGACATCGGCGGCCTCGACGACTGGCAGGAGGTGCGCGCCACCCGCCACGCGGTGGAGGTGACCGGCTACTGGGGCGAGGCGGTGCGCACCGGCGCGCAGGCCCGCGCGCTGCTCGACGCCACCGGGGCCCGCGGCCTGGGCGGCGACCTGTTCGTCGACGGTGCCCTGGGTTCGCACACCGCGTGGCTGCACGAGCCCTACGCCGACGCCGCGCACACCTGCGGCAACAGCTACCTGGACGACGACGCGCTGAGCGCCCACCTGTCGGCCTGCACCGAGGCCGGGATCACCGCCGGTTTCCACGTCATCGGCGATCGCGCCGTCACCGCCGCCGTCGACGCGTTCGCCCGGGTGGTCGACGTGCACGGCGTCGCCGCGGTGGCCCGCTGCGGCCATCGACTCGAACACCTGGAAATGGTGACCGACGCGCAGGCCGCCCAGCTCGGCAGCTGGGGCGTCATCGGCAGCGTGCAGCCCAATTTCGACGCCCTCTGGGGCGGACCCGACGGCATGTACGCGCAACGGTTGGGCGGTGCGCGCGCCGAGCGGCTGAACCCGTTCGCGCTGTTAGCATCCCAAGGCGTGCCACTCGCATTCGGTTCCGACGCGCCGGTCACGGACATCGACCCGTGGCAAACCGTGCGCGCCGCGACGGCCCACCACACCGCGGGCAGTTCGATCTCGCCGCGGGCGGCCTTCGGTGCCGCCACCCGCGGCGGTTGGCGCGCGGCCGGGATCCGCGACGGGGCCACCGGGACACTGGTGCCCGGCGCGCCGGCGTCGTACGCCATCTGGCAGGTCGATACGTTGGAGGTGGCCGCCCCGGCCGACGCGGTGCAGCGCTGGTCCACCGAACCGGGCTCCCGGGTGCCGCCGCTGCCCCGCCTGGGTGCCGACGACGCGTCGCCGCGCTGCCTGCAGACCGTCCACCGCGGCACGGTGATCTACGGCGCTGACGATGGCTAGCGGTAAGCGCCGGGACCCGAAACTGGCGGCCAGCCAGGCCGAGGTCACCGACATCATCCCGGCGGTCGCCGACGACGAGTCACTCAGCGACGAATCGCCGGTGAGCGAGGACCCACCCCCGGCCGAGGACACTGCGGACGCGGACACACCGGTCGAGCAGCCGCCGCCGAGCAGGCTGACCCGCATCGGCGGCTGGCTGCTGCCGCGCTGGCCGCGCATGCTCGCCGCGATCGCCGCGGGTGCGCTGCTGAGCGCGAGCTTCGCGCCGCTGGCCTGGTGGTGGGCGGCCGTCGTCGGCTTCGTCGTGCTCGGTGTCGTGCTGACCCGACCGGCCACCACCGCGGCCGGCGGGTTCGGTTACGCCTACCTGACCGGCTTGGCGTTCTATCTGCCGCTGCTGCCCTGGATCAGCGGCCTGGTCGGCGCGGTGCCGTGGCTGGCACTGGCCGCGGTGTGCGCGCTGTTCCCGGCGGCGTTCGGCCTGCTCGCCGTGGTGGTTCGCGGCCTACCGGGCTGGCCGCTGTGGTTCGCCTTCGCCTGGGCGCTGGTGGAGTGGTTCAAGGCCAGCTTCCCCTTCGGCGGATTCCCGTGGGGGATCATCGCTTTCGGTCAGACCAATGGCCCACTGCTGCCGCTGGCACAGCTGGGCGGTGCCCCGCTGGTCTCGGTGGCGGTGGCGCTGCTCGGGTTCGCTCTGGCGGCGCTGGGCCTGGCATTCCTGGACTGGTGGCAACGCAACGAGTCCCGAGACGTCGCTCCGCCCGCGGTGGTGCTGCCCGGGGTGTGCGTGGCGATCGTGCTGATGGTGACCGCGCTGGCCGCACCCGGCGTGCGGCAGTCCGGCGCCGGGTCCGGCGACGATCCCGGCGTGACGGTCGCCGCGGTCCAGGGCAACGTGCCGCGCCTGGGCCTGGAGTTCAACGCCCAGCGCCGCGCCGTGCTCGACAACCACGTCAAGGAGACCCTGCGACTGGCCGAGGACGTGCGGGCCGGGCGGGCCGCCGCGCCGCACTTCGTGATCTGGCCGGAGAACTCCTCCGACATCGACCCGCTGGCCAACGCCGATGCCGGCGAACAGATCTCCCGCGCCGCCCGCGCCATCGGGGTGCCGATCCTGGTCGGGGCCGTGGTGTCGCACCCGGACTGGTCCCGCGACAACCCGGCGGCCAGCAACACCGTCATCGTCTGGGACCCCCAGGACGGCCCGGGGGAGCGCCACGACAAGCGCATCGTGCAGCCCTTCGGGGAGTACCTGCCGTGGCGCGGGTTCTTCGCGCTGCTGTCGCCCTACGCCGAACGCGCGGGCTACTTCGTGCCCGGTGACGGCGACGGCGTCGTGGACGCGGCCGGGGTGCCGGTCGGGGTGGCGACCTGCTGGGAGGTCATCTTCGACCACGCGGTGCGGGAATCGGTGCGCAGCGGCGCCCAGATGCTGGCGGTGCCCACCAACAACGCCACGTTCGACGCGACCATGAGCGAGCAGCAACTGGCCTTCGCCCGCCTGCGTGCCGTGGAACACGACCGCTACACCGTCGTCGCGGGCACCACCGGCATCAGCGCCGTGATCGCGCCGGACGGCCGCGAACTGTCCCGCACGGAGTTCTTCACGCCCGCCTATCTCGATTCGCAGGTGCGGCTGAAGACCAGCCAGACCCCGGCCACCACCTGGGGCCCGATCATCCAGTTCGTCCTGGCCGGGCTGGGCGCCGCGGCGGTGTTGGCCGCTCTGATTCTGGCGATCAGGCAGAATGGTGGGCTGACGCGTCCGACTCGTCGGCGCCGAAACGGACATCAGACCGACGAGTGCGCGGGCCGGACCGCCGCCGAGACCACCCCCGAGGAGCCACATGACCAGTGAGCGCCCCAGCCAGCGCGCTCTGGTGATCATCCCCACCTACAACGAGCTGGAGAACCTCCCGCTCATCGTGGGTCGGGTGCATGACGCACTGCCCGACATCCACGTCCTGATCGTGGACGACGGCAGCCCCGACGGCACCGGCAAGCTCGCCGATGAGCTCTCGCTGGCCGACCCGGACCGGATCCACGTGATGCATCGGACCACCAAGGACGGCCTCGGCGCCGCCTACCTGGCCGGCTTCGCCTGGGGCCTGAACCGGCAGTACTCGGTCCTGGTGGAGATGGACGCCGACGGCAGCCACGCCCCCGAACAGCTGCATCGGCTGCTCGACGCCGTCGATGCCGGCGCGGACCTGGCGATCGGCTCCCGTTATGTCGAGGGCGGCTCCGTGCGCAATTGGCCGATGCGACGGCTATTGCTGTCGAAGACCGCGAACACCTATTCGCGGTTGCTGCTCGGCGTCGACATCCACGACATCACCGCCGGCTACCGCGCCTACCGACGCGAGGTGCTGGAGAAGATCGACCTGAGCGCCGTGGACTCCAAGGGCTATTGCTTCCAGATCGACCTGACCTGGCGCGCCATCAACAACGGCTTCAAGGTCGTGGAGGTGCCGATTACCTTCACCGAGCGCGAGCTCGGCGTGTCGAAGATGAGCGGCTCGAACATCCGCGAAGCCATGATCAAGGTGGCCCAGTGGGGCATCGGGGGCCGCCTCGATCGGGCTCGCGGAGCTCAGTTCCAGTAAGCGCTCGGTTCCGGTAAGCGCGGTCAGCGCTCGGTTCCGGTCAACGCCTCAGCTGCCGCGGCGGCGCGTCTTGATGATGTCGAGACGCTCCTTGAGCAGCTCCTCGAGTTCCTCGATGGAGCGGCGCTCGAGCAGCATGTCCCAGTGCGTCCGCGGGGGCTTGACCTTCTTGGCCTCCGGCGCCTCGCCCTCGAGCAGCGTGCCTTCCAGGCCGTTCTTGCACAGCCAGGTGCCGGGGATCTCGGCGTCGTCGGCGAACGGAACGTCGAATTCCTCGCCGTTGTCGGTGCGGTACCGCGCGATCTGACGCGGTGCCAGGTCGTGGTTGCGATCGGTCTCGTAGCTCACGGCCCCGAGCCGACTACCCCTCAGTACACGATCAGCCATCGTCATCACTCCCTATCAGCACAAAGTTCACCGGTATCAACGTCACGGACGCCGACGAAGTTCCCCGGCGAGCGTCGACGCGACGAGTCCAACCGTCAAGGATACCGGGAAACCTGAGCACCGGAGTCTAGAGTCGGGTGCCGTGGCACGTCGCAACCGTCCGCAGCCCTGTCGGTGGTGCGGCAGAGAGGTCGCCGAGACCCCGATGGGTCGGCGTCGGCAGTACTGCCGCCAGTCGTGTCGGCAACGGGCCTACGAGCAGCGCGCGCAGGTCAAGGGCACGGCGCTGCCCGCCGACGCGGTGGTGCTGTCCGTCGAGGAGGCGGCCGCGCTCGCGGATCGGGTCTTTCAGGTCCGCTGCGCGGCCGAGGATGTGGCCACCGCCGTCGACGAGGGCGCCGACAGCGCCGAACTCAGGGATCTCTGCGCTGCGCTGCTCGACGCGGCCAAGGCCGCCGACGGCTGGCGCTGAGCATCACTCGCAGGCGCATTACTCGCAGGCGTAGCGGGCGCCGACGAACTTGGGCGGCTCGACCGGTCGCAGACAACCGAACGGCTGCACCCCGGCGTCGCTGAGCGCGACCGCCGTCCGGTGGGCGAAGTTCACGCAGAACAGTCCGTCGGGGTCGGAGCGGCACTGGTAGTCGCCGAACTTCAGGGTGCTGCCGTAGGGGAGTTCGGCACCGGTGCCGGCGCTGAACTGGCCGGGATCGGCGCGTACCGCACCCACCTCGACCGCCGCGCCGTCGAAGTCCACCCAGCCGCCGATCCACTCGCCGTAGGCCTCGGCCGGCCGCGGCGGCGGATCGGTCAGGGACACCAGGCAGGCCAACGCACCGTCGGAGTTCTCGTCGGTCATGCACTGGGTCTTGCCCGAGGGCGTCACGAACGCGACGTGCTCGCCCAGTTCGGTGGTGACCCCGTCGCGGGTGGCGCGGTGGAAGTCCGACGCGTCGCCGACCGTGCCGGCCTCGACCCACCGCGTCACGCCCGGCATCGGGGCCCCGGGGGTGGGGGCGGCCGTCGGGACGGGGGATGTGGTGGTGGTCGTCGCAGGTGAGGACGGCGCAGCCGAGGTCGACCGCGACGGGATCGGCGTCAGGCTCGACGGCGCCGATGCCTCGTCGCCGGGGCTCGAACAGCCCGCCAGCAGCAGCAATGCGGCGGCCAGCACAGGAATCCGCATGCCCGCCACGTTAGCGGCATCGGCACGCCGGGGCGCGCAGGCGCCAGTACGGCCCGGCGTTTCGACTACCGTCAAGTGATGCACGATCGCATCGTCCGCGTGTCGACCGAAGCCGGCCTGGTCGAAGGCTTCACCCGCGACGGCGTCCATCGCTGGCGCGCCATTCCCTATGCCGAACCGCCCGTCGGGGCGTTGCGGTACCGCGCCCCCAGACCGGCGCGGCCGTGGCGCGGTGTCCGGCACTGCCATGCCTTCGCCAATTGCGCTCCGCAGCAGCGCATGTACACGATGACCGGCCCCGGCCGCTACCAGCCGATGAGCGAGGACTGCCTGACGCTCAACGTGGTCGCCCCGGAGCACCCGGCCGAGGAACCGCTGCCGGTCATGGTGTTCATCCATGGCGGCGCGTATCTGCTGGGAAGTTCGGCCACCCCCATCTACGACGGGGCCGCGCTGGCGCGGCGAGGCTGCGTCTATGTCTCGGTGAACTACCGGTTGGGGGCGCTGGGCTGCCTGGACCTGTCCGCGCTGTCGACCGACGAGTACCCGATCGACTCGAACCTGTTCCTGCGCGATCTGGTGTTGGCCCTGCAGTGGGTCCGGGACAACGTCGCCGCCTTCGGCGGGGACCCGGACAACGTCACGATCTTCGGCGAGAGCGCCGGTGCGCAGGCCGTGCTCACGCTGCTGGCCGTGCCGGCCGCCAAAGGGCTGTTCGCCCAGGCGATCTCGGAAAGCCCAGCCGCGGGGATGACCAGCTCACCGGAGATCGCCGCGCAGTATGCGCACCGGTTCGTCGAGTTGATCGGCGCGCGCCCGAGCGACGCGGCCCACGCGCTGATGCATGCCGCGCCCCGCGCTCTGGTCAACGCCCTGGACCAGTTGGTCGCCAACACCTCCGACGAGGTGCTGGGCGCGTTCCCGGCCGGGCCCACCTACGGCGACGACCTGCTGCCCATCGAGCCGTTGGAGGCCATGCGCACGCAGCGGGCCGCCGCGGTCCCGCTGATCGTCGGGACCAACGCCGACGAGGGGAAGCTGTTCACCCGCTTCCTGAAGTTGCTGCCCACCACCGAGCATGCCGTGGAGGCCGTCCTGGGCGGCGCGGGCGCGGCCACCCGGGACCGGATCATCGACGCCTACCCGGACTACCCGAAACGCAACGCCTGTGTGCGCATCGGCGGTGATTTCGCGTTCAGCGCCGCGGCCTGGCAGGTCGCCGAGGCCCGCGCCGAAACGGCACCGACCTACGTGTACCGGTACGACTACGCGCCGCGCCCGCTGCACTGGTCGGGCCTGGGTGCCACCCATGCCACCGAACTGTTCGCGGTGTTCGACATCTACCGGACCCGGCTGGGTGCGGCGTTGACGCTGGCGGGGGACCGCACCGCCGCCCGGCGCGTCAGCCGCGACGTGCAGTCCCGCTGGCGCTCGTTCGCCCGGACCGGCGCCCCCGGCGAGGGCTGGCCCGCCTACACGCTCACCGAGCGGCCGGTGCTGGTGTTCGACCGGCGCCCGCGGCTGGAATACGATCCGCATCCCGAACGGCGCAGCGCCTGGAACGGTTTCACGCTGGCGAACTGATTGCGCCAATCACGCCCCCGGCGCGGATTCTGCGACCGAGGATGGGGGAATGGACGACACCGCCGCGCCCCGCACCGGCCGCCATCCGCTGGATCCGCTCTCGGCCGACGAGTTCAGCGCGGTCGCCGAGATCCTGCGCGGCCGCGGGGTCGATGCGGGCTGGCGGATCACCTGCATCGAGATGCTCGAGCCGGCCAAAGCCGAGCTCGCCGCCTTCGAGGACGGCGGGCCCCGGCCGGCGCGCCGGGCGGTGGCGCTCTGCCTCGACCGCGCCGCGAACGCCACCTACAAATCCGTGGTCTCGCTGAGCGACAACCGCATCGAGTCCTTCGAGCACATCCCGGGCGTGCAGGCCAACTTCACCGTCGACGAGTTCGCCGAATGCGATCGGATGCTGCGCGAACATCCCGACGTGATCGCGGCCCTGGCGCGGCGCGGGATCACCGACATGGATCTGGTGTTCATGGACACCTGGACCTACGGGGCGGCCGTCGCGCCGCCGGAGTACCGCGATCGACGCCTCGGTTGGTCGGACACCTGGGTCCGCAAGGAGCCCGGCGCCAACCCGTATGCGAGTGCCGTCAGCGGTTTTCACTGCGTGATCGACCTGAACGCGATGGAACTGCTGCGAATCGAGGACACCGGACCGTTCGCCGAAGGGGCGCCGCTGCCGCGGACCATGGGGGAGTACATCCCCGCGCGGATCCCGGAACTGCTGCGCGACCGGTGGCAGCGCGAGCCGCTGAAACCCCTCGAGATCACCCAGCCCGAGGGGCCGTCATTCACCCTCGACGGCAACCTGCTGCGCTGGCAGAACTGGAGCCTTCGGGTGGGGTTCAACCATCGCGAGGGCATGACGCTGCACCAGGTCCGCTACCGCGACGGAGACCGGGAACGTACTGTCGCGCACCGGATGTCGTTCGCCGAGATGATGGTGCCGTATCGCGACCCCGGTGACGACCACTACCGCCGCACGGCCTTCGACATCGGCGAGTGGGGTTTGGGCTTCATGACCACCTCGCTGACGCTGGGCTGCGACTGCCTCGGCGAGATCCGTTATCTGGACGCCACATTGCACAACAGCAGGGGCGAGCCGTACACCATCGACAACGCGGTGTGCATCCACGAGGAGGACAACGCGGTGCTGTGGAAGCACGTCGACCACGACACCGGCGCCGAGGTCCGCCGGATGCGTCGGCTCACGGTGTCTTGCCATGTCACGGTGGCCAACTACGAGTACCTGGTGTACTGGCGTTTCCACCAGGACGGCAACATCGAATGCGAGATCCGGGCCACCGGGATCATGGTCACCACCCCGCTGCCCCCGGGACAGGACGGCCATCCCAACGGCACCCTGGTCGACGAGCGCACCTACGCACCGTTCCATCAGCACTTCCTGGTGGCCCGCCTCGACCTCGACGTCGACGGCACCGACAACACCGTCTTCATGACCGAGACCGTGCCCGAACCGATGAGCCCGGACAACCCGTACGGGCTGTCGCTGGTGCAACGCAACGTGGCGCTGCGCACCGAGTCCGACGGCATGCAGGACATGAACTTCGCCACCCAGCGCGCCTGGAAGGTGGTGAACACCAACGTCGTCAACGGCCTTGGTACCCACCCGTCCTACAAGCTCGTCCCCGGCGGCGCCATGCCGGCGATGTTCGATCCGCAGTCGCCGGTGTTCGCCCGCGCGACGATGATCGGCCACACCCTGTGGGTCACGCCGAATCATCCCGACGAGCGTTGGCCGGCGGGCGAATTCGTCAATCAGTCGAGTACCGACACCGGGCTGGGCTCCTGGACCCGGGCCAATCGGTCCATCGACAACACCGACGTGGTGCTGTGGTATGTGTTCGGGATCCACCACATCACCCGGCCCGAGGAGTGGCCCATCATGTCGGTGGATGTCGTCTCGTTCTGGCTCAAGCCGTCGGGTTTCTTCGACCGCAATCCGGCCCTGGATGTCGCGGCCACCCCGGCCGCCTGCCACGGCGGCGGGCCGCAGCCCTGAGCGCTTGACACCTGTCATAGGTTGAGGGCGTGCAGAACCATATCAGCGATGCCGTGCTCGAGCGCCCCTCCGACCTGACCGCCCCCTGGCTGACCGAGGTGCTCGGAGCCGGCACCGTCGAGTCCTGGACCACCGAGCGGATCGGCACCGGGCAGATGAGCGAGTGCTACCGAGTGGCGCTGCGCTACGCCGAGGGATCCACCGGGCCTTCCTCGGTGGTCCTCAAGGTCGCCGCCAGCGAGCCGACCAGCCGGGAGACCGGACACAGCCTCGGTCTCTACGAACGCGAGGTCCGGTTCTACACCGACATCGCGCCGCGCCTGCACGGCCCCATCGCGCAGTGCTACCACGCGGCCTACGACCCCGAGACCGGCATCTTCGACCTGGTTCTCGACGACGCCGCCCCGGCCGAACCGGGCAACGAAATCCTCGGCGCCACGGTGGAACAGGCGCTGCTGGCGGTCACCGAACTCGGCCGCATCCACGGTTCGCTGCGCGGCGACACCCAGGTGGCCGACGCGGACTGGCTCAACCGCGAGGCCCCGGTGAACCAGGCGCTACTCAGCGCGCTGTATGCGGCCTTCACCGAGCGCTACGCCACCCAGATGAGCGACGAGCAGCGCATGGTGTGCGACCGCCTGGTGGCCGGTTTCGACGAGTACCTGACGGGCGAGGCCGACGGCCCGCAGGGCCTGGTGCACGGCGACTATCGACTGGACAACATGCTGTTCGGTACCGCCGGGGCCAAGCGGGCGCTGACGGCCGTGGACTGGCAGACCGTGACCTGGGGACCGGCGTTCACCGACCTGGCCTATTTCCTGGGCTGCGCGCTGCCGACCGACCTGCGCCGGGAGCACTTCGAGGCGCTCATCCGCGCCTACCTCGACGGCCTGGGCCCGGAGTCGGGACTGGTCGAGGTCGACGTGCGCGAGGGTGTGCGCCGGCAGAGCTTCTTCGGGGTGATGATGGCGATCGTGTCCTCCATGCTGGTGGGGCAGACCGAACGCGGCGATCAAATGTTCATGACCATGCTCGGGCGGCACTGCGCGCAGGTGCTCGACACCGACGCGCTGGCCATTCTGCCGACGCCGGCCGACCCGGAACCGCTGCGCCCCAACGAGTCCGATGAGTTCGCCCACGAGCGCACCGACGAGGCGCTGTGGAATGAGAGTTGGTACTTCGATTTCGTCGACCCGGCCGCGAACCTCGGCGGCTGGCTCCGCCTGGGTCTGTACCCGAACGAGGACCACGCCTGGGTCAACGCGATGCTGTGTGGCCCGGACATGCCGACCGTCGCGCTCAACGACTTCCGCGCCGAGGTTCCGGCCGACCCGTTCGCCGTCCGCACCGCCGACAGCACGCTGACCCAGGAGGTGCTCGAGCCGCTGCGCTCGTACCGGGTCACCGCCGCCGGACGCGGTCAGGCCTTCGACGATCCGGCGGCGCTGCTGCGCGGCGAGAGCGGTCGCGACGTGGAAGTGTCGATGGATCTGGTGTGGACCACCACCGGCGCCCCGTACCAGTACCGCATCACGCCGCGCTACGAGATCCCCTGCACGGTCAGCGGAACCGTCACCGTGGGGGAGCGGTCCTACACCCTGACCGACGTCCCCGGCCAACGGGACCATTCCTGGGGCGTGCGCGACTGGTGGAGCATGGAGTGGGTGTGGAGTGCGCTGCACCTGGACGACGGCACTCACCTGCACGGCGTGGACATCCGCATCGACGGGATGCCGCCGATCGGCATCGGCTACGTGCAGCGGGGCGACGAGCTCACCGAGCTGGATTCGGTACGCGCCGAGGAAGTGTTCGCGCCCAACGACTTACCCGTCTCGACCGCGCTGACGCTGCAGCCCGGCGATGTGGTGGCCACCGCGGAGGTGGTGGCGCACGCCCCGGTTCGCCTCGAGGCACTCGACGGCCGGGTCAGTCACTTCCCGCGGGCGTGGGCGAAGATCACCACCGCCGACGGGCGCACGGGCGTGGGCTGGCTGGAGTGGAATCGCAACCGCTGAGTCAGCCCAGTTCGACCAGGGCCCTGTCATAATCCGGTACCCCGCGAACGACGTTGCGGGTTTGGGCGAATCTGCTTGCAATAGGCCGATCCTGCGTTGACACTGAGTGGGTCATACCCGCGCGGTTGACCTAGGAGGCAACAGATATGGGCTCTCCGATCGTCGTCATGGGGGTTTCCGGTTCCGGAAAGTCCGTGGTGGGGGCCGCGCTGGCGCAGCGATTACGGGTGCCGTTCGGGGACGCCGACGACTTCCACCCCGAGGAGAACATCGCGAAGATGTCGGCCGGGCACGCGCTCGACGACGACGACCGCTACCCGTGGCTCGAGCGGATCGGTCGATGGCTCGCCGAACACGGCGACGGCGGCGTGGTCGGGTGTTCGGCACTGAAACGCAAGTACCGCGACCAATTACGCAGCCACAACCCCGACACCGTGTTCCTGCATCTGACCGGCACCGTGGAGTTGATCGGTCGGCGCCAGGCCAGCCGGCCGGGACATTTCATGCCCGCCTCGCTGCTGCAGTCCCAGTTCGACACCCTCGAGCACCTCGGCGAGGACGAGCAGGGTGTGGAGATCGACGTCGACCAGAGCATCGATTCGATTGTCGATGAATACATTTCGCGGACCGGGCGGGAGACGCCATGACCTCGACGCTCAGCGTGCTGGCCCAGGACAAGCCGGAACTGGTCGAACCTGTCGCCTCCGGCGCCCAACTGATCCTGGCGTTCCTGGCCGGCATCGCCGTCATCGTCGTCCTCATCACCGTCGTCAAACTGCACCCGTTCCTGTCGTTGATCTTCGGCGGACTCACGGTCGGTCTGGTCGCGGGCGAGGGCCTGGACACAGTGCTGGCCTCGTTCTCCGACGGGTTCGGCTCCACGGCGGCCGGGGTGGGCATCCTGATCGCCCTGGGCGCGATGTTCGCCAAACTGCTCGCCGACTCCGGCGGCGCCGACGAGATCGTCGACACCATCATCGGGGCGGCCTCGCCGCGAATGCTGCCGTGGGCGATGGCGCTGGTGGGCGCGATCATCGGGCTGCCGATGTTCTTCGAGATCGGCCTGGTGCTGCTGATGCCGGTGATTTATCTGGTGGCCCGGCGCTCCGGGCTGTCGCTGATCACCGTCGGTGTGCCCGCGCTGGCGGGCCTGTCGGCCATGCACGGCTTCGTGCCGCCCCACCCCGGACCGCTGACCGCCGTCGGCCTGCTGAACGCCGACCTCGGCCTCACGTTGGGACTCGGCATCCTGGTGGCGATCCCGACGATCGTGGTCGCCGGCCCCCTGTTCGGCAGGCTGGCCGGCCGCTGGGTGATGATCGAGGCGCCGGACACGTTCGACGCCGACGAGTTCGCCGAGGACTCCGACCGGCGTCGTCCCTCGTTCGGGATCACCTTGTTCTCGGTGCTGTTGCCGGTCGTGTTGATGATGGGCAAGGCGTTGGCCGAGATCTTCATCGCCGACGAATCCGATCTGGTGCGCCAGACCCTGTCCAGCCTCGGCACGCCGACCATCGCCCTGCTGCTGGCGGTGATCGTCGGGATGTTCACCCTCGGCCGCGGCGGCGGGATGACGCGCGAGCAGGTCACCAAAGCCGTCGAAGCCGGGCTTCCGGGGGTCGCGGGGATCATCCTGATCGTCTCCGCCGGTGGCGGTTTCAAGCAGGTGCTCGTCGACAGCGGCATCGGCACGCTGCTGGCGCGCTGGGCCGAGAGCGCGAACATCTCGGTCCTGGTGCTGGCCTGGGTGCTGGCCGTGCTGATCCGCCTGGCCACCGGTTCGGCGACCGTAGCCACCATCACCGCGTCGTCGTTGATGCTGGGGCTGACCGAGGGCATGAGCACCGGTCAGGTGTCGCTGGTCGTGCTCGCCGTCGGCGCCGGTTCGCTGTTCTTCTCCCACGTCAACGACGCCGGCTTCTGGTTGGTCAAGGAGTACTTCCGGATGTCGGTCGGTCAGACCATCAAGACCTGGTCGATCATGGAGACCGTGCTGTCGGTCTCGGGCCTGCTGGTGGTGCTGGCCCTGGACCTGTTCATCTGAGCCTCGTCTGGACCTCGAGCCGAATCAGCCCTGCACCACCTGGGTGCCACCGGCCAACTCGTCGTGCTTGCCCTGCTTGGTGGGGCTGCCGCTGATGGTCACCGCAATCACGATGTAGGCGATCGGCGCCAGGATCCAGCCCAGGCACGGCACCAGCTGCAGCAGGGTGAAGATGTTGCGCACGGCGGCCTGGCGCGCGTCGGGCTTGGGGGCACCGCCGACACCGCGCACGCTCAACCCGAGCAGCTTCTTGCCGGGCGTCCAGCCCTTGTTCGTTTCGAACAGCACGAAGTAGACGAACATCAGCAGCCCGGAGAACAGGCCCGTCACCATGATTCCGGTGTTCACACCCGCGATCTGGCCGTCACCGAGACCGCCGAAAAGCCAGCCGAGCACCCCGGCGACGATGGTGACGATGATGCCGTCGATGACGCGCGCGAAGAATCGCATGCCCAGGCCGCCGGGCCGCCCGGGCGCCGGGGGATATCCGCCGTACTGCGGTGGCGGATATCCGCCCGGCTGACCGTAGGGCGGTGGGGGCGGGGGATACCCGCCGGGCGGCCCGTATTGGGGCGGGTTGTTCGGATCGAAGTCACCGGTAGACATGGCCGTCAATCTACCGTTGCGGCCATCCATCGCCGGGGAAACCGAACAGGTCGGGAGTCAGCCCCGGCGGCGCGCGCGTGCGCGTTTGCGCGCCTCGGCGGCGGCCTCCTCGCCCTGCTGCCGCGCGACCTGCGCCAGTTCCCCGCCGCGGTCGCGGGCCGTCTCGGCCAGCTCACCGCCACGCTCGCGGGCCACGTGGGCCAGCTCGCCACCGCGCTCGCGGGCCACGTGGGCGAACTCACCACCGCGTTCCCGGGCCACGTGGGCGAACTCACCGCCGCGCTGGCGAGCGACGTGCGCCAGTTCACCGGCCAGTTCGGCGCCGCGCTCGCGCGCGGTCTCGAGCAGCGGCGCGGATCGTTCGGCCGCCGCGCTGGCCAGCTCCTTGCTGCGTTCGGCGCCGACATGCAGCCCCTCGCTGAGACGATGTCCGACGCGTTCACTGAACTCGCTGTCGAGCAACGAGTTCGAACCGCCGGTACCGGGCAGCGCCGAGCTGACGGTGTCGGAGAGCTTGGCGGCGGCGCGGCGGCCGCGCCAGCCCAGCGACGGTTTGCCCGCGGTGTCGGCCGCGGCGATCGTCAGACCACCCAGCAGGCTCACATCGGTGAGGAAATCTCGGCGCTTACGGGCCTTGACCTCCGGGTCCGTCTCCTGCCAGAACATGTGTGCGCCAAGGTTTCCCGGGATGACGGTCGCGGCCAAGACCGCCGAGGCCAGCCGCGGCACCTTGCCGGTGGCCAGCAGCACGCCGCCACCGATCTGGACCGCGGCGTTGATCCGGGCCACCGTCTCGGCGTTCTGCGGAACATTCGAGGAGACGGGTTCGGGCAGCTTCTGCAGCCCCTCGAGGGTGGGTTGCGCCGCGTCGGCGGCGGGTTTGGGGCTGCGAAGCGCCTCCACCCCCTGGCCGATGAATGCGGTAGCCAACAGCGGACGAGCGATTCTGCGTAGCAACATGCCGGGGGTGTTCCCCGCTCCGGTACCGGACAAACCTGACCGGTCAGGGCAGCAGCAGCCGCGCGGATCGCTCCAGCACGTCGGCAATCTGCTGATAGGACGCGTGGCCGATGCCGGCGCGCACCAGGGCCCCGGCATACAGCAGTTCCAGGGAGTCGACGAGTTCCGGATCGGCGTCGGGGCCCAGTGCCGCGGTCAGCCGGCGGTTGATCTCGGCGCCGATGCGCAGCCGCAGGTGTTCGACGTCGGGATCCTTGCCCAGCAGCGCACTGGTGACCGCCCCGGCCAGTTCGGGTTCGTCGGCCAGCAACAGCGCGATGTGGCGCAGGACGGCGACCACCCGGTCGGTGGCGTCCGGTGCGTCGTTGGACGGTGCCGGGGTGGTGGCCAGCCGGCGCCAGAACACCTCGGCCACCAGATGTTCCTTGGAGGAGAAATAGGTGTAGGCCGTCGCCGCGCCGACCCCGGCTTCGGCGGCGACCATCCGGATGGTCAGCCCGGCGAATCCCTCGCGGCTCAGCACCTGCACCGCGGACCGTCCCAGCCGGTCGACGGTATCGGCTTGCTTGGCCGTAAGACGACGACGCGTCGCCTCCCGAGTTACCGGTTCGGACACATGTCCGGACGCTACTACAACGGGGTGGGGCGGGCAACAATGCGCGCTGGCCACAGCCGTTCCGGACGCGATAGGTTGCCTACATGACTGAGACCGCCACCACCGCGGGCGCGCAAACCCCCGAGGCCACCCGACGCCTGTTCGAACTGGCCGACCGCGTGATCGGGTTCATGCCCGCCGACGAGGGCCGCGCACTCTACGAGGCCGCCCGCACCTACCTCGACGGCGGCGCCGGGGTCGAGATCGGTACCTACTGCGGCAAATCCACCGTGCTGCTCGGGGCGGCCGCCGCCGAGACCGGCGGCGTGCTGTTCACCGTCGACCACCACCACGGCTCGGAGGAGCACCAGGTCGGCTGGGAGTACCACGACGCCACCATGGTGGACCCGAAGACCGGGTTGTTCGACACGCTGCCGACCTTCCGGCACACCCTGGACGAGGCCGCCCTGGCCGACAATGTCGTTGCGGTGGTGGGGAAGTCGGCCGTGGTGGCGCGGCACTGGAGCACGCCGCTGCGGTTGCTGTTCATCGACGGCGGGCACACCGAGGAGGCCGCGCACCGCGACTTCGACGGGTGGGCCAAATGGGTGCAGCGCGACGGCGCGCTGGTCATCCACGACGTGTTCCCGAATCCCGCCGACGGCGGACAGGCACCGTTCCAGATCTATCGGCGCGCACTGGAAAGCGGTCAGTTCAAGGAAGTTTCGGCCACCGGGACGCTGCGGGTCCTGCAGCGCATCGCGGGTTCGGCCGGCGAGGCGCTCTGAGGATCCTCAGCGTTCGGCGCTGACGCACCGGCAGTCGAACTCACCCTCGAGGCCGCGGGGCAGTGCGGCGTCGCGGAAAATCGCGGCCCCGCCCGTCGCGCCCGAGAGCGCATCGGCGGCCAGCACCACCGCAGCCCCGGTCCAGGTGGTGCGCTCCACCGGCCAGCGTTTACCGTCGGCGTAGACCAGGCCGGTCCAGTAGGAACCGTCACGCTCGCGCAGGTGTTGCATGTTCGCGAACTGTTCGAGGGCGCGGTCCCGGTCGCCCATGACGTCCAGAGCCAGGACCAGCTCGCAGGTTTCGGCGCCGGTGACCCACGGCCGGTCGCTGACGCACCGAATGCCCAGCCCCTCGACCACGAACTCGTCCCAGCGCGCCTCGATGCGGTCCTCGGCCTGCTGGCCGCGCATCGCGCCGCCGAGGATCGGGTAATACCAGTCCATCGAGTGGCGCGGTTTCTCGGTGAAGGCGTCGGGATGGTCGGCGATGGCGTGCCCCAACCGCCCCAGGGCCAACTCCCACGTCGGCTGGGCCTGCCCCAGGTGGTTGGCCAGCGCGACCGCGCAGCGGATGCTGTGATAGATGCTCGCCGAGCCGGTCAGCAGCGCCTCCGGCAGCGGCCCGGAAGGCGACTGCGCCCAGCAGATCTCACCGCCGGCGCGCTGCAGACCCAGGACGAAGTCGATGGCCCGGGCCACCGTCGGCCACATTGTCTCGGCGAACGCGTCGTCGCCGGTGACCAGGACGTGATGCCACACCCCGGTGGCGACGTAGGCGCAGAAGTTGCTGTCGCTGTTGGCGTCCTCGATCACCCCGGCGCGGAACTGGATGGGCCAGGAGCCGTCGGCCCGCTGCTCGCGGCGGCACCAGTCATAGGCCCGGCGGGCCGGCTCGAGCAGGCCCGCGGTGCTCAGCGCCATCGCGCACTCGACGTGGTCCCACGGGTCGGTGTGCCCGGTCGGCGACCACGGGATCGCGCCCGTGGGCTCCTGCGTGGCCGCGATCGAGGTCGCGGTGGCCAGGCACTGCTCCGCGCTCAGTGCGCCCGCCAGCTCGGGCAACTCAGACCAGGGCAACGTTCACCGCCGGCTTGTCGAAATACAGCGCCACGCTCTTGCCGATCAACGGGTTCAGCGTGGCCTCGGCGACCCGGGTCAGCAGCGGCCGCTGCATCATGTCCCACACCAGCAGGCGGTGGTAGGCACTGACCGCCGGGTGCTCGCTTTCCTCCACGCCCACAGCGCATTTGAGCCACCAGAACGGCGAGTGCAGGCTGTGCGCGTGATGGGTGTGGGTGAACTTCAGGCCCCGCGCGGTGATCTTGTCGCGCAATTCGTCGGCCTTGTAGATGCGGATGTGGCCGCCCTCGTTGGCGTGGTACTCGTCCGACAGCGCCCAGCAGATCCGTTCCGGCAGCCAGCGCGGCACCGTCACGGCCAGCGTGCCGCCCTTCTTCAGGACCCGCACCAGCTCCGCGATGGCGGCGTCATCCTCGGGGACGTGCTCGAGGATCTCCGAGGCGATCACGCAGTCGAAGGTGCCGTCCTCGTAGGGCAATTCGAGCGCGTTGCCCACGACCGCCTCGGCGCGCGCCGACGCCGGCACCTCGCCGGCCTCGGCCATGGCCTCGAACATGGTGGCCACCTCGGCCATGTCGGTGGCGCTCTGATCGAAGGCCACCACCTCGGCGCCGCGCCGATAGGCCTCGAAGCTGTGCCGTCCGGCGCCGGCACCGACGTCGATCACCTTGGTGCCGGGCCCCACCCCGAGCCGGTCGAAGTCGACCGTCAGCATGCGCGGCGCCGTTCGATCGCGCGCTCGTAGACCGCGACGGTCTGGGCCGCCACCGACTCCCAGCTGTAGACGTCGAGGGCGCGCTGCCGTCCGGCGATGCCGATCTCGTAGCGTCGTTCCGGGGAGTCCAACAGTCGGCCCAGCGTGGCGGTGAGTTCCTCGACGTCGCCGGGGGTGACCAGCTCCGCGCATGCGCCCTGGGTGCCGAGCACCTCCGGCAGCGCCCCGGCGCGGCTGGCCACGATCGGGGTCCCGCTGGCCATGGCCTCCACCGCCGGCAGCGAAAAACCCTCGTAAAGAGAAGGGATGCAGGCGATCTCAGCCGAGGCCAACAGGCCTGCGAGTTCCTCGTCGGACACCCCGCTGGAGATGTGCACGATGTCGGCGATCCCGAGTTCGGCGATCTGCTTCTGGGTGGGGCCGTTGCTCTCCAGCTTGGCCACCAACTGCAGTTCCACATCGCGCTCGGTGCGCAGCTTGGCCACCGCCTGCAGCAGGTTCGAGACGCCCTTGAGCGGCACGTCGGCGCTGGCGATGGCGATGATCCGGCCCGGCACCCGCGGTTCCAGGGTGGGCGCGAAGACCTCGGTGTCCACGCCCAGCGGCACCACCCGCAGCTGATCGGGGCGCACGCCGAAGTCCTCGGCGATGTCGGCGGCCGAGGTGCTCGAAACCGTCAGCAGGTCCGGGATCTGCTTGGCCACCCGCTTCTGCATCTGGGCAAAGCCGTACCAGCGGTGCACCAGCGGTTTGCGCCACCACCGCGCGGCGGCCAGATCCAGCACGCGGTCCCGGGTGATCGGGTGGTGCACGGTGGCCACCACGGGCAGCCCGGATTCGGCGATCTTCAGCAGTCCGGTGCCCAGGCTCTGGTTGTCGTGGACGATGTCGAATCGGTTGTCGGGGTCCCGCTGCCGCTCGGCCAGCAACCGGGCGGCCCGCAGACCGAAGGTGCGTGGTTCGGGGAAACCGGACGTCCACATGGTCGCCAACTCGAGCAGGTCGATGCTGGTGCGCAGTTCGCTGGGCCGGGGGACCCGGAACGGGTCGGGTTCGCGGTACAGGTCCAGGCTCGGCACTTTGCGCAACGTGACGCGCGGATCCAGGCCCTCGGGGTAGGGCTGCCCGGAGAACACCTCGACGTGGTGACCCAGTTCGACCAGACCGCGACTGAGGTGGCGCACATAGACCCCCTGCCCGCCGCAGTGAGTCTTACTGCGATACGACAGCAACGCGATTCGCATGCTCAAGCCACCCCACTGTTCTGTCTGGACATGTGTCCAGACCTTAATTCGCCTAGCTAGCGAGTGCAACGCGCACCCGCCTGACCAGGCTAGAGGCCGTAGCCCGTGACCCGTTCCGCTGCGCCGGGCAAGCCGTTACGGTGGAGTCATGCGCGCGTTGATCATCGTCGACGTCCAGAACGACTTCTGCGAAGGCGGATCGCTGGCCGTCGCCGGGGGCGCCGCGGTGGCCCGCACGCTCACCGCCCGACTGGCCGCCGACCCCGGTTACGACCACATCGTGGCGACGATGGATTTCCACATCGACCCCGGATCGCATTTCTCCGACACCCCCGACTACCGCGAGTCCTGGCCGCCGCACTGCGTGGCCGACTCGCGGGGCGCCGAGTTCCACCCGGAACTCGCGACCGCCGCCATCGAGGCAATCTTCCGTAAGGGCGCCTACTCGGCGGCCTACAGCGGCTTCGAAGGGGCCGACGCGGATGGCACGACGTTGGCCGACTGGCTGCGGCAGCGCGGTGTCGAGGCCGTCGACGTGGTCGGCATCGCCACCGACTACTGCGTGCGGGCCACGGCGGCCGACGCCGCCGCGGCCGGTTTCGACACCCGGGTCCTGCTCGACCTCACCGCCGGGGTGGCCGCCGAATCCACCGCGACCGCGGTGGCGGATCTGCGCCGGGCCAACGTCGACGTCATCACGGATTCAACGAATCTCAGCATTCGATGACCCTCGACGAAGCGCAGTTGCTGGCCGCTGTCGAGCGCTCCCCGGAGGCCGCGGGCCGCCAGGATCGGCACGCCTGGATCGGGTTGTTCACCGCCGACGGCCGGGTCGAGGATCCCGTCGGATCGGCGCCCCACGTCGGTCACGCGGCACTCGGCCGGTTCTTCGACACGTTCATCGCCGGGCGCGACATCGTGTTCCACCGCGACCTCGACATCGTGTGCGACCGCACCGTGATCCGGGATCTGACGTTGGGCATCGCGATGGGTCCGCAGGTGGCCATGGCGGTTCCCGCGGTGCTGCGCTACGACCTGAGTCCCGAGGACGACGAGCTCAAAATCGAGTCGCTGCAGGCCTATTGGGAGCTGCCCCCGATGCTGCTGCAGTTCCTCGGCAATGGTGTGGCGGCGCTGCCGGCCGGTCTGGCCCTGAACCGGGCACTGCTGAGCAACCTGGGGGTCGGCGGATTGCTGGGATTTCTGCGGGGGCTGCGCCGCCCCGGACCGCGCCAGCGGGAGGCCCTGGTGGAGGCGCTGACCGCGCTGTCGGTCGGTGACGAACTGGGCATCCGGCGCAGCCTGGGCTCCGCGCAGGTCTCGGCCGACCTCGACGAACTGCGGACCCGCTTTCACGGCGCCAGCTGGGCCAAGGTGATCGCGGCCGGCCAGTCGGTGACTGCGACGGTGCACACCACCGACCGTCGGGTGGTGGTCATCGCCGACTTCGCGGGGCGCGCCGCCATCGAACGACTCCAGGTCTTCGGCTGACGCTTCAGATGGGGCGTTTGCGCCGGTAGAGGGTGCCCAGGGCCAGCAGCGCCAGGCTGACCACCAGGATCACCGTGGCGAGCACGTCGATCTGCGGCGGCACCGCGGCCTTGGTGGCGGCATTGACGTAGAGCGGATAGGTGACCGTCGAGCCGCTGACGAAGTAGGTGATGATGAAGTCGTCGAGCGACAGCGCGAAGGACAGCATCGCCGCGGCGATGATCCCCGGGACGATCAGCGGCAGAGTCACTTTGGCGAAGGTGCGGACCGGTCCGGCGCCCAGGTCCAGCGAGGCGTCCTCCAGGGTCCAGTCGAATCCGCGCACCCGGGCGCGCACCGTCAGCGCGATGAAGCTGATCTGGAAGGCGACGTGCGCGATGACGATGGTGGTGAACCCACTGGCCCAGCCCAGGTCCAGGAACAGCGTCAGCAGCGAGGCACCGAGCACCACCTCCGGTGCGGTCAGCGGCAGCACCAGGAACGCCTCGACGCCCTTGCTGCCGCGGAAACGCTGACGTACCAGGGCAACTGCCAGCAGGGTGCCGAGCACCAGAGCGATCGCGGTGGAGACGGCGGCCACCGCCAGACTCATCTGCAACGCCTTGGTCAACGCCGGATACTTGAACGGGTCGGCCCAGTTCTCCAGCGTGAAGCCCTCCCAGGTGTAGTTGAACTTGCCGACGGGCTTGTTGAACGAAAACAGCACGATCACGAAGATCGGCAGGAAGATGTAGAGCATCACCAGCGTGGCGATGGCCCGCAACACGAAATCGCCGACCTTGCCGCTGCTGAGGCGCCGCCGCGACCGGATCCGCCTGCGCGATTCCGCGGGTCCGATGTCGGGGCCGGTGCGCGCGACCACGCTGCTCATACCAGGTCCTCCGTGCCCAGGGCCTTCGTGTACGAGAGCACCCCGGCCAGGATCAACGCCATCAGCATGAAGCTCAGCGCCGCGGCCGCCGGATAGTCCTTGACCACCAGGAACTGTTTCTGGATGACGTTGCCGATCATCGTGGTCTGGGTGCTGCCCAGGTAGTCGGCGTTGATGAAGTCGCCCACCGATGGGATGAACACCAGCATGCTGCCGGCGATCACCCCGGGCATCGACAACGGCAGGATCACCTTGCGGAACGCACGGAAACTCGATGAGTACAGGTCCCGGGACGCCTCGAGCAGCCGCGGATCGATCTTCTCCAGGCTCACGTACAGCGGCAGGATCATGAAGATCACCCAGTTGTAGATCAGGCCGCCGATCACCGCCCAGCTGGTGGACAGCAGCCGGCCCTCGGCGGGCAGCAGGCCGACCGAACCCAGCGCGCCGACCACCAGGCCGTCGTCGGCCAGGATGGTTTTCCAGGCCAGCGTCCGGATGAGGAAGGTGACGAAGAACGGCAGGATCACCAGCCCCAGCAGCAGGCTCTTGAACCGGCCCGACTTGAACGCGATCACATACGCCAGCGGGTACGAGATCAGCAGGCACACAACGGTTGCCGTCAATGCGTACAGCAGCGACCGGACAATCTGGTCCTGATAGGTGGTGAAGGCATCGACGTAGTTGCCGAAGTCCCAGGCGAAGGTCAGCGTCGGCAGGTACACCGAGCCGCCCGAGGTCGACAACGACGTCCGAAACAGAGACCAGAACGGGATGACGAAGAAGATCGCCAGGTAGGCCAGCGCGGGCAGGATCATCAGGTACGGCGCGATCCTGCTGCGCTGCCGACCGCTGGTGGAGACTCCGGCCATCTAGGGCCTCACCGTCATCGCGTCAGCCGCCGGTGACCGTGGCGTAGGCGGCGTTGAACTCCTGCGTCTGCTCGTCGGTCAAGGCGGGCCAGGCGTGCAGCTTGGCCAGGACCTCGGGTTGCGGGTTCACCAAGGGGTTCTCCGCGATGGCCGGGTCGATCTTGGCCAGCTCGTCGGTCATGTCGGACAGGACGGGGACGAACTGGGTGGCCGCAACCAGTTTCGCATAGTTCGGCCGATCGTAGACGTAGTCGATCCAGGCCTCGGCGCCCTTCTGGTTCCGCGTGGTGTAGGGGATCACCTGGTTGTCGATGAACCAGGTGCCGCCCGAGTCGGGCACCACGAACTCCAGGTCGGGGTTGTCGGCCTGCAGCTGCACCACGTCACCGGAGTAGGCCTGGGCGATCACGACGTTACCCGACGCCAAGTCGTCGCCGTAGTCGTTGCCGGTGAACCGTCGGATCTGGCCGCTGTCCTTGTGTTCCCGGATCAGATCGACCGCCTTCTGGATGGACTCGGTGCTCGGATCGTCGAGCGAACTGCCTTGGGCGAGCATCACCAGTCCGAGGCCGTCCTGCATGTCCGAGAGCAGACTGACCTGCCCGCGGAAGGCGGGATCCCACAGGTCCTCCAGCGAGGTGATCGGGCGGCCGGTGGCGGCCTTGTTGTAGGCGAGGCCCACCATGCCGGACATGTACGGGGCCAGGAACTTCCGGCCCGGGTCGATGGCGGCATCCACCAGGTCGGTGCGCAGATTCTTCTTGTTCGGTACGCGCTCCTCGTTGATCTCGTTGAGCCAGCCCAGGTTCATCAGCCGCGCGGCCATGAACTCGCTGGGGATCACCAGATCGGCGCCGATGTCCTGCTTGCGCGACAGCGGCTCCTTGAACTTGGCGAACCACTCCTCGTTGTCGTTGAAGTCCTCCCGGTAGTCGACGGTCAGCCCGGTGGCGGTCTGGAACGCCGCGACGAATCCGTCGGCCATGTAGTAGGGCCAGTTGGAGATGCGCAGCGTGCCGGTGGCCGGCGAACCGTCGTCCGGCGGTGCGGCGTCCGTGCTGCCGGCCCCGTCGTCGGAGCCGCACGCGGTCAGGAAGGACGGGCCGAGCACCAGCGCCGCGGCGGCCGCGGCCCCGCCGCCGAGGAAGCGCCGCCGCGAGGCCCGGTTGGTCGCGAGGTGGGCCCACCGGCGCGGATCGATGTCATTGGGAGTGGGCATGGCCGCGAGCGCCTTTCGTCGGGGTGCGGGGGTCAGGAGTCACCGAGCATCTCCTCGAGATCCTCGGTGGTCGGGATGTCGGCGGCCGGCAGCACCAGCGACGCCTCGGGGGCCCACGCGACGTAGACCTGGTCGCCGGGGCGCAGCATCGGCAGTTGTTGTTCGGCGCCGACATGGGCGACGACGGGGGAGCCGTCCGCGGCGGCCAGCGACAACCGCAGCACCGGTCCCTGGAAGGTCAGGTCGGTGACGGTGGCCGGCACCGAAACCACCTCCGCGGTGGGCGGTTCCATCGACACCCGCACGCGCTCCGGGCGCACCATCAGCGTCGCGTGGCCGCCGCTTTCGATGGTGGTCTCGCCCGGCGTGGCGGCCAGCGTGGTGCCCAGCACCTCGACCTCGACGAAGTCGCGGTTGACCCGGCCGGTCTGCCGGCCGTGCCACAGGTTGGCCTGCCCGATGAAGCCGGCGACGAACACGGTGGCGGGCCGGTCATAGATCTCGGTGGGGGTGCCGATCTGCTCGACCCGCCCGGCGTTCATCACCGCGATCCGGTCGCTCATCGTCAGCGCTTCCTCCTGGTCGTGCGTCACATAGACGAACGTGATGCCCAGTTCGCGCTGGATCCGCTTGAGTTCGAACTGCATGACGTGTCGCAGCTTGAGGTCGAGCGCGCCGAGCGGTTCGTCGAGCAACAGGGCGCTGGGGTAGTTGACCAGTGCGCGGGCCAGCGCGACCCGCTGCTGCTGACCGCCGGAGAGTTGGCCCGGTTTGCGTTGCGCGAAGTCGGTCAGCCGGACCACCTCGAGCAGGTCGTCGACCCGGCGCCGGACCTCTTCCTGCCCCTTGCCCTTCCCTTTGCGCTTGTCCAGCTTCTGGCTGCGCGGCCCGTAGGCGACGTTGTCCCACACCGTCATGTGCGGGAACAGCGCATAGTGCTGGAAGACGGTGTTGACGTTGCGCTTGTGCGGCGGCATCCGGGAGACGTCGCGCCCCTCGAGTCGGATGGCGCCCGTGGTGGGCGTCTCGAAGCCGGCGATCATCCGCAGGGTAGTGGTCTTGCCGCAGCCCGATGGCCCGAGCATCGAGAAGAACTCGCCGGCCCCGATCGCGAAGTCGGCGTCGTCGACGGCCACGTAGTCCTCGAACCGCTTGACCACATGATCGATCTCGATCACCGGGCCGGCCGCGGCACGCGCGCCGCGTTCGGCCTGCTGTTCGGTGGGTTCGGTGCCGGTCTTCGTCAGGGCAGCGCTCCTCGTCTTCCGGGTCGGTCAGCCCGCCTGCGGCCGGTGGCGTCGACGTGTTGTTCAACCTTCACCCATCGGCAGGGTCCTCGCAACCGATTCCGTCACGATTTCTCATCTTTTCGATGGAATCTGTTGCTTCCCGCTCTGGAGGCGGTCGAACTCAGATCTGAACGCGCCGCCGCGCGGCAACCGGAACCGACTCGACTACTGTTGGCTACTCGGTGAGCACAGAGCAGCTATCGACATCCGGTCCGCAGACCTTCTGGAATCTGGTCTGCACTGCCGCCGACCGGTTTCCCGATCGCCCGGTGGCCGGCGACGATCACGGCCGCAGCCTCGACGCGGCGGGCCTGCGCGAGGCCGCGATCTCGACCGCCGCGGCGTTCGCGACGTACGGGATCGGCCCCGGCACCGTGGTGTCCTGGCAGCTGCCCACCTCGCTGGAGACCATGGTGGTGATGGCGGCGCTGGCCCGACTCGGCGCGGTGCAGAATCCCATCCTACCGATCTGGCGTGAGAGTGAACTTCGTTTTGCCACAACGCAGTTGGGAACCGAGGCACTGATCGTTCCCGGGTGGTGGCGCGGCGTCGACCACCGCGAGTTGGCGCGCGCCGCCGTGGCCGACTCCGGGGTGCCGATCATCGTCGTGGACCACGAACCGGTGCCGCGTCCCGGGTCCCTGCGCCTGCCGCGCGGCGAGGGCGGGGCGCCACCGTTGGCGCCGCCCGGCGACGCCGACGAGGCACGCTGGGTGTACTACTCGTCCGGGACCACCGCCGCCCCCAAGGGCATCCGACACAGCGACCGCACGGTGATCGCCGGATCGTCGGGCGTGGTCGCGATGGTCGGGGCCGGCCGCGCCGACAGGTATCCGATCGCGTTCCCCATCTCGCACATCGGCGGGGCCGCGATGTTGGCGGCCGCGCTGCTGACCGGGGTGCGACTGGTGCTGTTCGAGCAGTTCGATCCGCAGTCGAGCCCCGACGCGATCGCCCGGCACCGGCCCACCCTGCTGGGCACGGCGACGCCGTTCTTCGTCGCATACCTGGCCGCCCAGCGCCGGCACGGCGAGACCTCGTTGTTCCCCGACCTGCGCGGCTGCATCGGGGGTGGGGCGCCCATCACCGCCGAACTCGGGGCGCAGGTGCGAAACACGTTGGGCGTGCCCGGGATCGCGAACTCGTGGGGGCTCACCGAGTTCCCGGTGGCCACCTCGCCGGCACTCGATGCCCCCGCGGCCGTGCTGGACCACACGGTGGGCCCGCCGGTCCCCGGTGTGGCCGTGCGGGTGGTCGACGAGGACGGTCGCGAGGTCGGCGCCGGGGCCGACGGCGAGCTGCGCCTCAAGGGGCCGCAATGTTTCCTGGGCTACGTCGATGCCGACTTGAACGCCGACGCGTTCGACGCCGACGGGTGGTTCCGCAGCGGCGACCTGGGTCGCGTCGACGCCGCGGGCAACGTCACGGTGACCGGCCGGATCAAGGACGCCATCATCCGCAACGCCGAGAACATCTCCGCCCTCGAGATCGAGGGCGTCCTGGCCGACCATCCCGGCATCCTGGACGTCGCGGTGATCGGGGTGCCCGACGCGCGGACCGGCGAACGGGTCTGCGCGGTCATCGTGGCCGCCCCCGAGGCCGCGATCTCCCTGGACAGCCTCGCCGCGCACTGCGAACGCGCCGGCCTGGCCCGGTTCAAGACCCCCGAACGGCTCGAGTACATCGACGCCCTGCCCCGCAACCTCACCGGGAAGGTCCTCAAGACGGAGCTGCGCCGGCGGTTCGGTTGAGCCCGATCGGTGCCGGCGAGGTCGTGTGCGAGGATGCCCGGATGACCGCTCGCCCAGCCCACTTCGCCGACACGCCGGACGGTTTTGTGCCGTCGCCCTACGCCCGGAGCCGCTGGGGTGAGGACCAACTCAACGGCCCGGCCATCGTGGGACTCGCGGCGCACTGCCTCGAGCGCGACCACGGTTCGCCCGACTTCCAACCGGCGCGGCTGACCGTGGACCTGTTCAAGGCCGCCCGCGGCGTGCCGACGACGGTGCGGACGCGGTTGGTCCGCGACGGTCGCCGCATCCGCAACGCCGAATGCGATGTGATGCAGGGCGAGGTCATGGTGGCCCGCGCCGGCCTGGTGTTCTACCGCCGCTCGTCGGCGCCCGCGGGGGAGCAGTGGTCCCCGCCTGTCGAGTTCAGCTTCCCCGACTCGTTGCCCGTCGGCGACGAGCACACCCTGCCCTACACCGGCAGCGACGCCGCGGGGTGGACGCAGAAGATCGGCGACCACCAGAACACCTCGCGCACCCGGTTCGTCGATCGAGGAATCGATGTGATTGCCGGACAACCCAATTCACCGTTCGTGCGGGCGTCGGTGGTCGGTGAGGCCACCAGCCTGGTGACCCACCTGGGCACCCGCGGCGTCGGCTACATCAACGGCGACCTCACGGTGGGACTGACCCGACTGCCGGTCGGGGAGTGGATCGGCGTGCAGGCCGAGTCCCACTGGGCCGCCGACGGGGTCTCGGTCGGCACGGCCACGCTGTTCGACAGCACCGGGCCGTTCGGGTCGGGAATGGTGACCGCGCTGGCCAATCCGTCGGCCGCGCTGGATTTCAGCACCCACTCACAGCCGAACCCGCCGCCGGTCTAACTGGATCAGCCCCACTCGTGGTGCATAGCCCGGGAATCCACCTGGGCCGCCACTGATTCGGTGCGCTTCGGGCGGGTGCGGGTCAGCGCGATGAGCAGGGTCGCCAGGGCGGCGGTGCCGGCCCCGGCGACGAAGATGGCGACGAACGTGGACTCGCTCGGCAGACCCGTCTCGGCCAGCACGTGGCCCAGCAGGACCGCCACCACGGCCGCCGCGATCGAACTGCCGACGGTGCGGGCGATGGCGTTGATGCCGGTGGCGATGCCCGTCTCGCCGGGCCCGGCCTCGCTGACCACCAGCGCCGGCAGTGCACCGTAGGCCAGGCTGATGTAGGCGTTGGTCAGCGCCCCGGCGACAATCACCTGCCAGGTTGCCGAGTGCGCCAAGGCCAGCATCACGAAACCGACCACGCCCGTGAGCGCACCGATCATCAGCACCGGGCGCGGGCCGTACCGGTCGATGATCCAGCCGCTGCTGGTCGCGGTCACGAACCCGGTCAGGGCCCCGGGCAGCAGGAACACCACGCTGGACTGCAGGACCGTCGCCGAGAAGCCGTAGCCGGTGATCTCGCGCGGCATCTGGACGAACAGCGTCAGGCCGAGGAAGCCGAAGTACAGCCCCATGCCGACGAAGACGGTGGCGACGTTGGTCAGCAGCATCGCCGGTCGGGTCAGCATCGCGATGGAGACCAAGGGATGCGTGCGCCGTCGTTCCCAGTGCCACCAGCCGGCCAGCACCAGCAGGCCCGACGCGAGGCAACCCCACGTCATCGGCGCCCGCCAGCCCCACGTGGTGCCCTGGGTGATGGCCAGCAGCACCGCGGTCAGGCCGACGGCCAGACCCAGCGCACCCACCCAGTCGATGCCGCCGTGGCCGTCCCCGGCCCGCGTCGGGACCACCCAGACCACCAGCATCATCACCAGGACGGTGAACGCCGTCGTGAGCCAGAAGACCCGGTGGTAGCCGGCCGAGCCGCTCATCAGCAGGCCGGTGACCACCAAGCCCACCCCGCCGCCGAACCCGAGCATCCCGGAGAGCACCGCCAGGGCCCGGACCACCTGCCGCGGCTGCAACTCGGCGCGCAGAATGGCCACACAGATCGGGTACAGCGCGAACGAGGCGCCCTGCAACACGCGGGCCAGGATCAGCAGCGGCAGCGAGCTGGTCACCGCCGCGAGCACCGAACCCGCCAGCACCACGACCAACACACCCAGCAACACGTGTTTCTTGTTGTAGAGATCGGCGAGGCGCCCGATCAGTGGTGTCGCGGCCGCCGCCGCGAGCAGATTCGCCGTCACCGCCCAGCTGACGGCCACCGCGGACACGTCCAGTTGCTCGGCCATCACGCCCAGCACCGGGACCACCGCGGTCTGCAACAGCGCGACGGTCAGCGCGACCACGCTGAGCGAGAGGACCAGGACGCCGGTTCGCTGGCGTTCTCGGGTCCTGGGCACGACCTCGATTATGGCCACGGGGCGCCCGGGACGCCGAACGCGGGTACCCGCGGGTACCGAACCCGCACTGGGCTGACCTGCGGCCTCGGTTACCTGGCGGGTAATTGCGGGGTAACCCGGCGCGGCGCACCGTAGGAATCATGGTGAATGTCACAGCGAACGGGGGCTCGCCACCGCCGATTCCCGCCTGGTTGACCTTCGTGCTGAAGGCCGATCGGGCCGGTTCGTCCTGGTACGTCGGCACCGGCTTCTTCTTCGCGCCGCTGTTGGTGGTGCTCTCGCCGTGGTCGGCGCTGACGGCGGTGGCCTGGGTGCTGATCGGCCTCGTGGGTTTGTGGTTAGGGTTGCTCGGAATCGCGATGGCCACGGGTCTGGCCCTCGTCCTGCGTTCCGGAGGTGAGATTCCCGAGGACTACTGGCGCAGCATCCTCGACTATCCCGACGGAAGGGCCAGCACCGATGAAGGTGGCGATCCTCGACGATTATCAGGGCGTGGCCCTGCAGCTGGCCGATTGGTCGCCGGTGGCCGACCGGGCTGAGATCACCGTGTTCACCGATCACCTGGCCGATCCCGACGATGTCGTGGCCCGGCTGGCGCCCTTCGATGTGGTCTTCGTGATGCGGGAGCGCACGCCGCTGCCACGGGAGGTGCTGGCGCGCCTGCCCCGGCTGCGGATGATCGCCTCGAACGGCAAGGTCAACGCGGCGATCGACATGGCCGCGGCGCAGCAGCAGGGCATCGAGGTCAGCGGCAGCGGCGGTACCGCGGCCGGCACCGTCGAAATGACCTGGGCGCTCATCCTTTCCGCCGCTCGCGGGCTGCCGGCCGAGAACGCCTCGCTGCGCTCCGGGGGCTGGCAGACCGGGGTGGGTACCGAGTTGGCGGGCCGGACGCTGGGGGTGCTGGGACTGGGCCGGATCGGCAGCCGGGTCGCCCGCGTGGGCGCGGCGTTCGGCATGGACGTGATCGCCTGGAGCCAGAACCTCACCGCCGATGCGGCCGAGGCTGCCGGCGCGCGTTGGGTGGACCGGGACACGCTGCTGGAGACAGCCGATGTGGTGAGCATCCACCTGCGGCTCAGCGACCGCACCCGCGGGCTGGTCGGGGCTGACGAACTGGCGCGGATGAAACCGACGGCCTTGCTGGTCAACACCTCTCGGGGCCCCATCGTCGACGAGGCCGCGCTGGTGTCGGCGTTGCGCGCGGATCGTCTCGGCGGCGCCGGCCTGGATGTGTTCGACACCGAACCCCTACCGGCGGACCATCCGCTGCGCCGCCTCGACAACGTGGTGGCGACCCCGCACATCGGCTACGTCACCGACCGGCAGTACCGGAGGTTCTTCGCCGATGCGGTGGCGGCCATCAGCGACTGGCTGGACCGAAACTCAGGCGCCGCCAGGTAGTTTCGCGCGCAGCCAGTCCGGCCACGGCTGCTTCTCGTAGCTGGTGGCGTCGACACACACGTGGACCATCCGGGCTTCGGCCAGCACGGTCTCCTCGCGCGTGATGGTGAAATCGCTGCGCAGCGACGTGCGCCCCGGCGCCCGGATCGTGGTGTGCACCTGCAGCCGATCGTCGAAGTGGGCGGGGGCGCGGAACTGCAGATCCGCCGCGGCCACCACCAGGTCGACCCCGGCCGCGACCATCTCCCGGTACCCGCCGAACAGCTGGTCGATGGCCTCGGTGTGCGCCATGTCCACCCACGTCAGGTAGTGCGCGTTGTACACCCGCCCCTGCATGTCGCATTCGATGTAGCGCACCCGCAGCGGCATCGAGAACGGGCTGGCCTCCGGGGTCGGGTCGGGTTCAACCATCTGTCACCTCTCGGTCGCACGCGGCCTCGGCCAGGAACCGGGCGGTCCGGGTGTCCGCGGGCAGGAACGCCTCGATGCTCAGTTCGGCGACCGTCAGATCCAGCGCGGTGCCGAACGTGCTGACCATACTCAGCAAGGACAGCGCCTCGCCGCCGACGGTGACCAGCCGCAGCGGGACGGCGACGCCGCCGAGTTCGTCGGCCTCGCCCGAGCCGCCCGGATAGGCGTCGAGTTCGGTCAGCAGGCTCCGCAACTCGGCGCGGCCGCCGGCCAGGCTCTCTCGGCGCAGCCGTTCGAGCAGATGGTGTCGCCATTGCGCGAGGTTCTCGATCCGTGGGGCCAGCCCGTTCGGGTGCAGCGCGATGCGCAGGGCGTTGGGCGTCTCGAGAAGTTCGGATGCGACCCCGTCGAGCAGCACCGCGGTGGCGGCGTTGGCGCGCACGATGTTCCACTCTCGGTCGACCACCAGGCACGGATGCGGATCGTGGGCGTCGAGTACCCGCTCGACGCCGGCGCGCACCGTCGCCAGCTCGGGATCGTCCCACGACCGCTCGGAGTACTCCGGCGCGAGGCCGGCCGCGAGCAACAGTTGGTTCTGCTCGCGCGGCGGGACGCCCAGCGTGGCGGCCAACCGCAGCACCATCGCGCGACTCGGCGCCGAGCGTCCGGTCTCGATGAAGCTGACATGGCGCGAGGACACGCCGGCGCCGATGGCCAGCTCGAGCTGGCTGAGCCGACGTCGCCGACGCCACTGGCGCATGAGTGCGCCGACTGGGGGAGCCGACGCCTGCGTGGAGGTTTCCGCGGTGCTCACCGCCTCAGTCTGGGCGACGACGGTGCGGTCGGCACGCGTTCGGCGCGTGCTGTGCGGTGGCCGCGGACCGACGTGAGACCGTTACAGGACTATGAACACGCACGATTACGTCACCTATGAACAGTGGGGGCGTGAATTCTTCGAGGTCGCCGTGACGGAAGAGCGTGTCGCGGCCGCGTTCGGGGCCATCGCCGGCGACCAGTTCGAGATGGGTCCGCTGGCGCAGGGGCCGGGCCGCATCGCGCGGGTCAGCGCCAAGGTGAAGATCCGTGAACCGCAGGCCACCCGGGTCCTCGGCGACACCATCACCTTCGACATCCGGATCCCGCTGGAGATCGACCTGGTGGTCGATCTTCGCCTGGACAAGCCCCGGTTCAAGGTGGACGGCGA
This sequence comes from Actinomycetes bacterium, assembly GCA_023460175.1. Taxonomy (GTDB): domain Bacteria; phylum Actinomycetota; class Actinomycetes; order Mycobacteriales; family Mycobacteriaceae; genus Mycobacterium. The sequence continues at coordinate 31,781 of JAEWRC010000234.1, forward strand.
GGTCGCGTTGCGCGCGACCGCCCGGGCGGCCAAGCCGCTGCTGCTGATCATCGACGTGGCCAAGCCGCGGCCGTCCAACATCAGCGTGCACGTCTCCTCGGACTCCATCCGCGGCGAGATCGTGCGGATCATCGGCGGGGTGGACGCGGAGATCCGGCGGTTCATCGCCCAGCACGTGGCCGATCAGATCGACGCGCCCGAATCGCAGCAGGCGCAAATCATCGACGTCGCCGAGCGCCTCGACGCGGCCTGGACCGGCGTCTAGCGCTGCTTGGCCAGGTCGCGGCTGATGACCAGGCGCTGAATCTGGTTGGTGCCCTCGAAGATCTGCGTGATCTTGGCCTCGCGCATGTAGCGCTCCACCCGGTAGTCCCGGGTGTATCCGACGCCGCCGAGCACCTGGACCGCGTCGGTGGTGACCTTCATCGCGGCATCGGTGGCGACCAGTTTGGCCACCGAGGCGTTGCGCGAATAGGGCAGTCCGGCGTCGCGGCGGCGCGCCGCGTCCAGGTAGGTGGCGCGGGCGGAATCGACCGCCGCGGCCATGTCGGCCAGCAGGAAGCCCAGCCCCTGATGGTCGATGATCTTGCGCCCGAAGGTGCTTCGCTCCTGACTGTAGGCAACGGCGTCGTCGAGGGCGGCCTGGGCCAGACCCACGGCCACCGCGGCGATACCCAGGCGGCCCGAATCCAGTGCGCTGAAGGCGATCTGCAGACCTTGGCCCTCCTCGCCGATGCGCCGCTCCGCGGGGACCAGGGCGTTGTCGTAATGCGCGGCCGTGGTCGGCACCGCGTGCAGACCCATCTTCTCCTCGGGCTTGCCGAACGTGAGCCCGGGCGTGCCGGCCGGCACCAGGAAACACGAGATCCCCTGCGAGCCGGTGCCGGTGCGGGCGAACAGGTTGTAGAAGTCCGCGATCCCGCCGTGGGTGATCCAGGCCTTCTCGCCGGTGATCCGGTAGCCGTCGTCGGCGGCCACCGCCTTGCAGGTCAGTGCGCCCGCATCCGAGCCGGCCTGCGGTTCGGACAGGCTGTAGGCCCCGATGGTGGCGCCGCCCAACATCTCCGGCAGCCACTGCGACTTCTGCTGCTCGGTGCCGAAGGCCATCAGCGGGTGACACGACAGGCTGTGCACGCTGACGGCCACGGCCACCGCGGCCCAGCGCGCCGCGAGTTCCTCCAGCACCTGCAGGTAGACCTCGTAGGGTTGCCCACCGCCGCCCCATTCCTCGGGGTAGGGGAGGCTGAGCAGCCCCGCCTCGCCGAGGGTGGCGAACAGACCGTCGGGGTAGGTCTCGTCGCGTTCGCATTCGTCGACGCGGGGCGCCAGCGCCTTGTCCGCGATGTCGCGGGCGAGCGCGAGCAGGTCGCGGGCTTCGTCATTGGGCAGGAGTCGGTCGACGGGCACGCGTCCTCTTTCCTCTCGTCGGACCTGGCGACGACCGGACAGCAGTACTGCACGGCGACTTCCAGTATCAATCGAACAGTACTACAGAACGCACTCCAGTACTATCGATGCGTGCAGAGCAGCTCCGTCACCGGCTTCGGCACTGCCCGCCGGACCCAACTCTTCGACCAACTGCTGGCGTTGTTTTTGGCCGAGGGTTTCGCGCAACTGACGCTCGATGACATCGCCGCCCGACTGCGCTGCTCGAAGTCGACCCTGTACACCCTGGCCGAGGGCAAGGATCACCTGGTGGTCGCGGCCACCGTGCACTTCTTCCGCGGCGCCACCGCCTACGTCGAGAGCCAGGTGGGCGCGGTCGACGGCGCCCGCGAGCGCATCACCGCCTACCTGACCGCGGTGGGCCGGGCCCTCGACGCGGCCTCGGCACAGTTCATGGCCGACCTCGGGGCGTTCCCGCCGGCGCGCGAGGTCTACGAGACCAACACCGCCATCGCCGCGCAACGGGTCCAGGAACTGATCGCCGCGGGCGTGGCGGCCGGGGAGTTCCGCGACGTGCACGCCGCCTTCGCCGCGGAACTGGCGGCAACGATGGTGGTCGGTATCCAGCAGGGCCGGGTCCGTGCGGCCACCGGGCTCGACGACGCCGCGGCCTACCGCGAGTTGGCCGCGATCCTCACCGGCGGTATCAACGCCTGACCGGCCGCCGTGCCCATATGACATTTTGGCCCGCAGGTGTAACGTCAGCTGCGCTATGGACGCCACCCAGATCCGCTTCGCCATCACCCATCCCATGCACACGCATCCGTACCACCCGGATGTCGTGTCAGGCACCGGGATCGCCCGGATCGCCGCCGCCGCCGAAAAGGCGGGCATCCACGGCTTCGGGTTCACCGACCACCCGGCGCCGTCGCAGCGCTGGCTCGAACACGGCGGGCACGACGCGCTGGACCCGTTCGTGGCCATGAGTTTCGCCGCGGCCCACACCACGACGCTGCGGCTGATCCCCAACATCGTGGTACTGCCGTACCGGAATCCCTTCGTCGTCGCCAAGGCCGCCGCCACGCTGGACCTGTTGTCCGACGGCCGATTCACCCTCGCCGTCGGGGTGGGGTACATGCGCAAGGAATTCGACGCACTCGGGGTCGACTACGACCAGCGCGCCGAGTTGTTCGAGGAGGCGCTGCAGGCCATCCGGGCCGTGTGGACCACCGACGACCTGACCTTCGAGGGCAAGCACTTCGCGGCCCGCGGCATCACCGCGCATCCCCGCCCCGTCGCGCAGCCGCACCCGCCGATCTGGATCGCCGGCAACACCGGATCCGCGCGCCGACGGGTGGTGCAGTACGGCGACGGGTGGTGCCCGTTCCCGGCGCCGGCGGGCCTGGCGCGGACCGCCAAGACGGCCCCCATCGATTCGATCGAGCGGCTGCGCACCCTGATCGCCGATCTGCACGCCCAACTCGAGGCGGCCGGACGCGACCCGGCGTCGGTCGACGTGGCGTTCTCGCCGTTCTACGCCACCAGTCCCGGCGATGATGCCTTCAACGCCGACGAGTTCCTCAGCGGCCTGGAACAGCTCGCGGCCGCCGGCGTCACCTGGGTCAACATCAACATTCCCGGCGACGGGGTCGGCCAGGCCCTGGACGCACTGGATCGCTTCCGCGCCACGGTGATCGAGGCGCTCTAGAACTGGGGGAGCCGCACCACCTGGACGAAGAACTCGTCGATCTGGCGGACCGCGCTCATGAACTGATCGAGGTCCACGGGCTTGGTCACATACGCATTGGCGTGCAGCTTGTAGCTGCGCAGGATGTCCTCCTCGGCCGAGGAGGTGGTCAGTACCACGACCGGGATGTGGCACAGGTCCGGATCGGACTTGATGGTCTCCAGCAGTTGGCGCCCGTCGTACTTGGGCAGGTTCAGGTCGAGCAGGATCAGATCCGGCTGCGGCGCGTCGGCGTAGGGGCCGCGCCGGTACAGGAAGTCCAGGCCCTCCTCGCCGTCGCGCGCGACGTGCAAGGTGTTGTTGATCTTGTTGTGCTCGAATGCTTCTCGGGTGATCAGCTCGTCACCCGGGTCATCCTCGACCAACAAGACGTCGATGGGACCTTCGCCGTTCGTCATGGGCGAGTTCCTTCCAGTTCGACCGCGGCACCGTCGTCCACGGTCAGCGGCAGGGTGAAGCAGAACCGGGTCCCGTCGTTGTACGACGGGTCGATCCAGATGGTGCCGCCGTGATATTCCACGATCTTCTTGCAGAGCGCCAGCCCGATTCCGGTCCCAGAGTAAACGTCACGCCCGTGTAAGCGTTGAAAGATCACGAAGACCTTCTCGGCGAACTCCTCGGGAATCCCAATGCCATTGTCCGCGATGCGGATCAACCAGCCCTCGCCGAAGCTCTCCGGGGCCGGACCGCACTCGAGGACGACCCGCGGCGGCACCTCGGGCCGGCGGAACTTGATCGCGTTGCCGATGAGGTTCTGGAACAGCATCGTCAACAGCGTCGGGTCGCCCGTCACGGTCGGCAGGGGCTGCTCAGGGCGGACGATCACCACCCCCGATTCCTCGACGGACTCCGACAGGTTGTCCACCGCATCGTCGAGCGCCGAGGTCAGTTCGACCTCGGCCAGCTTGGTGTTGAGTCGGCCGACCCGGGAGAACGTCAGCAGATCGTTGATCAGGATCTGCATCCGCTTGGCGCCGTCGACGGCGTACTTGATGTATTCGTGGCCGCGATCGTCGAGTTGATCGCCGTAGCGCTTCTCGAGCAACTGGCAGAACGACGCGATCTTGCGCAGCGGCTCCTGCAGGTCGTGGGAGGCCACGTAGGCGAACTGCTCGAGCTCGGCATTGGACCGGCGCAGTTCGACGGCCTGTTCGTCGAGCGCCTCGGCCTGCTGGGCCAGCACCGCGCGGCCGCTGTGGGAGACCTCGAGTTCGTCGACGATGCGTTGCCGCATGTCCTCGACGTCGACGGCGATGGCGCGGATGTCCTTGGGCCCCTGCGGAGTGATGCGCTCCCCGAAGTTGCCCTCCGTGATCCGTCGGCATGCGGCCGCGAGCGCCTCCAGGGGGCGGGTGACGGCCCGGCGCACCAGGACCGCCAGCAGCAACGCGGTGACCAAAATGACCAGCACCATGATGATCAGCACGCCGTTGCGCCAGGCCTGCGCGCGGCCCATGTCCGTGATGCCGGCGCTGCGCGCCTCGAAGAGATGCTCGCTCTGGTTGTCGAAAAGTGCGCGCAGGCGGTCGAATTGGGCCTTGCCCTCTTCGGCCGCCGCGGTGTCGAAGTCCGGCCCCGATCCGGGCTCCACGCCGGCGATCTGTGGCTCGGCGTAGGCCGAGCGCCAGGCGGCCGCGGCCTCCTGGATCGCATCGAGGTCGGCGATCAACTGCGGACGGTCCCCGACCCGGTGCCGGATCTCGGCGGCTGCCCGGGTCTCGGCGGCCTGCCCGTCGAAGTACGGTTCCAGGAACTGCGTGTCGGCGGCGATCAGATAGCCGCGTACGGCGGATTCCTGGTCACCCAGCGCCGCCTGCAACTGATACGCCGCCACCCGCGCCGGTTGGATCTCCTCGCTGAGTTCTTGCGACACCCGGTCGGTGCGACTCAACAGCAAGGTGATGGCCACCCCGCAGATCAGGACCACCACACCCGTCAGCGACAGGACCAGCACCAGCCAGCCCTGCACCGTGGGTTGCCAACGGCGGGGGGAACTCACCACGGACGGCGCTCCACCCGCACCACCGCGATGTCGTCGCTGATGCCACCGTGTTCCAGCGCGCGGTTTTCCGCGCCGTCGATGAGCGCGTCGACGAACTCCGCGCCCGGCAGGTGTGCCACCGATCGTGCCAGTTCGAGCAGGCCGTCCTCGCCGAGCCGGGCCGAACCGTGACCGGAGTGGCCCTCGAACAGCCCGTCGGTGAGCATCACCATGCCCGCGCCGGCGGGTAGGTCCACCCGGTCGGCCGGCCAATCGCCGGTGTGCACCCCGAGCGCGGGTGCACCCGGCGGCATCACCCACTCGACCGTGCCTTCGTGATGCAGCAGCATGCCGGGGTGGCCGGCGCGGACCGCGGTGATCATCGGACCGGCCGGCGGGATGGCCAGACTCATCACGGTCGCGAAGATGCCGGCACCGGCGCGCTCGGCCTGCAGGATCCGGTTGAGCTCGCGCATCCGGTCCGTGCCGCGCAGACCCGCGAAGGTCAGGGCGCGCCACGCGATCCGCAAAGCCACGCCGAGCGCGGCCTCGTCGGGGCCGTGGCCGGCGACGTCGCCGACGACCACGTGCACCGTGCCGTCCGTGGTCTGCACAAAGTCGTAAAAATCACCGCCGACCAGGGCGTTCTCCCGGCTGGGGCGATACCGGGCCACGATGTCGACGCCCGAATCCGCACCCAGCAGGGGCGAGGGCAGCAGGCCCCGCTCGAGGCGGGCGTTCTCGCGCTCCCGCAGTTCGCTGGCGTGCAACTCCACGGCCGTCCATTCCGCGCGCTTGCGCTCCACGGCGTACAGCACGGCCCGGCGCAGCATCTCCGGCTCCACCCGGCCCTTGACCAGGTAGTCCTGCGCGCCGGAGGCCACCGCGGAGACCCCGAAATGCTCGTCCGCCAGCCCGGTCAGCACCACGATGGGCAAGGTCGGGTCCAGCGCCGTCATCCGCTTGAGGGCGGTGTTGCCCATGGTGTCGGGGAGATTCATGTCCAGCAGCACGCAATCCGGGCGACCGGTGGCCAGGTGCCGTTCGGCCTCGGCCATCGACGGGACCCAGATGACGGTGGCCTCGGTCAACGCGTCGGCAACCAATTCCTCGACCAACAGGGCATCGCCCGGATCGTCCTCGACCAGCAGGAGCGACAGTCGATGATGGCGTGTGTCATCGACGGGTGCCGGAGCAAACCCTGCGTCATCCCCTCGGCGCATCGACCGTCCACGTGTGAGTTGTGATGGTCTGACGATACCGGCTCACGGGGGTCCGGCGGGCGATCGGGCACACAGTGCGAACCGCACTCCCACCTGCTATGGGTCCCGCCGGGCGCGCTAGAAGATCAGGCCGGCTGCCTTGGTGGTGGCCGCCTCGAACCGCGCCTGCACGTCCGCCCAATTCACGACGTTCCAGAACGCCTTGACGTAGTCGGCCTTCACGTTCTTGTACTGCAGGTAGTAGGCGTGTTCCCACATGTCCACCTGCAGCAGCGGGATGATGCCCAGCGGCACGTTGGCCTGCTGGTCGTAGAGCTGGAACGTGAGCAGCTTGTTGCCGAGCGTGTCGAGGCCCAACACCGCCCAGCCGGAGCCCTGCAACCCGTTGGCGGCCGCGGTGAACTGCGCCCGGAACTTGTCGAACGATCCGAATGCGTCGTCGAGTGCGGCGGCCAGTTCTCCAGTGGGCTTGTCACCGCCGTTGGGCGAGAGGTTCTTCCACCAGATGGTGTGGTTCACGTGCCCGCCGAGGTGGAACGCGAGGTTCTTCTCGTGCAGGAAGATGGCCGCGTGATCGTCCTTCGCGCGGGCCTCCGCGAGTTGTTCGATCGCGGCGTTGAGGCCCTTGACGTAGGTCGCGTGATGCTTGCTGTGGTGGATCTCGTTGATCTGTCCGGAAATGTGGGGCTCGAGCGCGCCGTAGTCGTAGTCCAGTTCGGGCAGCGTGTATTCGGTCATGCGTTCCCTCTTTCGCTCGTCTCGCCGGTGTCGGCCATCCACCCGGGCCGTCTCGAGCATAGTCCGCTCATCTGTTCACATGTTCAGGTGTTCATCTGGTAGCGTCGCGGGCACGGGTTGGTCGTGGCGTTGCCGATGCAGCAGATCGTTTACCGTCTTGCCATCAAGGGGGTAGTTGGCGTCACGGCCGCCTGTTCACACAGCCTCACTAGGCTGCGGGCCATGCCGCGCAGCCCGTTCTCCGTCTTCGCGGTGCTCTACACCGTGGCGTTGGTGTTGGAACTCGGCGACAACTGGACCGATCCCTGGTTCACCGGCTGCTTCGTGGCGGCGGCCGCGGTGGCCGTCGTCACCGGGATGACGCGGCTGAAGTTCCTGACGCTGCTGGTCGGCTCGACGGCCTACTTCCTGATCTTCCGGTTCCCGGAGGTGGCCAACCACGTCAACCTGATGCTGTGCCTGAACGTCGCGATGATCGCGGTGCTGGGCACCTCGCTGGTCCGGCGCCGGGGTACCGCGACGGGCGCCGAGGAGGACACCGAGAACGATTACGCGGCGATCGGTCCCATCCTGCGGATCGGCCTCATCCTCGTCTACGTCCTGGCCGGCTTCCACAAGCTCAACACCGACTACCTGGATCCCGAGGCCTCGTGCGCGACAAGCATTCTCGGGTCGGTGATCGGGACGATGGGCATGCCGGTACTCGGAGTGCCGATCGTGATCCCGGTGGCGCTGTGCGCGGCGCTGCTCGGCTATCGCCTGGCCCGCCGCGGCCGCTTCGCCCGCGCGGGCAACCGCTGGTTCACCGCCATCGTGGTGGGCCTCGGCATCGCCGGGATCGCCGCGGTGGCAGTGGTCCTGCTGAGCTGGCGACTCGGGCCGGTGGGCGCGGTGATCAGTGCCTTCGCCGCGGTCGCCGTGATCGGATGGGAACTGGTCGGCGGTCTGCTGCTCACGATGCCCCGACTCCAGGCAGCCATCCTGGGGATCTCGCTGGTCATGCACGCCACGCTGGCGCTGGTGGGGTTCGTCGACTTCGGGGCGCTGGCGGTGGCTCTGCTGTTCAGTTTCGTCCCGCCCAGCTATCTGCGGGTGCTGATCGACGGCGGTGCCGTCGACCTCGGCCGGCGCACGGTGCACCGCGTGGATATCTACGCCGGATTCGCCTTCGGCATCGCGCTGCTGTGCGGCATCGACGCGCTGCTGCGCCGGCTCCCGGAGATCACCGTGGTCAGCGGATTGCTGTTCAACCTCGCCGTGCTGGTCCTGCTCTGGCCGGTGCTGGCCGCGGTGTGCGGTCCGGCGCCGCGACCGGTCTGGGGCGGCGTCCGGATCCTCGATCGGCGCACCCCGGCGCCGCTCTACCTGGTGCCGGTGCTGCTGGTCCTGTTGGGCATGACGTCCTATCTCGGGCTGCGCACGGCCGGGAACTTCTCCATGTTCAGCAACCTGCGGACCGAGGTCGGTTCCTCCAATCATCTGCTGCTGTCCGGCAATCCGCTCAAACTGTGGGACTACCAGGACGACGTGGTCTGGATCGTCGACATCGACGACCGGCACGGCCGGGTCATCCACCACTACGACGAACCGCCGCACGGGCACGCGCTGCCCGTCGTCGAGTTCCGCAAATGGATCCACGACTGGACCCGGGCCGGTCACCGGGTGCCGATGACCTATGGCTATCGCGGTGAGCTGCACACCACCGCCGACATCGTGACCGATCCCCGGTGGCGCACCGAGGGCCGCACCCCGGCCATGGTGCTGCAGGATTTCCGCATCATCCAGCCCGGCCCTCCCAATTGGTGCCGCTGGTAAACCGCTCGACCTCGGCCCCGGGCATTGGCGATACTGACGGCGATGCTCACCGCCGATCAGATTGCCGACCGCACCGAACGCGCCGTGCGTGCCGCGCAGAGCGCGGCCCGCCGACTCGGGTTGGCCGTGGACGCACCGCGCGTGCTGCACGACGTGTTCTCCGTCGTCGTCCACCTGGCGCCCGCGCCGGTGGTGGTCCGGGTCCCGACCGTGCTGCCGCCGGCGTTCGTGGCCGCGCCCGGCCGGCAGTCCGCCCAGCAGCGCGCGGAACTCGCGGTGGCGGGCTGGCTGGCCGACCGAGGCCATCCCGTGGTCGCGCCGAGCCCGCTGGTGCCCCGTGAACCCGTTCGGCACGAGGGCTTTTCGATGACGTTCTGGCAGTACGTCGAGGAGGTGCCGCGAACCGAGATCGATATCGCGCACGGGTGCCGACGCACCGCCCACCTGCACGCCGCCCTGCTCGAGTACGACGGCACCGGACTCAGGTTCTGGAGCCCGTTCAACCGAGCCATCCCGGCGGCGCTGGCGACCCTGTTGGATCGACCGGATCTACTGCCCGCCCAGGATGTTCGGCGGGCGCAGCGGGAGTGGGGAGCCCTGCAGCCGGTGCTGGGTTCACGCTCGGAGTTCGAGGCCGCCTTCCCGGGCCGCGGCGTGCAGACCCTGCACGGCGACGCACCCTTCTACAACATCATCGGCACCGCGGACGGCGATCTGTGGTCCGACTTCGAGATGGTGACTTTGGGTGCGGTGGAATCCGATCTGGCAATGGCCGGCCCGGACGGGATCGAGGCCTACAACCAGACCGCGGTCGAACTGGGGCTGCGTCGACTCGACGACCAGGTGTTGCGCGTGACCGAGGCCGCGGGCCGGTTAGCCGCCGTGGCGGCCCTGGCGATGGCACCCCAATTGCCGATGCTGCTCGACGCGCTCGCCCCGGTGATCGACCAGTGGCGCGCGGCGCCGGGCTGAGCCCCGCCGATCAGGTTCTGCCCGGGCCCGCGGCGTCGCTCACGGTCTCGGGAGTGTCCAGGGTGACCCGGCCGAGGCGCCCCAGCAGTAAGAACAGCGCCCCGCCGACGAAGGCGGCGGCACCGGCAAAGATCAGGAACCCGTTGAAGCTCTGGCTGTCTTGCAGGGTGCGGCTCAGGATTACCGCGCCCAGCGCCGAGGACACCCCGATGGCCGCCGAGAGGATGCTGAGCACGGTGCTGTAGATCTTCAGCGAGAAGCGCCGCGCCACCAGGTAGGCGATGACGTCGCCCTCGGCACCCCAGGCCGCACCCAGGCAGGCGACCGCCAACACCAGCGCGGTGAAGCTGTCCCAGGAGGTCGCGATGATCAGGCAACCGAGACCGGGCAGCGCCATCGCCACCGCGGCCACCCGGTGCGGCGGCAACCGGTCCAGGGCCACCCCACAGACGAAGCGTCCAACGATCACGGCGCCGGCGAAGATCGACACCAGCAGGGCCACGGCCTCCCCGGATCCCACCGAGTCGCCGAGCACGACACCGAGTTGAGTGGTGGTGATCGTGTGGTACAGGTTGCACAGCAGCACACCGCCCAACAGGATCCAGAAGACCGCGCTGCGGGCAAGCAGCCGGTAGTCCTGACCGGTTTGGGCGGCGCGTCGATCGCGGCGCACCGCCGGGTCCTCGGCGGGCAGCAACATCAACGCCGCGGCGCCGACGACCGCGATGGTCCCGGCGATGACCAGACATCCCGCGCGCCAGCCGTGGTCGCGGTTGACCGCGTCGACCACCGGCGCACCGAGGGCGCCGAGCAGCGGGGGGCCCGAGATCGCGACCGCCAGCGCCAGCCCGCGCATCTTGTCGAAACACGTTGCGACGATCCGGCTGTAGATGGCCGGAGTGGTCGCCACGCCCAGCGCGATCATCGCGACCGTGATCGCGAAGTACTGCCAGATGGGTCCGGACATCACCGCGTAGGCGGCCCAGCCCGCGGGCAACCCGATGACGCCGACAATCGCGATGCGGCGCACCCCGAACAGGTCGGTCAGCCGGCCGTACACCGGCAGGAACACGAAGGTCAGCAGCGCGATGACCCCGGTGAGGGCGAACTCCGAGCGGCTCCACCCGAACTCCGCGAGGAATTGCGGGGCCATCACCGCGTTCGTGTACGCGGTCAGGCTCAACCCGGCACTGAGACCGGCGGTGGCCGCCGCCAGCGGCCGCCAGTTGGTCCGCAGTTCGCTCAGGTAGCTCATCGCGCTCCTATGCCGTCGAGTTCCGCCGCAGCGCCGGCCGCAGCCGGTCGTCGGCAATGGTGTTGCCCTGCAGCAGATCGTCGATGAGCCCGCGGCCGTACCGGATCAGCGCATCGAGGTCCACGCCGTGGGTGTCGGCGACCGCGGTCTCCGCGAGCCCGCCGGCTGCGCGCCGCAGGACGGTGACGGCGCCCGTGGGATTCCCGCGCTGGATATGGGTGATGCCGACGGCGAGCTGCGCCAGGGCCTGCCACATCCGCCGCTCGGCCTCGGGCGCATTCTTCCAGGCCGCCTCGAGGACCTCGTGAGCGTTGAACGCCAGCCCGCGGTCCAGCAGTTCCTGGGCGTAGGTCAGCGTGTCTGCCGGCGACAGGGACAGGTCGTCCGGTATCCGCGGAACCCCTTCGGCGCCGTAGGGCAGCGGGCGGCCGAGCTCGTCGCGCGGCCGCAGATTGCGCGCCTTGCCCGACTCGTCGCGATCCCGGTCCGCCATCCACCCATCCTGACATCACCGCCGAAGCGGGAGTCACCCGCGCCGAACCGGTGCCGCTACTGTTGCGCTTACGGTACCCTGGCGCGGGTTGCGGACGGGCCGCGGACAGGGGTCGACGAGGTATGCGCAGAGCTTTGGTCATGGGCGCGAGCGGCAACGTCGGCGCCTGCGTCACCCGGCATCTGGTGGCCCGAGGCGACGACGTGCGGGTGCTGCTGCGGAAGTCCAGTTCCACCAAGGGCATCGACGGTCTCGACGTGGACACCCACTACGGGGACATTTTCGACGCCGAGGCGGTCGCCGCGGCGATGCGGGACCGCGACGTTGTCTACTACTGCGTGGTCGACGTACGCGCCGAACTGCGCGATCCGCGCCCGCTGTTTCGCACCAACGTCGAGGGCCTACGGCACGTGCTGGACATCGCGGCCGAGGCGAACCTGCAGCGCTTCGTCTTCCTCAGCACCATCGGCGCCATCGCGGTGGGCCGCAACGGCGAGACCGTCGACGAGGAGACCCCGTTCAACTGGGCCGACCAGGGTGGGTCCTACATCGAATCGCGCCGGCAGGCCGAACAACTCGTGCTGACCCATGCGCGCGAGCGCGGACTGCCGGCGGTCATCCTCAACGTGTCCAACCCGTACGGCCCACCGGATTGGCAACCGCGCCAAGGTCTTTTCGTCAAGCTGGCGGCCCTGGGCAAGATGCCGTTCTACATCCGCGGTGTGGGATCCGAGGTGGTCGGCATCGACGACGCGGCCGAGGCGATGCTGCTGGCCGCCGAACGCGGGCGGGTGGGGGAGCGCTACATCGTCTCGGAGCGCTATCTGACCCAGCGTGAAATGCTCACCGTCGCAGCCGAAGCCGTCGGCGCCAGGCCGCCCCGGTTCGGCATCCCGATGGCTCCGGTGCGCGCCCTGGGGCGGCTGGTGGAGACCTTCGGGATGCTCACCGGCCGCGAGGTCCCGATCACCAGCACCAGCATCCGACTGATGTGGCTGACCTCACCGGCCGACCACGGCAAGGCCACCCGGGAGCTGGGGTGGCAGCCCAGGCCCACCGAGGAGGCCATCCGGCGCGCCGCCGAGTTCCACGTCGCGCGCAGCGGCCGGTGAGTGAAACCCGCTGTCAGCTCAGCGGGAATCGCAACTCCGCCACGGCGGTGCCGGTCCAGATGGACGAGGTGATCTCGTCGCTGCGGACCGCGATGGCTTGCCCGCCCTTGTCCAGCACGGTCACGGCAATCCGGGACAGCAGGTCGTAGCCGTCGGGGGTGTAGCTGACCTCGCCCGTGGTGTCGTCGAGGATCCCCAGGACGTCGACGGTGAAGTCGTACACCAGCGTCGAGACCGCGCCGGAGGCCGCCGCGCGGGCGATGTCGCCGATGTCGGTGACCACCAATCCGCGGCTCATCGTGTCGGCGATCTCCCCGAGGCGGGTGTTGACGAACTCGGTGTTCAGCTTCGGCAACGATCCCCGGATCGCGCTGTCGATCTGGTCGGGCCGCAGGTCGTCGGGCGCGCCGGGCACGGCGACCAGGCGGTGCTTGCCGTCGATGTTGCGGTAGAAATCGAGCAGCGGGTCGGTGGCGAACAGGTACAGCGGCCGCTTCCGGTCGGGATCGACTTGTCCGAGTTCGGATTCCACCGCGTCGGCCACGCGTTTGGCGTAGGTCTGCAGCAGTGTCTTCTTGCCCTCGTCGCCGACCAGCCGACCGACCTGCTGGCGGCCCCGGATCGTCGTGCGGTTGGTGGCCTCGGCGGCGTCGGCGGCGTACTCCTCGCTCAGCGGTAGTTCCTCGGCGCGACTCGACGGAGTCGCATGCCACAGATTCCAACCGTCGGTCGACAGCGTCAGCGCGTAGGCCTCCTGCGGGGTGGTCACCGCCCGCACCAACTGCCCGATGTCGAAGTACTGGCCGACCTGCAGCTGGGTCTCCAGAGCGTTGGGCAGCACATACACCTGGTGCTGGTCCTCGGCGATGAAGATGGCCAACGACCCGGACAGGCTGCGCCACAGCTCCGAATCGGCGATCTCGTCCCAGCGCTGCCGCAGCTGGTTCTCCACGGCGTGCTTGGCGCCGGACTCCCGTACGGTGCGCAGTGCTCGGTCGACGGCGCTCTTGGCCGTCACCAATGCGTTCTCCCGATGATCGGGGCCGGGCGCCGTCTGGGCGTAGACCGTGATCGCGTTCTGGTGTTGGCGGCCGAGTTCGATCAGATCGGCGACGCTGGGCAATTGGTAACGAAGCACAGTCACTCCTTCTCCGGGTTTCCTGTCTCCACTCCCACCATAGGCAATTTTGAACAGGGGCACTTTTGAACCATCCGCCGACCGGGTAGCTCCGAATACGAAGTGCGGGGGTTCACCGGCGGGGGCCGGACAACGACAGGAGCAGCAGGTTATGCGGATCAAGACCCTGGGCGCGACCGCGGCGGCGGTGGCAGCGACGGCGATCGTGGGCGGCGCGGCCACCAGTCGCGACGTGAACTCCCCGTGGTACGCGCAGCTACGCAAGCCGAGCTATCAGCCGCCGCCGAAGGTGTTTCCCATCGTCTGGCCGCTGCTCTACACCGACATCGCGTTGGTCTCCACCGACAGCATCGACCACCTGGCCGACTCCGGCGACGAGCAGGCCGCACGCTCGTACAGCGCCGCGCTGGGACTCAACCTGGTGCTCAACGCGGGGTGGTCCTGGGTGTTCTTCAATCGGCACCGCCCCGGGCTGGCGGCGTTGACCGCCGGGGCGCTGACCGCCAGCAGCCTCGACCTGACCCGGCGCGCGGTACAGACCCGTGGCCGGCGCGCAGCGCCGCTGGCCGCATATCCGGCCTGGTGCGCGTTCGCCACGGTGCTGTCCACCCACATCTGGTGGCTCAACCGGCGGTGAGCGCTACCCGGTCCCGAACTCCACGACGGCCGTCAGCTTGTTGCCGTTGCGGGCGGTGGCGACACCGGCGGCGGTGAACCCGCAGTCGACGATGAGGTTGCGGTGCGGTGGGCTGTTCATCCACCAGTCGAGCGCCGCGGCCGGGTTGGCGGCCGCCCCGGTGCCCCAGAAGACGATCTCGCCGGTGGATCCCGGCGCGGTGTAGCCGGCGGCGGTGATCCGGGCCCGTGGCGAGGAGCCGTCCGAGCCGGCGTGACCGCCCACCCCCGTGGCCAGCATGTCGTTGGCGTGGCGTTGCGCCGCGGCGCTCAACCGCGGATCGGCACCGATCGGCGGGCACCCCGGGCGCACCGCGTTGAGGCCCTGCAGCAGCGCTCCATCGGCACCGGCGGGGGCGCCGGCCAGGGTGCCGGCGACGAGGAAAACGGCAGGGCACAGGGCGGAGACCGCGACGGTGCTGCGTTTCGTCCTCATGTCTGCCCTCGGAACGGGGCTCGCTCGGGTGGTGTCGCCATGCTACCGATTCCGGACCCGTGTGCGGTCCGGAATCGGTTGACCTGTAACGGGTCAGCCGAGCACGTACTCACCGGGTCCGTCACCGAGCACCTTGTGCTTGCGGCTACCCGTCTTGGGCGGGGTCACCATGGGGCCGGCCTGTTCGGCGGCCCATTCGGTCCAGTCCACCCACCACGACTCTGCCTTGCGGGTGGCCCCCTGCGCCCACGCCTCGGCGGTCTGCGGGTAGTCGTCGTTGGTCAGGTACCAGGCCTTGGGGCCGGGCGGATTGACGATGCCGGCGATGTGCCCGCCGTTGCTCAGCACGAACCGGGCGGGACCGGAGATCAGTCCGGTGCTCTTGTAGGCGGAGTCCCACGGGACGATGTGGTCGTTCTTCGCGCTGACGATGTAGGTCCGCGACTTGATCGCGCTCAGATCGATCTTGAGCCCGCCGATTTCGAGTTCGCCCTGGGCGAGAAGGTTTTTCACGTAGAAGTTGCGCAGATAGAAGGTGTGCATGGCCGCCGGCATCTGGGTGCTGTCGGTGTTCCAGGCCAGGATGTCGAAGGCCGCGGGAGTCTGGCCGAGCAGCCAGTTGGACACCATGTAACTGAAGATCAGGTCGTTGGCCCGCAGCACGTCGAAGGTGCCCGCCATCGACTTGCCGGGCAGGGTGCCGCCGGCCTTGGCCATCTCCTTCTCGAGCTTCTGGACCGCGGCCTCGTCGGTGAACACCCCGAGCTGGCCGGGCTCGGCGTAATCCAGCATGGTGTTCAGCAGGGTCAGGCTGCCGATCCGGTCGTCGCCGGTCTGGGCCAGGTAGGCGGCGGTGATCGCGGTCAACGCCCCACCCAGGCACAGCCCGACCATGTCGATCTTCGCCGCGCCGGTGATGTCGGTGATGACGTCGAGGGCCTGCTGGGGACCGGAGATCAGATAGTCGTCCATCGTGGTGCCGGCCATCTCCGCGGTGGGGTTGCGATAACTGATCGCGAACACCGTGCGCCCGTGCTGCACCGCCCATTCGATGAAGCTGCGCTGCGGCGCCAGATCCATGATGTAGTACTTGTTGATCCACGGCGGGCTGCACAGCAGCGGGACCTCGTGCACCTTCTCGGTCTGCGGCTCGTACTGCAGCAGCTCCATCAATTCGTTGCGGTACACCACCTTTGCCGGTGTCACCGCCAGGTTGCGGCCCAGTTCGAACCCGCTGGTGTCGACCTGGCTGGGCATGCCGCGGTTCTTCAACAGATCCGAGGTGAAGTTCCGCGCGCCCTTGAGCAGGCTGATGCCCGCGGTGTCGAAGGCGCGCTTGAGCACCGTCGGGTTGGTCAACGCAAAGTTGCTGGGCGCCACCGCATCCAGCATCAGGTCCAGGCCGAGCTTGGCCTTCATGGCCCGCTTGCGGTCCAGCCCCGATTCGGCCACCAGGGTGCGCGCGAAGTCGCAGCCCGACAGGTAGGCCAGCAGGATGGCGTGGAAGTAGGGGTTCTCGGTCCAGGCGGGATCGGCGAAGCGCCGGTCGACCTGCTTGCTGTCCTTGCCGTGCTTGGGGGCGTTGAGCCAATCCGTCAGCACGGTCGCCGGGATGGAGCTCAGCCCGCCGGTCAGCGTCGCGGCGGCCTTGACCACCAGGCCGGGGTTGCGGGAGGCCTGGCTCAGCGCGGCGGTCAGCGAATCGCCGATGCTCGCCGTGTCGGGCCCCAGACCGATGGCCGTCGACTCCGGCGCCAGGATCTCCATCGCCTGCTGACCAACATCGAAGGACGAGGACACATCTGCTGCCATGGGCTCCATAGTGGCCGCGCCGATCGGGGTTGGCCGCTTTCTCCCACTGGTCGGGACCACCGCCATTCCCACTCGTCGGAAGTTACTTTCCCTGCGGCCGTCGGACAGGAAGGGTGGTCCTCGTGCAAGCAACAGACCTTCATCGCACGCTGGCCGACGAGCTGTGGCGGGCCGACACCACCGCGGTGCCGATCTCGCCGCTCACCGACCGGCATCCGGATCTGACGATCGAGGACGCGTATGCGATCCAGTCGCTGAACATCGACCGCCGCGTCGCTGCCGGCGAGCGGATCTGCGGCCGCAAGATCGGTCTCACCTCGAAGCCGATGCAGGACCTGCTCGGCGTCGACGAGCCCGACTACGGCGTGCTGCTCGACGGGATGTTTGTCGAGGACGGCGACGTCATCGAGCTGCCCAGCCTGGTGCAGCCGCGCGTGGAGGCCGAGATGGCCTTCGTGATGGAGACCGACCTCGAGGGGCCCGGCGTGAACACCGCGACGGCACTGCAGGCGATCGCCGGCGTGCTGCCCGCGGTGGAGATCGTCGACTCGCGGGTCGCCGATTGGAAGATCAAGCTGGTGGACACGGTGGCCGACAACGCCTCGTCCGGGCTGATCGTGATGGGCGGCCGGCTGCGCCGCGTCGACGAACTCGACCTGAGGCTGGTCGGGGTCGCCGTCAGCCGCAACGGCGAGCTGCTGGACACCGGCGCCGGCGCCGCGGCACTGGGCAACCCGGCGCGTTGCGTGGCGTGGATGGCCAACAAGCTGGCCGAGTTCGGCGACAAGCTGCGCGCGGGCGACGTCGTGTTGCCGGGCGCGGTCCACAAGATGGTCCCGGTGCAGCCCGGCGATGTGTTCCGCGCCGAGTTCGCCCACCTGGGCGCCGTCACCGTCCGCTTCTCGAACGACTCCGGAGGTGCCGCATGACCCCCGACGACCTGGCCGCCAAGCTCGTCGCCGCCGAGCGAGAGCGCTCGGCGATCGCGCCGTTCACCGACACCCAGCCCGATCTGGATCTGGCGACCGCCTACGCGGCCCAGAAGGCGTTCGTGCAGACCAAGCTCGACGCCGGCGAACACATCATCGGCGCCAAGCTCGGCCTGACCAGCAAGGTCAAGCAGCAGGCCATGGGGGTCGACGCGCCGCTGGCCGGGGTCGTGACCAGCGGCATGCTCGCACCGTTCGGCGAGCCGATCGAGTTGAGTGACTTCATCCACCCGCGGGTAGAACCGGAGATCGCCTTCGTGCTGGCCCGCGATGTCGAGGCCCCGGCCACCGTCGCGACGGTGCTGGCCGCCACCGAGGCGGTGTTCGGCGCCATCGACGTGCTGGACTCCCGGTACGAGGACTTCCGGTTCACGCTGCCCGACGTGGTCGCCGACAACGCCAGCGCCGCGCGGTTCCTGATCGGGCCGTGCGCGGCGGCCCCGCGCGACGTGGTGGACCTGCGCCTGCTCGGTTGCGTCCTGCGCGACGACGGCGACGTGGTGGCCACGGCCGCCGGCGCCGCGGTGATGGGTCACCCGGCGGCGTCGGTCGCGTGGCTGGCCAACCAACTGGCCGAACGCGGCGAGGTGCTCAAGGCCGGCTGGACGGTGTTCTCGGGCGGGTTGACCGCGCCGATCCCGTTGCGGGCGGGATCCTCGGTCACCGCCGAGTTCGACGGGCTGGGCGCGGTCGAGGTGTTCGCCCGGTAGGGCGCCTCAGGCGCCGGCGGCCCGCCGGGTGTCGGCGCCGTTGTGCAACCCGCTACCGTTTTGCAACCCGCTGCCGTTGTGCGCGGCGGAGCGCATCGCGTGCTGGGTGGCGAGCTGGCGCGACAGGCTTCGGCAGGCCACCGTCAACGCGGCGGTGACGGCCTGCAGTTCGGCGCCGGGTGCCCGCACGGCCAACTCGACGGCCGCGGCGAGGCGGCCGCCGCCGCTGAAGACCGGCATCGCGACGGCCGAGGCCCCGTCGGGGGACCCACCGTCGGGGGAGGCGGCGATCTGCGACACCCGGATCACCGACAGCGTCTGGCGCAGGTTGTCCGGGACCGGGATCGGGGATCGCGTGGCCTCGGCCAAGGCCCCGTTGACCACGTCGGTGGGCGAAAAGGCAAGCAGCGCATGGCCCATCGCCGTCGCGTAGGCCGGCTCCGCGGCCTCGACGGCGCCTTCGGCGGCAGCCTTGTCGGCGGCCGTTCCGAACCGACCGAGATGTACGACCTCGTGGCCGTTGAGGATGCCCAGCTTGACCTCGGTGCGCGCGGTGCGTGCCAGCTCCGTCAGTACCGGGCTCGCGCGCATCATCAGCCGGGCGCGGTTGGCGGCGTCGTGGCGGCTGGCATCCTTGCCGATGATCCGCAACGGCAACCCGATGCGGTATCCGCCGGTCTCGGTCCGTTCCAACAGCCGCCACGCCAATAACTCGAACGCCAACCGATGGGCGGTCGAGGTGGGCAGCTTGGCGATCTCGGCGATCTCCGTCAGGCTCAGCACGGCACCGCCCTGGAAGGCCATCAGGATCGCGGTGACCTTACTGGTCACCGACCGGCCCGGGTCCGTTGAGTTACCTGCCACTTGAATGCCCCCTTTCCGACACTGTAACCAGCGTCGCAACGACGGCGTCAATAAGCCAGCGATCACTTCCATCTAATGAAAGTGACCGCTAAAGTCCCAGGTCACACGGCCAGCGAGGAGCCTTCCGACACGGCGGGGCGTTTGGGCGCATACCCGTTCGCCTCGGGACCCTGCTGTTGGAGGATCCGCGACAACGAGTTGGCGGTGGTGCGGACGGCCGGACCCAACCGCTCGATGTCCTTGCGGGCCGTCCGGACCACCAGCGCCAGCGCCGCGACCGCCGTGCCCGGGGCGGAGAAGATCGGGGCCGCCACCGACACCGATCCCAACGACATCTCCTCGATGGCGAACGCGAGCCCGGTCCGGCGCACCTGCGCGAGCGTGCGCCGCAACTGGCCGGGCGCGACGACCGTGTGCGGGGTGAACCGTTTGAGATCCGACGAAAGCACCTCGGCGAGAAGATCTTCGGCGGCGTAGGCCAGCAGCACCTTGCCCACCCCGGTCGCGTGCAGCGGCAACCGGCCACCGCGCCGGGTCACCACCTGCGCGGCGCGGCGACCGCTGATCTTCTCGATGTAGAGGGCTTCGCGACCGTCGAGGACCGCCAGGTGCACGTTCTCGTGCGTCGCATCGTAGAGATCCTGCATGAACGGCAGCGCGACGTCGCGAAGCTGTTCGCCGCGACGGGCCAACTCACCGATCTCCCACAGCCGCAGCCCGATCTGGTATCCGCCCGACCCTCGCTCGAGTCCGCCCCACTCCACCAGCTCGGTCGCCAGCCGGTAGGTCGTCGACTGCGGCAGCCCGGTGCGCTCGGCGAGCCCCTGCAATGACAATCTCGGCGTATCGGCTGTGAAGGCGTCCAGAATGGCAACCACCTTGCTGGTCACCGACCTACCGCTCTGGCGCGCGTCGATGTCAGACACCAAGGCTCCCTCCACCCGGTACACGTCAAGCAACGGCTACGTCCAGCCATCGTCAATCTTGCGTGTGCTGCGCCCATCGTGCCACCGCTTCTTGCTGGATGGAACTTCACCATCGAGTGCTGGGTCCGGTCGAATTCACGTGCCAGACTCCACGTCACAGGCTCGCGGGTCCCCGACAGCGGTGCGCGTCGGCGGCCGCGGACCATCACCGAGAGGACAGCGAAATGAGCGAAACCACCGGCTTCAGCCCCGACATCGAGGCCGTCGCACAGCGCGTCAAGCAGACCAGTGACCGCGTGCTCGAACTCAGCAAGGAGAACGGGCTGGTCTGGCTCGAGGCGTACGAGAAGATGCTCAACGGTGTGCTCAAGCTTGAGCAGCAAACCGCCGAGGACCTCGGCCAGGACTGGGTGAGCACACTGGTGACCACGCAGACCGACATGGTGCGGGAGATGTCCGAGGCATTCCTGGGCGCCATGAAGGACCGGCTCAAGTAGCCGGCGGGTTCGCGTGAACTCAGCCGGAGCCCGGCCGCCGCGCCACCGGGTCGTCGTGGTGGGGGGCGGCTTCGGGGGCCTGAACGTCAGTCGTGCGCTGGCCAAGGCCGATGTCGACGTGACGATCATCGACCGCACCAACCATCACCTGTTCCAGCCGCTGCTGTATCAGGTGGCGACCGGGATCATGCCCGAGGGACTGATCGCGCCCGCCCTGCGTCGGGTGGTGCGCGGTCAGTCGCACACCAAGGTGGTGCTCGGCGAGGTGACCGACATCGACCTGGGCACCCGGCGGGTGTCGGTGCTGGCACCGGAGTCGGCCCGACTCGAGTTTCCCTACGACACGCTGGTGGTCGCCGCCGGCGCCACCCATGCCTATTTCGGCAACGACGACTGGGCGGCCTACGCACCCGGCATGAAGACCCTCGAGGATGCCCGCCATCTGCGCAACCGAATCCTCGGCGCATTCGAGATCGCCGAGCTGACAACGGATCCCACGGAACGCGCGAAGAACCTCACGTTCGTCGTGGTGGGGGCGGGGCCGACCGGGGTCGAGGTGGTCGGCCAGATCGCCGAACTGGCCCACCGCGTCCTGCCGGGCGATTACCGCAACATCGACACCCGCTCGGCGCGGATCATCCTGGTCGAGGCCGGGCCGGTGGTGCTCGGCCCGTTCGAGCCGAAACTGCAGCGCTACACCCACGAGCGCCTGGAGAAGATGGGCGTTCAGGTGCGCTGCGGCACCGCCGCGATCGCGATGGACGACGACAGCATCACGGTCCGGGAGGGCATGAAAGAGGCGGACGAGGAGCGCATACCGGCCGCGACCAAGGTGTGGGCGGCGGGGGTGAAGGCCTCGCCGCTGGCGGGTCTGCTCGCCCGCGGTTCCGGCGCCGAACTCGACCGGGCGGGACGGATCCTGGTGCAGCCCGATTGCAGTCTGCCCGGCCACCCGGAGGTGTTCGCCATCGGAGACATGGTGTCGCTCAACGGACTTCCCGGCGTCGCGCAACCCGCGATGCAGGAGGGCAAATACGTCGGGAAGCTCATCCGGCGGCGGCTGCAGGGGGAGCAGTCCACGGCACCGTTCAAGTATTTCGACAAGGGCAGCATGGCCACCATCGGCCGGATGCGCGCGGTGGCACACTCGGGCAAGCTGAACATCGTCGGCATCCCCGCGTTCGTCATGTGGGCGTTCATCCACGTGCTGTACCTGATCGGCTGGGGAAACCGGGTGGGCACGTTGTACACCTGGTCGCGCGCCCTGTGGTTCACCCACAATCGGGCGCATCGCATCATCACGCTCGACCAGGCATCGGAGGAACTGGGACACGCAACCTCCGACCGCACGACGCCCGACCGCACGACGCCCGACCACAACGACCACTAG
>JAEWRC010000235.1 GCA_023460175.1 Actinomycetes bacterium
CAACGTCTCCAACTCACCGATATGCGCCACCAACGCCGCCTCATCGGCATCGGCCCCCAACTCCGCCACTTCGAACATGCATTCGAGTATGGCACCACCCACAGACAGGCCAGAAACCCCAGGTCAGCGCCGTCGCAACAGGATCACGTTGTCCACCAGCGTGCCGACCCGACCGTCGGGAGCGACACCCTCGCGCTCCGCCCGCTGCACCCGCTCGCGCTCCCATTCCGCGGGGTCGAGGCCCATCCCGGCGACCACCTCCTCGGCGGTGGCAAAGACGTGGTCGTGAACGTGCTCGGCCCACGGCGGAGCCTCGGCGTGGTCGACGATCAGCAGCCGGCCACCCGGCGCCACCGCCGCGGCGGCCCGGCGCATCAGTGGATCGCGGTCCCAGTCCGTCGGCGAGTGCAGGAAGTGCGCGGTCACCAGGTCGAAGCGGCCCTCGGGAAACGTCACAGTCAGGTCGTGGCGCTGGAATTCGACCCGGTCGACCAGATCACCGCCGGCGGCCTGCAGCGCCGCCGCGGCGCGCTGCAGGGCGTTGTTGGCAATGTCGACGGCGAGCACCCGCCAGCCCCGCTCGGCCAGCCACACCGTGTCGCCGCCCTCCCCGCAACCCAGCTCCAACGCAGTACCCGGCGACAACGTCGAGACCACCTCGACCAGCCGGGCGTTCGGCCGTCCGCTCCAGATGCGCTCCGACTCCGCGTAGCGCTCCTCCCACATCTGCTGTGCATCAGTACTTTCCATACCCAAAGCTTGCTCGCACCCGCAGCGCGGTGGCAAGCTTTCTTGCCATGACGGCAAACTCCGACGACGTGGACCTGCGCGTGCGGCGCCGGCTACGCGAGCTGCGCACGCAGCAGAAGCTGACGCTCGAGGACGTGGCCTCGCGCGCCCAGATCGACGTCTCGACGCTCAGCCGGCTCGAATCCGGGAAGCGCCGGCTGGCATTGGATCATCTGCCGCGCCTGGCGGCGGCGCTGGCGGTCAGCACCGACGACCTGCTGCGCGAACCCGAGCAGCGCGACCCCCGCGTGCGCGGAACCCCGCAGACCCATGACGGGGTGACGTTCTGGCCGCTGACCCGTCACGGGCCGGCGGCCGGCCTGCATGCCTTCAAGATTCGCGTCAGCGCGCGGCGCCGGACCCCGCCGGCCGAACTACCGGTGCACGAGGGGCAGGACTGGATGTACGTCCTGTCCGGGCGGATGCGGCTGATCCTCGGCGAGCGGGATTTCACCATCACCGCCGGCGAAGCGGTGGAGTTCAGCACCTGGACGCCGCACTGGTTCGGGGCCGTGGACGGACCCGTCGAGGCCATCACCATCCTGGGTCCGCACGGCGAACGAATTCACCTGCAGGAGTGAGGCTTTACTGGTACGACGTGTCGTTGACGAGTCGCACCGAGGCCAGCCCATCCGAGTAGAACTCCGCGATCGACAGCGACGCGAGATCCAGGTGCAGGCGGTACAGGATCGTCGGGCCGGCATCCAGCGCCATCCGCAGCAACGTCTTGATCGGCGTCACGTGCGAGACGACCAGCACCGTGGAATCGCCGTGCTCGGCGATGATCCGATTGCGAGCCCGCCGCACGCGGCTGTGCACGGTGTCGAAGCTCTCCCCGCCGGGTGGGGTGACGCTGGTGTCGCGCAGCCATTGGCCGTGCAGATCCGGGTTGGCCGCGCTGGCCTCGCCGAACGTCAGCCCCTCCCAGCCGCCGAAGTCGGTCTCGATCAGGTCGTCATCGACGCTGACCTCCAAACCGAGGGCCTTGGCGGAGATGGCCGCGGTGTCGTAGGCGCGCTGCAGTGGCGACGAGATCACCGCCGAGACACCGCCCTTGGCCGCCAGATAGGCCGCCGCGGCCTCGGCCTGGCGCCGACCCAACTCGGTCAGTTCGGGATTGCCCCGCCCGGAGTAGCGACGCTGCACCGACAGTTCGGTCTGACCGTGCCGCAACAGCAGAAACCGGGTGGGGGTCCCGCTCGCCCCGGTCCACCCGGGCGCGGCGGGTTTTTCCGTCGGGGCCGGATTCTGTTTCGGCTCCCCCGGATCCAGGACCTCGGCGGCGGCGTCCATCGCCTCGTTGGCCAGCCGGTCGGCATGCGAGTTCTGCGCGCGCGGGATCCAGCGGTAGTCGACCCGGTCGAACCGGGCGGCCAGATCCCGGGCCTGGCGGTGCAATTCGGCCAGGCCCGCGTTCTTGACCTTCCACCGGCCGGCCATCTGTTCGATGACGAGCTTGGAGTCCATGGCCACCGCAACCTCGGTCGCGCCCAGGTCGGCGGCCTCGGTGAGCCCGGCGATCAGGCCGCGGTACTCCGCGACGTTGTTGGTGGCCACCCCGATGGCGGACTTGCTCTCGGCGAGCACCGCGCCGCGGTCCGCCGAGAACACCACTGCCCCGAAACCGGCCGGTCCCGGATTGCCCCGCGAGCCGCCGTCGGCCTCCAGCAGAACCTTCATACCTTGACCCGCAACAGGATCGCGTTGCACTCGGGGCAGCGCAGGACGTCCTCGTCGGCGGCCGCGGCGATGCGCGACAGTTCGCCGCGGTCGATCTCGATGCGGCAGGCGCCGCAGCGCCGACCCTGCAGCGCCCCGGCGCCGGTGCCCGACTTGGCGCGCTGCTGCTCGTAGAGCGCCAACAGCTCCTGATCGACACTGGCGGTCAGCGTTTCGCGGCGCTGGGTGCGCTCGGTGCGGGTGTTCTCGACCTCGGCCAGCGCGGCGTCGCGTTCCCGGCCGGCCTCGGCGGCCTCGGCGTCGAGCTTCTCGATGCCCGCCGACTCCTCGGCCACCTGGCGTTCAAGTTCCTCGCGCCGCTCCATCACCTCGAGCTGCGAATCCTCCAGGGACGCCTGCCGGCGCTGCAGCGTCTCCAGTTCATGCTGCAGTTCGGTGAGCTGCTTGGGCGACGTGCTGGGTGACGCCAGCAGCTGTCGGTCCCGGTCCTCGCGCTGGCGGACGCCGTCGATCTCAGTTTCCAGCCGGGCCACCTGCGCATCGATGTCCTCGACCGCAATCTGCAGCACCGCCAACCGATCCCGGGCGGCCTGCTGCTGGCCCTGCACCTCCTCGAGGCGCTGCTGCTCGGGCAGGTGACCGGCCCGATGCGCGATGCGGGCCAACTCGGCGTCCAGCTCGGAGATCTCGAGTAACGAACGCTGTTGCCAGAGGTCGGCTTTCATCAGTTCACTCCCAATGTCCAGGGGTCGGTTCGGATGTCGCTGACCCGCACCGGCAGCGCGTCACCGAACGCATCCGCCAGCACGGCGGCGGCCTGCGCGCACCACGGGAATTCGCTGGCCCAGTGCGCGACATCGATGAGCGCCACCTCCGACCGGCGGGTGTGTTCGTCGGCGGGATGGTGCCGCAGGTCCGCGGTGAGATAGGCCTGTACCCCGGCCGCGGCGGCCCGGTCCAGCAGCGAGTCCCCCGCCCCGCCGCAGACCGCCACCCGCGATACCGGCAGATCGGGCGCACCCGTCGCGCGCACGCCCCACGCCGTACTCGGCAGGGCCACACCGACGCGGGCGACAAACTCGCGAAGCGGCATCGGCTGCGGCAGCGACGCGATCCGCCCGATCCCCACCCCGGCCGGCAGCGGCGCCAACGAGAAGACGTCGAAGGCCGGTTCCTCGTACGGGTGGGCGGCGCGCATCGCCGTCAGCACCCGGGCCCGGAGGCCGGCGGGGGCGATCACCTCGATGCGGTCCTCGGGCACGCGTTCGATCGAGCCCACCTCGCCGATGGCCGGCGAGGCGCCGTCCTGCGGCAGGAACTGCCCCGTGCCGGTGACGCCCCAGCTGCAGCACGAGTAGTCCCCGATCTGCCCGGCGCCGGCCGCGAACACCGCGGCGCGCACCGCGTCGGCGGACTCGACGGGGGCAAAGATCACCCACTTGTCCAGGTCGGTGCCGCCCGGCGCCGGGTCCAGGACGTCCTCGACCGTCGCCCCCAGGGCCTCGGCGAGCGCGTCGGACACCCCGGGGGCCGCCGCGTCGGCGTTGGTGTGCGCGGTGAACAGGGAGCGGCCGGTGCGGATCAGCCGGTGCAGCAGCGCGCCCTTGGGGGTGCTGGCGGCCACGGTGTCCACGCCGCGCAGCAGCAGCGGATGGTGGGCCAACAGCAGCCCGCGCTCGGGTACCTCGTCGACGACGGCGGCGGTCGCGTCGACCGCGACCGTGACCGAATCGACCGGCTCGTCGGGATCACCGCAGACCAGACCCACCGAGTCCCAGGACTGCGCCAACCGCGGCGGGTAGGCGGCGTCCAGCACCTCGATGACCTCAGCAAGGCGCACACTCACGCCTGCAAACAGTAGTGGTCCGCGCATCGGGGACAATGGCGGCGTGACCGAACTGGCCCCGACAGGGTTATCCACGCCGCCGGCTGAGCGGCCCGAACTGGTGATCTTCGATCTCGACGGAACCCTCACCGATTCCGCCGAGGGCATCGTCGCGAGCTTCTGCCACGCATTGGAGCAGGTCGGCGCGGCGGTACCGGGTGGTGATCTGGCGAGCAAGATCATCGGCCCGCCCATGCACCACACGCTGGCCGGCCTCGGGCTCGGCGCGCGCACCGACGAGGCGATCGCGGCCTACCGGGCCGACTACGTGGCGCGCGGTTGGGCGATGAACACCCCGTTCGACGGTGTCGAGGAGCTGCTCGTCGATCTGCGCGCCGCGGGCGTGCGGCTGGCGGTGGCGACCTCGAAGGCCGAGCCCACCGCGCAGCGCATCCTGGCGCACTTCGAGCTCGCCGAGCACTTCGAGGTGATCGCCGGCGCCAGCCCCGACGGGATCCGCGCGTTGAAGGCCGACGTGGTGGCCCACGCGCTGGCCCAGCTGCAACCGCTGCCCGACCGGGTGTTGATGGTCGGCGACCGCCTGCACGACGTCGAGGGCGCCGCCGAGCATGGCATCGACACCGTGGTGGTCGCCTGGGGATACGGCCGCGACGACTTCACCGCGACCGAGGAGCCCCCGAAGATGGTCGACGACGTGTCCGCGTTGCGCGAGGTGCTCGGTGTCTGACCGGCTGCACGTCACGTTCGTCTGTTCGGGGAACATCTGCCGGTCGCCGATGGCGGAGAAGATGTTCGCCCACCAGATCGCCGAACGTGGGCTGGCTGAGCGGGTGCGGGTGAGCAGCGCCGGCACCGGCGGCTGGCACGCCGGCGACGGGGCCGACGGGCGGGCCCGGTCGGTGCTCGAATCCCACGGATATCCCAGCGGGCATGTCGCCGCGCAGGTGGGCGACGACCACCTGGGCGCCGATCTGGTGGTCGCGCTGGGCCGCAATCACCAGCGGTTGCTGACCCAGCTGGGCGTCGAACCCGAGCGGGTCCGGATGCTGCGCGGGTTCGATCCGCGCTCGCCGGGCAACCCGGAGGACGTCGAGGACCCCTACTACGGCGACCTGAACGACTTCGAGGACGTGTTCACCGTCATCGAGGCGGCCCTGCCCGGCCTGCACGGCTGGGTCGACGAGCAACTCGAAGGCCGCGCGCCGTGAAATG
Source organism: Actinomycetes bacterium (assembly GCA_023460175.1). Taxonomy (GTDB): domain Bacteria; phylum Actinomycetota; class Actinomycetes; order Mycobacteriales; family Mycobacteriaceae; genus Mycobacterium. Next base: position 5,528 of record JAEWRC010000235.1, read on the forward strand.
GCCGTCGTGGGTGCGCCCGGGCTGGATCGCGCTGGCGATCGTGGCCCTGGCGTTCGCCTACCTGTGTTTCACCGTGCTGGCCCCCTGGCAGCTCGGCAAGAACACCGAGACCTCGCGGGAGAACAAGCAGATCAGCGAGTCGGTGCAGGCCGATCCGGTGCCGCTGACCGACTTTCTGCCGCACCAGGATTCGGCGGCACCCGACCAGCAGTGGCGGCTGGTCACCGCGACCGGACACTATCTGGCGGACAAGCAGATCCTGGCCCGGCTGCGGGTCATCGAGGGCGAGGCCGCCTACGAAGTGCTGACGCCGTTCGACGTCAGCGGCGGCCCCACGGTGCTGGTCAACCGCGGCTGGGTGCGTCCCGTGCAGGGCTCCGGGGTGCCGATCATCGAGCCCGCCCCCGCCGGCGAGGTCGCGATCACCGCGCGGCTGCGCAACAGCGAGACCGCCCCGGCCAATCGCGCACCGCTGAACGACGGCGGCGTGCAGCAGGTCTACGCCATCGACACCGCGCAACTGGCCGGACTGTTCGGCGTCCCGCTGACCGGCTCCTACCTGCAGCTGACGGCCGATCAGCCCGGTGCGCTGTCGGTGCGCGCGCTGCCGCACCTGGATGCCGGGCCGTTCCTGTCCTACGGCATCCAGTGGATCGCCTTCGGCATCCTGGCCCCGCTCGGGCTCGGGTACTTCGTCTACAGCGAGGTCAAGGCCCGCCGGCGCGATCGCAGCGCGCGGCCCGCTGAAGGCGACCCGGACCAGCCGGTCACCGTCGAGGACAAGCTCGCCGACCGCTACGGACGGCGCCGCTGAGGACCGCCAGCGCGGCCGCGGTCAGCGCCGCGGCGCCCTGAACCCAGAGCGACAGGGCCACGCCCCGGCGCAGATCGTCGACCCCGGGCCCCGGCCCGTCGCCCAGCGTGGGACGCAGCTGCAATTCATGGCGGTACCGCGTGGGCCCGCCCAGTTGCACCCCGAGCGCGCCGGCGAACGCCGCCTCCACCACCCCCGCGTTCGGGCTCGGGTGCCGACGGGCGTCGCGGCGCCACGCGCGCGCCGCACCGATCGCCGACCCGCCGACCAGCGGCGCGCACAGCACCGTCAGCGCCCCCGCCGCTCGCGCCGGCAGGTAGTTCGCGACGTCGTCGAGCCGCGCTGCGGCCCAACCGAACTGGGCATACCGCGGGGAACGGTGCCCAACCATCGCATCCAGGGTGTTGGCGCCCCGGTAGAGCAGCACCCCCGTCGTTCCCCAGACCGCGGCGCACAGCGCCGGGGCCACCTGCGCGTCGGAGGTGTTCTCGGCCACCGACTCCAATGCCGCCCGGGTCAGGCCGTCGGCGTCGAGGAACTGCGGATCGCGGCCGCACAGCGCCGGCAACAGGGCGCGGGCACCGTCGACGTCGCCCGCCGCCAGCAGATCGGCCATCGCAGTGCCCGTGCGCGCCAGCGAAGTCCCGCCGAAGGCCACCCACGTCGCCGCCGCCACCGCGGCCGTCGTCCCGGCCGTTCCGAACCGAGCCGCGCCGCGGGTGGCCCCGAGCGCGCCCGCGCCCAGCCCGCCCAGCAGGATCGCCACGTGCGCCGCCCCGGCGATCCGACTGTCGCGGTAGGTCAGGCCTTCCAGGCGCGCGGCGACGGTGCCGAAGCCGGCCACCGGGTGGCCGCGGCGCGGATCGGCGAGCGCCAGGTCCACGAGATATCCGACGAGAACACCGGTGGCCCGCGCGCGGGTTCTGGGCGGATTCATCCTCAGCAGCGTCTCATAGGTGGTCTACTCGGAGATATGAGCCCAGTGAAGCGGCCGACGCGGGTGGTCGACCTGCTCAACCCGGCAGCGGCACTGCTGCCGGCGGCCAACGTGATCATGCAGCTGGCGCTGCCGGGCGTCGGCTACGGCGTGCTGGAGAGCCCGGTCGACAGCGGCAACGTCTACAAGCACCCGTTCAAGCGCGCCCGGACCACCGGAACCTACCTGGCCGTGGCGACCATGGGTACCGAAGCCGACCGCGCCTTGATCCGAGACGCCGTGGACACCGCGCACGCGCAGGTCCGCTCGGGTAAGTCATCGCCGGTGCGCTACAACGCCTTTGACCCCCGGCTGCAGCTGTGGGTGGCGGCCTGCCTGTACCGCTACTACGTCGACCAGCACGAGTTCCTCTACGGACCGCTCGACGACGAGGCCGCCGACGCCGTCTACCAGGACGCTCGGCGGCTGGGCACCACCCTGCAGGTGCGCGACGACATGTGGCCCGCGGACCGGCTGGCGTTCGACGAGTACTGGAAGCGCAGCCTCGACGAGCTCAACATCGATCCGCCGGTGCGCGAACATCTGCGCGGGGTGGCCTCGATGGCATTCCTGCCCTGGCCGGTGCGCGCGACCGCGGGCCGGTTCAATCTCTTTGCGACGACGGGCTTTCTGCCGCCGGAGTTCCGCGCCATGATGGCGCTGCCCTGGGGCGGGGCGGCGCAGCGCCGGTTCGAGTGGTTGCTCGCGGCGCTGCGGTTGGCCGACCGGCTGATCCCGCATCAGACCTGGCTTTTCGGGTATCAGCTGTACCTGTGGGACATGCGGGCCCGGGCGCGGCGCGGCAAGCGGATCGTCTGAGCCTCCCGTTTGAGCACCGCGTCCAGGTTGCGTCGACGGTCGTGATCCCGGCGCACGCACAGCCCTCGGGCGAATTTCGCCGCCCAGCGCCGACGCGAGTTGCTGCGCCGTCCCGACGGCCAGAACGTCGATACATTGGTCCGGTGAGGCTCTCCGGCGGTGATCCATGACCACGACGGAACGCATGTCGACGTGGGCGCCACTGCGGTCGAAAATATTCCGGGCATTGTGGATCGCGCAGTTCGTCTCCTTCCTGGGCACGTGGATGCAGACCGTGGGCGCGCAGTGGATGCTCGTCGACCATCCACGGGCGGCGGTGCTGGTGCCGCTGGTCCAGACCGCCACCGCGCTGCCGGTGATGCTGTTGGCCCTGCCGTCGGGAGTGCTGGCCGACCTCGTCGACCGCCGACGCCTGCTGATCGTCATGCAGACCACGATGGCGGCAGCCGTGACTCTGCTGGCGGTACTGACCGCCGCCGGGTTGACCACTCCGACGGTGCTGTTGCTACTGCTGTTCGTGATCGGCTGCGGAACAGCGCTGGTGGGGCCGGCCTGGCAGGCCATCCAGCCGGATCTCGTTCCCCTGCACCAGATTCCGGCGGCGGCCGCTCTCGGCAGCATGAGCTTGAACGCGGCACGGTCCATCGGGCCGGCGATCGCCGGGGCGCTGGTGTCCTTGTCGGGTCCGACGGTGGTGTTCGCGCTCAACGCCGTATCGTTCGCGGGCGTCGTCGCCGTATTGATCGCGTGGCGCCCCGCCACCCCGCAGCAGGACTTTCCCGCCGAACGCGCGCTGTCGGCGCTGGGCGCCGGCGCCCGGTTCATCCGCAGCTCACTGATCGTGCGACGGATCCTGCTGCGGACCACACTGTTCATCGCCCCCGCGAGCGCGCTGTGGGGTCTGCTGCCGGTGATCGCCAGCCGCCAACTGGGGCTGGGCTCGTCGGGCTACGGACTGTTGTTGGGGGCGCTCGGCCTGGGCGCGGTGGTCGGCGCCGTCGGATTGTCCCGCTTGCGATCCCGGTACGACGAGAACGCGATGCTGGTGGTTGCCGCGGTCGGATTCGGCGCCACCACGGTGGTGCTGGCATTGGTACCGGTCTTCGCCGTGGTGCTGGTGACGCTGGTGGGCGGCGGTGCCGCCTGGCTGCTGTGCCTGGCGACGCTCAACGCCTCGATGCAGCTGAGCCTGCCGGGCTGGGTGCGGGCCCGCGGGCTGTCGGTCTACCTGATGATCTTCATGGGCGGTCAGGCGCTGGGTTCGTTGCTGTGGGGGCTGCTCGCCGGTGCGACGTCCAGCGTCGTCAGCCTGCTGGTCAGCGCGGCGCTGCTGGGCGTCTGCGCGCTGTCGTCGTTGTGGTGGCCGCTGCACGCCAAGACCGGCAACATCGACCTCACGCCGTCGACGCATTGGCCCGAGCCGACGTTGGTCTTCGAACCCGAGCCGCTGGACGGCCCGGTGCTGGTGATGACGGAGTACCGGGTCGAGGACCAGGACGAGGACGAGTTCGTGGCGGCGATGACCGTCATGGGCCGGTCCCGCAGACGCACCGGCGCCGCCCGGTGGCGGCTCTACCGCAGCGTGGAGCGCGAGCACACGTTCGTCGAGACGTTCGTCGTGCGGTCCTGGGGCGAGCACCTGCACCAGCACCACCGGCGGCTCACCGGGCAGGATCTGGTCATCGAGCAAACCGTCGAACGCTGGGTGGATGGGGCGTCGCACCACCTGATCGCGGTGCGCAAGCTGCGGTGACACGACCAAACCCTCAGTGCCCGAAGGGTTGGCGCGGTGTCGAACGTGTGTTCTAATGGGCTCGCCAACCCAGCCCACTCCACGTTCACGAGGAGACGCCGCAACGATGACAGTAGACACCCTGGTGGCCGAAGCGCCGTACACCGAGGACACCGCGCCGACGGACACCCCGACGCCCGACGCCGTCGCGCCCGCGGCGCCCGTTGAGGACAAGCCCAAGAAGCGCGCCGGCGGCCGCAAGGCCAAGACGCTCGAGTTGACCGTGACCGTCACCGGCACCGCCGACGGCGAATGGCGCGCGGACCTCAAGCAGGGCAGCACCTACGTCGCCCGCAACGTCGCGGTCGCGGCCGCCGCCGTGTCCCGGGCGGCCAAGGAACTGCACGAGGACCTGTCCACCCCGATCGACCAGGTCATCGAGGAGGCCCGCGCCCAGCAGGCCGCCCGGGTCTCCGAATTGGAGGCCGAACTGGAGGCCGCGCGCCAGGCACTGGCCAACCTGGACTAGACGGCTGCCGCAGTGGGTACTACCCGGCGATGATCACTCGCATCGTTTCCGGGATCGTCCAGATCGCCGAGGGCCTCGGCGGCATCGTGGGCATCCGCGTCGGCACCGAGGAGCCGATGTACCTGTCCGAACCGCTGTCCGACGACGTGGAGATCCGCCGCTACGGCCCGCGGATCGCCGCGGAGACCACCGTGCTCGAGGACGACGGCAAGCGCGCAACACCGGCTTTCGCCGGCTGGCGGGCTACATCTTCGGCGGCAACAGCCGACAGACCTCGATCGCCATGACCGCGCCGGTGGCCCAGTCCAACGAGAAGATCGCGATGACGGCGCCGGTCGCGCAGAGCCGCGACCCGCAGGGCGGCTCGGTGATCCGCTTCTACATGCCGGCCAAGTGGTCCCTGGCGACGCTGCCCTCCCCCAACGACAGCCAGGTCCACCTGGTCGAGGTGCCGGCCGAGACGTTCGCGGTGCTGCGGTTCACCGGCGACCGCAGCCCGGCAGCCGTGCAGCGGCGCACCGACGAGCTGTTGAAGACCTTGGCGGACAACGGGATCAAGACCGACGGCGAAGCGCTGTCGTGGTTCTACGATCCGCCGTGGACCCTTCCGTTCCGGCGGCGCAACGAGGTCGCGGTGCCGATTACGGAGTAGCGGCCGCGCACGCAACCCTGGTGGGCGCGCACCTGTGCCCGGTGCGGTACCCACGACCCACTCTGCACGCTGCGGGGGTCGTCGGGGAAAATTCTGTTCATGAGCAACGTACTCGAGGTCACGCCGGAGCATTTGCGGCAGGCGGCGACGGCGATTCATACCGAAGCCGCCACGGTGTCGGGGTTGACTGTTCCCCGCCCTGCGACGGCGATCTCCGAGCTTGCCGGGTTGGAGTGCGCGTCGGTGCTCCAGACCGCTCATGACCGCACCGGGGCCGCATTGACGGTGGTGTCGAACCGGTTCACCACGATGGCGGCGCTGCTGAGCGACACTGGTGACACTTTCGAGTTGCTGGACTTGCTCTCGGCGGGCACCGCGACACCGGAGTGGATGTCCACCCAGGTCGGTGACGGGCTGGCGGACATGGGTGACCTCAACCCGACGATCCCCTCACCACCGCCATGAGTCGGGCGAAGTGCCTATCCTCCGAATCAACGGCAAGCAACGAACCCACCAAAAGCTCACCGTCGAAGCAGCGATGCCCGCGCCAGGGTGCCGCTACGAACTACTGTCAGTCGAAGACCGTGGCCGGCAAGGTGTTCAGGATGTTCCTGGGCTGAGAGGACAGAGTCCGACCTACCTGTTCGACATGACCGTCGAGGAAACTTGCTCACGGCACGGTGCCCGTACCCATGAGATTGGTGTGATGGCAGTGGCTGAAATGGGATACTGGGAGCCGTCCTATTTTGTCGTTCAGGACGATCTCTGACCCATGCCGAACATCTCCGATTTCCCGCCGCTGATGCAGCAGGCGATACCCACAGGTGTGCTGCCGCCGCACGCTGAGATCGCCGCAGCGACAGGTAAGTCCGTCGATGGGGTCAAACGTGTCCTGAAATCGTCCGCCGAACCCGATCCCGACACAGCGGGATCAGAACCCGACAAAACCCCGAGGCTCGGTCAGTCGCCAACCAGAATCCGCAGCGCCGCGCGACCTCGGCGAGCAGTAGCTCCGGTGGCGATCCACGACGGGTGATCCTGGTCGGCCAGCGCCGCCCACAGGGCCCGGATGCGTTTGGCATCGCTGCCGATCATGCGCGCACGGTCGGCAACCGGGTCAGTCGCCGCGCATGCCAGCACCGCGGCGTCGTCGAGGTGACGCCCGCGGTCCCGCGAATCCTCCGTGTACGCCGCACCTTTGAGCACCAACGCGCCAAGAACGTCAGGGACGCTCAACGTCACGAGGTCCTCGCCGATGATGACCTCACAGTTCACTGTCTTCCGTAGCGCCGAAGTTCCTCCAGGAACTTCGAACACCTTTCGCCGAAGCACCTTCGGACGCCATCTCGGAGGCAAATGGTCGGCGACCATCACATCCACCACCTCCGAGTCGCGACGGCCGCGAACGAATCGATGCACCGGTCCGTCTCCGACGGGTTCCCGCAACCCGTACCCGAGGCGTTCCAACTCGTGTCGCACTCCGCTGAAGGTCGCTGCGCCGGTCTCGATATGCAGGATCATGTCCACGTCGCGGGTGGGGCGGGTGAGTTGCAGTCCTGCGTACGCAGCGTGCAACTGCACCATCAGCCCACCGACCAGCGTCCACTGAGTGTGCGGTATCGCCTGCACGATCTCCACGAGCTGCGGCCACGGTGGCGTCCAACCTCCGGGTGGCGCACTGACCACCCACACCTGGCGTTCGGCGTCCGGAGCGGCGCTCATCGGGTCCGCCGCGGTTCCATCTGTACGTTGACGCCGCGGTTCAACACGCCGTCGCCTGACCGGAACTCGGCAAGCAGACATTCGAGCACCCGCTCCCCCGCGGTGGATTCCCGGGTATCCAATGATTCCGACAGGTCGACGGCGATGGCCGCGAGGAGCGGACGGTCGACGGCGTACCCTGCGTCGTCAGGCACAACACGCACGACCATATCGCCCGCGATGTCCTCGAACAGTCCGAAATTGGTCACGAGATCACCGAATCCACTGTCCAGGACGTAACCATCAGCCCCTCGATCCACCGGAGACAAACCGAACAACACGGCCACCTCCGGGTCACGCAGCGCGCTGACACCAGTGGGCAACAGCCCAGTATCCTTGCCCCACCCCTGCATTTGGTGCACGGTCGCGCGTTGGCGAGCCAGCCACACCACTTCTCGGTGGTTGAGGCCGCGCAACCGGTGCCGCAGCCGTGACAGCGCCGAGGCGCCCAGCCAGTCCACCCGTTGCCCCGACAGCAGCGCAAGCGCGGCCCACGCTGTCGCCGCCGCCCACGGCCGGCCGTTGTGCCGGACCCGGCCCGCCAACCGGTGCACCGACGCCGCGTCGAGCAACAGGGTTCGGCCGACGACGCGGCTGATCGTCAATACACCCGAGCCCGCGAGGCGCGTCACCTGGCGCTGCGACACCTCCAGCTGCTCAGCGGCGTCCGCCGCGGTCATCTCCGCCATGCACATATAGTCCCTCATCAGACCTATTAACGCAATATCCACTGTTCAGTGCGATAAAGATGCAGGGTATCGAGTGTCGGCGGCGGCGAGGTGTGCGCGATAGGCACAGGCACAGCATTGATACCTGACACGGGTGACCTCAGGCAGTTTCATGGTGCGGGCGGTCAGCGAAGCCCGACGCGGCGGACGCAGCTGGCAAGCGCTCAGAACATACGGGTGGGCTCGAGGTCTGCCGAGAGCGCTCTGACCCGGAAGCCGAAATTCTGGTGGGCGCGATAGGGATCGAACCTACGACCGCTGGTGTGTAAAACCAGAGCTCTACCGCTGAGCTACACGCCCGTGCCGTGGCAGGCTACCGAAAACCACGGCGGAGAATCCAATTCACCGGCTACTTCAGGGCCGCCAACGCCGAGGTCCAGACCGCCTGGTCGCGCGCCTCGCCGGGGGCCTTGCACTCGGCGAACTGGATGACCCCGTCCTTGTCCACCAGGAACGTGCCGCGGTTGGACACCCCGGCCTCCTCGTTGAACACGCCGTAGGCCTGGGCGACCCCGCCGTGCGGCCAGAAGTCCGACAGCACCGGGAACAGGTACCCGCTCTGCAGCGCCCAGATCTTGTGGGTGGGCGGCGGGCCGACGGAGATGGCCAGCGTGGCGGCCTCGTCGTTCTCGTAGCGCGGCAGGTTGTCCCGGATCTCGTCGAGCTCACCCTGGCAGATGCCGGTGAACGCGAGCGGGAAGAACACCAGTAGGACGTTCTGGTCGCCCAGGAAGTCCGACAGCGAAACCGGTTGCCCGTTCTGGTCTTTCAGCGTGAAGTCCGGGGCCTTGTCACCGGGGGCCAGCATCAACTGTGCCGCCCGGCAGCCTTGGACTTCGGCTGCACCAACCGACTCGCGCTCCAGTCACCGAGATTGGCCGACGACGTCTGCATGAGTCCGGCGGTGGGCGCCGACTCGGCGATCTCCGCGGGCAGCACGTGGCCTGGTTTGCCGGTCTTGGGCGTCAGGACCCAGATCACCCCGTCCTCGGAGAGGGGGGTGATGGCGTCCATCAACGCGTCCACCAGGTCACCGTCGACGTCGCGCCACCACAGCAGCACCACGTCGATGACCTCGTCGGCGTCCTCGTCGAGCAGTTCTGAACCGCAGGCTTCTTCGACGTCGGCACGGATGTCGTCGTCCGTGTCCTCGTCCCAGCCCAGTTCCTGCACAACCTGATCTTTTTGGATGCCCAGCTTTTGGGCGTAGTTCGAGGCGCCGTCCGCCGCGACCACCGTTTACCTCCTCAGCACCGCACGTGGATTAATAACCGAATTGACCAATCGTCGCACAGTGGCCTCAGCCGCTGCTGCGCAACGCGGCGGACCGCCCGAAATCGCACCGTCAATACGCCGTGTCACACAGGTTCAACGCGTCGGTCCGGGTGGTGTTCACCCGGTCGATCGCGGTGTTGAACTCCGAGGGTGAGGGTCCGCCGCCCAGCACGTCGCCGGCGGCGCGGGAGGCGTCCACCCAGGCCGTCAGCGCGTCGCGCAATTCGGTCGGCAGCGTGTCGTTGATCTCCGCCGACACCCGCCCGGCGCTGCTGCTCAGGGCCTCGCGGGCGGGTTGGATGGTCGCGGCCACGTCGCCGCCGGAGTTCACCGCTTCGACGTAGGCGTTGACCGTCTTGACGGCCTCGGCGCTGCTGGTACTCAGCGTCTCGCACACCGTGCGCACGGCTTGCGTGGTCATCGAGGCCTGCCGCTGGGACTCCCGGACGCTGGAGGTGACCGCGGACGCGGAAACCGACGCCGACACGGAGGCGCGGTAGTCCGGGACGTCGGCGCCGTCGACCGAAGGGTCCCCGGTGACGATCGACGTGCAGCCGGCCACGCCGAGCACCCCGGTCGCGGCGAGTCCGGCAGCCAGTGGCAGCGCACGCCTCATTCCGCTCAGCACAGCCGGTGACGTTACCGGCTGCGCGGCCTCGCGTGGCGCAGTGGTGGATGCGGGTCCCCCTGCGGCGGAAGACACAAAGGGGGCAGGATGGTGAGCGGACACGGGAAATCCCCGCGTCACCAATCAAGGAGTATTGCGTTGACGACCGAGTTCGTGCGCCAAGACCTGGCCCAAAACTCCGGCACCGCAGGTGAACCCGATCGCGTTCGAGTCATCCGGGAGGGTGTGGCGTCCTACCTGCCCGACATCGATCCCGACGAGACGGGTGAGTGGCTGGAATCGTTCGATGACATGTTGTCGCGGTCCGGTCCGGCCCGCGCCCGCTACCTGATGCTGCGCCTGCTTGAGCGCGCCGGTGAGCAGCGTGTCTCCATCCCCGCGCTGACCTCGACCGATTACGTCAACACCATCCCCACCGAGCTGGAACCGTGGTTCCCCGGCGACGAGGACGTCGAGCGTCGCTACCGCGCCTGGATCCGCTGGAACGCCGCGATCATGGTGCATCGCGCGCAGCGCCCGGGCGTCGGCGTCGGCGGCCACATCTCCACCTACGCCTCCTCGGCCGCGCTCTACGAGGTCGGCTTCAACCACTTCTTCCGCGGCAAGTCCCACCCCGGCGGCGGGGATCAGATCTTCATCCAGGGCCACGCCTCCCCCGGCATCTACGCCCGCGCCTTCCTCGAGGGTCGGCTGACCGCCGACCAGCTCGACGGTTTCCGCCAGGAGCACAGCCATCCCGGCGGCGGCATCCCGTCCTACCCGCACCCGCGGCTGATGCCGGACTTCTGGCAGTTCCCCACGGTGTCGATGGGGCTGGGCCCGATGAACGCCATCTACCAGGCGCGGTTCAACCACTACCTCGACGACCGCGGCATCAAGGACACCTCCGATCAGCACGTGTGGGCGTTCCTCGGCGACGGCGAGATGGATGAGCCGGAGAGCCGCGGGCTGTGCCACGTGGCCGCGCTGGAGGGCCTGGACAACCTGACCTTCGTGATCAACTGCAACCTGCAGCGCCTCGACGGCCCGGTGCGCGGCAACGGCAAGATCATCCAGGAGTTGGAGTCATTCTTCCGCGGTGCCGGCTGGAACGTCATCAAGGTGGTCTGGGGCCGCGAGTGGGACGCGCTGCTGCACGCCGACCGCGACGGCGCCCTGGTCAACCTGATGAACTCCACCCCCGACGGGGACTACCAGACCTACAAGGCCAACGACGGCGGCTACGTCCGCGACCACTTCTTCGGCCGCGACCCGCGCACCAAGGCGCTCGTCGAGCACATGAACGACCAGCAGATCTGGAACCTCAAGCGCGGCGGCCACGACTACCGCAAGGTCTACGCCGCCTACCGCGCCGCCCTCGAGCACAAGGGCCAGCCGACGGTGATCCTGGCCAAGACCATCAAGGGCTACACGCTGGGCAAGCACTTCGAGGGCCGCAACGCCACCCACCAGATGAAGAAGCTCGCGCTGCAGGATCTCAAGGACTTCCGCGACACCCAGCGCATCCCGATCTCCGACGAGCAACTCGAGCAGGATCCGTACCTGCCGCCGTACTACCACCCCGGCCCGGAGGCCCCGGAGATCCGCTATCTGATGGATCGCCGTCGGGCCCTCGGCGGGTTCCTGCCGGAGCGCCGCGTCAAGAGCCGACCGTTGACGCTGCCGGGCCGCGACGCCTACAAGGTGCTGAAGAAGGGCTCCGGCCAGCAGGAGATCGCCACCACGATGGCGACCGTCCGGACTTTCAAGGAGTTGTTGCGGGACAAGAACATCGGACCGCGGTTGGTGCCGATCATTCCCGACGAGGCCCGCACGTTCGGGATGGACTCCTGGTTCCCCAGCCTGAAGATCTACAACCGCAACGGGCAGCTGTACACCTCGGTCGACGCGCAGTTGATGCTGGCCTACAAGGAGAGCGAGATCGGCCAGATCCTGCACGAGGGCATCAACGAGGCGGGGTCCACGGCGTCGTTCACCGCGGTGGGCACGTCGTATTCGACGCACGACGAGCCGATGATCCCGATCTACATCTTCTATTCGATGTTCGGCTTCCAGCGCACCGGCGACGGCTTCTGGGCCGCGGCGGATCAGATGGCCCGCGGCTTCGTGCTGGGCGCCACGGCCGGGCGCACCACCCTGACCGGCGAGGGTCTGCAGCACGCCGACGGGCACTCGCTGCTGCTGGCGTCCACCAACCCGGCGGTGGTGGCCTACGACCCGGCGTTCGCCTACGAGATCGCCCACATCGTGGAGAGCGGTCTGCAGCGGATGTACGGCGAGGACCCGGAGAACGTCTACTTCTACATGACGATCTACAACGAGCCCTACGTGCAGCCCGCCGAGCCGGAGGGCTTCGACCCCGAGGGCCTGCTGCGCGGCATCTACCGCTATCGCGCGGCCACCGAGAAGCGCACCAGCACCGCGCAGATCCTGGCGTCGGGGGTGGCCATGCCCGAGGCGCTGCGCGCGGCCGAGATGCTGGCCGCCGACTGGGATGTGGCCGCCGATGTGTGGTCGGTGACCAGCTGGGGTGAGCTCAACCGCGACGGGGTGGAGTTGCAGAAGCGGCAGCTGCGTCACCCGGGTAAGGACGCGGGTGAGGCTTATGTCACCAAGGCGCTCAAGGCCACCCACGGACCCGCGGTGGCGGTGTCGGACTGGATGCGCGCGGTGCCCGAGCAGATCCGGCCGTGGGTGCCCAACACCTACGTCACGTTGGGCACCGACGGGTTCGGTTTCTCCGATACCCGCCCGGCCGCGCGCCGCTACTTCAACACCGACGCCGAGTCCGTCGTGGTCGCGGTGCTCGGCGCGTTGGCCCGGGACGGCGAGATCGATCCGTCGGTGGCCGTGGCGGCCGCCGAGCAGTACAAGATCGACGACGTGTTTGCCGCCGGCATCTCGTTCAAGGACACCGGCAGCGCCTGACGGCGGCGATTTGGAGCTTCCACCAGAAAAACGGCGTAGGTTTTAGGGGTGCCCGACAAACCGCTGGAGCCCTTCACGTCGCGGTCGCCGAACGAGCTCATGGCGAACGTGCCCGACTCGCTGCGTCGGCGGCTCAAGCAGTACTCGGGCCGGTTGGCGACCGAAGCCGCGGCGGCCATGCAGGAGCGGCTGCCGTTCTTCGCCGAACTGGAGGCCTCCCAGCGCGCCAGCGTGCAGCTGGTGCTGCAGACCGCGGTGGTGAACTTCGCCGAGTGGTTGCACGACCCGGACAGCGACGTGGGGTACACCGCCGAGGCGTTCGCGCTGGTCCCGCAGGAGCTCACGCGGCACATCGCGCTGCGCCAGACCGTGGACATGGTGCGGGTGTCGATGGAGTACTTCGAGGTGGTGGTGCCGTCGCTGGCGCGCAACGACGAGCAGCGGATCGCGTTGACGGTCGGCATCCTGCGCTACAGCCGCAACCTGGCGTTCGCGGCGGCCAAGGCCTACGCCGACGCCGCCGAGGCGCGCGGGGCCTGGGACAGCCGGATGGAGGCCAGCGTGGTCGACGCCGTGGTGCGCGGCGAGGCCGGCCAGGAACTGCTGTCGCGCGCGGCCGCGCTGAACTGGGACACCAACGCCCCGGCCACGGTCGTGGTGGGCACCCCGCCGCCCGACCGGGTCGAGGTCGCCAGCCAGGACCTTCGCGAGGCCGCCGGCCGGCACGGCCGGGCGGCGCTGACCGACGTGCACGGCACGTGGCTGGTGGCGATCGTGTCCGGGCCGCTGTCCCCCACCGACAAGTTCCTCACCGAACTGCTGACCGCGTTCTCGGCCGGACCGGTGGTGGTCGGCCCGACCGCGCCGTCGTTGACCGCGGCGTATCACAGTGCCAGCGAGGCGATTTCGGGGATGAACGCGGTCACCGGTTGGTCGGCGGCGCCGCGGCCGGTGTCGGCCCGCGAACTACTGCCCGAACGCGCGTTGATGGGCGATCAGGCGGCCATCGCCACATTGCATTCCGATGTGATGCGACCGCTGGCGGACGCCGGTCCCGCGCTCGCCGAGACCCTCGACGCTTATCTGGATTCGGGTGGCGCCATCGAAGCTTGCGCACGCAAATTGTTCGTTCATCCAAACACCGTCCGCTACCGCCTCAAGCGCATCGCCGACTTCACCGGCCGCGACCCCACCGCCCCGCGCGACGCCTACATATTGCGGGTGGCGGCGACTGTGGGCCGGCTCACTGCCCAACCACAGCCACCTCGCCCAGCAAAGAGCACGGTGAACCACCACACGGTGGTGGCGATGGACGCCTTCGGCGGCGGCCGCCCCAAGTAAGGATTGTGTAACAGGTCGCGACCTGATCTCGATGACGTCGCATCACGTGCCGTTTTGTAGGCTCTCCACAAAAACATAAGACAAGGTTCATAATGTCTTACACCCCGCAAATGAGCCTTCACAGTGTTCTCTTAATCATGTGCCTGAAACGACACCTGTGATTGCGCTGCTCGCTCCCGGGCAGGGTTCCCAGACCCCGGGGATGTTGACCCCGTGGCTGGAACTCCCGGGCGCCGCCGACCAGCTCGCCGGCTGGTCCGAGATCAGCGGCCTCGACCTGGCCCGACTCGGCACCACCGCGACCGCCGAGGAGATCACCGACACCGCGGTCACCCAGCCCCTGGTGGTCGCGACCACGCTGCTCGCGCATCAGGAATTGACCCGCCGCGGCCTGCTGACCTCGGCGGAGCTGGTCGTCGCCGGACACTCCGTCGGCGAGATCGCCGCCTACGCGATCGCCGGCGTCATCAGCGCCGACGACGCCGTGAAGCTGGCCGCCACCCGCGGCGCGGAGATGGCCAAGGCCTGCAACACCGAGCCCACCGGCATGTCCGCGGTGCTCGGGGGCGACGAGTCCGAGGTCCTCGCGGCCCTGCAGGACCTCGACCTGGTCCCCGCCAACCGCAACGCCGCAGGCCAGATCGTCGCCGCCGGCCGCCTCGAGGCGCTGGCCAAGCTCGCCGAGAACCCGCCGGCCAAGGCCCGGGTGCGCCAGCTGGCCACCGCCGGCGCGTTCCACACGCACTTCATGGCCTCGGCCACCGACGGCTACTCGGCCGCCGCGGCCGGTGTCCAGAGCGCCGAACCGCGCGCCGGGGTCACCCTGCTGAGCAACGCCGACGGCGCGCCCGTCGCCTCGGCCGCTGACGCGATGACCAAACTCGTCGCGCAGCTCACCAACCCGGTCCGCTGGGACCTGTGCACCAAGACCATGGGTGCACGTGAACTCGCCGCCGTCGTCGAGTTCCCGCCGGCCGGAACCCTGGTCGGCATCGCCAAGCGCGAGCTTCGGGGAACCCCGACGCATGCCGTCAAGACCCCCGCGGACCTGGACGGTCTGCCCGCTCTCTAAGGCGAACTGTCCACCAGCACAACCACATACGCACCAACCCCGTAGCGCATCCGTTGTCGGGACACGAAGAAAAATATGAAGGGAGCCACACTGTGGCCGCCAGCCAAGAAGAAATCATCTCCGGTCTCGCCGAGATCATCGAAGAGGTCACCGGCATCGAGCCGTCCGAGGTCACCCCGGAGAAGTCGTTCGTCGACGACCTGGACATCGACTCGCTGTCGATGGTGGAGATCGCGGTGCAGACCGAGGACAAGTACGGCGTGAAGATCCCGGACGAGGACCTCGCGGGCCTGCGCACCGTCGGTGACGTCGTCTCCTACATCCAGAAGCTCGAGGAAGAGAACCCCGAGGCCGCCGCCGCCCTGCGCGAGAAGTTTGGCTCGGAATGACCAGACCTTCCACTGCTAACGGAGGTTTCCCGAACGTCGTGGTGACCGCCGTCGAGGCCACCACGGCGCTCGCAGCGGACATCGAGAGCACGTGGAAGGGCCTGCTGGCCGGCGAAAGCGGTATCCGCGTCCTCGAGGACGACTTCGTCACCAAGTGGGACCTGCCGGTGCGCATCGGCGGTCATCTCGTCGATTCGGTCGACGACCACATGACCCGCCTGGACCTGCGACGCATGTCGTACGTCCAGCGGATGTCGAAGCTGGTCTCCGGCCGGCTATGGGAAAACGCGGGCAAGCCCGAGGTGGACCCGGACCGCTTCAGCGTGGTCATCGGCACCGGTCTCGGTGGCGGCGAGAAGATCGTCGAGACCTATGACCTGATGAACGAGGGCGGGCCCCGCAAGGTGTCGCCGCTGGCCGTTCAGATGATCATGCCGAACGGTGCCGCCGCGGTCGCCGGCCTGGAGCTCGGGGCTCGCGCCGGGGTCATCACCCCGGTGTCGGCCTGTTCGTCGGGCTCGGAGGCCATCGCCCACGCATGGCGTCAGATCGTCATGGGTGACGCGGACTTCGCCGTCTGCGGCGGCGTGGAAGGCGGCATCGAGGCACTGCCCATCGCGGCGTTCTCGATGATGCGCGCCATGTCCACCCGCAACGAGGATCCGGCTGGGGCTTCGCGTCCGTTCGACAAGGACCGCGACGGCTTCGTGTTCGGTGAAGCGGGCGCCATGATGATCATCGAGACCGAGGAACACGCGAAGGCCCGCGGCGCCAAGCCGCTGGCCCGGTTGATGGGGGCCGGCATCACGTCGGACGCCTACCACATGGTGGCGCCGTCACCGGACGGTCTGCGGGCCGGCCGGGCGATGACCCGGTCGCTGGAGCTGGCGGGCCTGTCCGCCAAGGACATCGACCACATCAACGCGCACGGCACCGCCACTCCGATCGGTGATACCGCCGAGGCCAACGCCATCCGGGTCGCCGGGTGCGAGCACGCCGCGGTCTACGCGCCGAAGTCGGCGCTGGGTCACTCGATCGGCGCCGTCGGTGCGCTGGAGTCGGTGCTGACGGTACTGGCACTGCGGGATGGGGTCATCCCGCCGACGCTGAACTACGAGACCCCGGACCCGGAGATCAATCTCGACGTGGTCGCGGGTGAACCGCGGTACGGCGACTACCAGTACGCCATCAACAACTCCTTCGGGTTCGGCGGGCACAACGTCGCGCTGGCCTTCGGGAAGTACTGAGTCGGGATCACCAGAAGGGACATACGCAGCAGCAATGGGAGTTACTACTGGAAACGGTCTCCCGGATGTAGTTGTCACCGGCGTCGCCATGACGACGGCCTTGGCAACCGACGCGGAGTCGACATGGAAGGCACTTCTCGACGGTCAGAGCGGGATCCGCAAGCTTGAGGATCCGTTCATCGAGGAGTACGACCTACCGGTGCGTATCGGGGGGCACCTGCTCGAGGATTTCGACGGTGAATTGAACAAAGTCGAACTCCGACGTATGTCCTACCTGCAGAAAATGGCCACGGTGGTGGGCCGGCGTGCGTGGCAACACGCCGGCTCCCCCGAGGTCGACACCGACCGTCTGATGGTGTCCATCGGCACCGGTCTGGGCTCGGCCGAGGAACTGGTCTTCGCCTACGACGCCATGCGGTCGCGCGGCCTGCGGGCCGTTTCACCGCTGGTCGTCCAGATGTTCATGCCCAACGGCGCGGCCGCCGTCGTCGGCCTCGAGCGCGGCGCCAAAGCCGGCGTGAACACGGCGATCTCGGCGTGTGCTTCCGGTTCGGAGGCCATCGCCAACGCCTGGCGCAACATCGTCTACGGCGAGGCCGACATCGCCATCTGCGGCGGGGTCGAGACCAAGATCGAAGCGGTGCCCATCGCCGGGTTCGCCCAGATGCGCATCGTGTTGTCCAACACCAACGACGACCCGCCGGGCGCATGCCGGCCGTTCGACAAGGACCGCAACGGTTTCGTCTTCGGTGAGGGCGGGGCCCTGCTGGTCATCGAGACCGAGGAGCACGCCAAGGCCCGCGGCGCCAACATCCTGGCCCGCATCATGGGCGCGTCGGTCACCTCCGACGGTTTCCACATGGTGGCCCCGGACCCCAACGGCGCGCGCGCCGGTCACGCGATCTCGCGGGCCGTCGAACTCGCGGGTCTGCAGCCCACCGATATCGATCACATCAACGCCCACGCCACCGGCACCAATGTCGGTGATGTCGCCGAAGGTAAGGCGATCAACAACGCGATGGGCAGCCACCGGCCCGCGGTCTACGCACCGAAGTCGGCACTGGGGCACTCGGTCGGCGCCGTCGGCGCCGGCGAGTCGATACTCACGGTGTTCGCGCTGCGTGACGGGGTCGTCCCGCCCACCCTCAACCTGAAGAATCTCGATCCCGAGATCGATCTGGATGTGGTGGCGGACAAGCCGCGGACCGGCGATTACCGGTACGCGGTGAACAACTCATTCGGATTCGGCGGGCACAACGTCGCACTCGCCTTCGGCAAGTACTAGAGCCATCACGGCTTAGGAGAATAGATGACGACCATGGCCCCCGACGCGGTAAACGAGTCGCTGGATCCCCGCGATCCGCTGCTGCGACTGTCCACCTTCTTCGACGACGGCAGCGTCGAGCTGCTGCACGAAAGGGACCGCTCGGGTGTGCTTGCCGCGGCGGGCAACGTCAACGGCGTGCGGACCGTCGCGTTCTGCACCGACGGCACCGTGATGGGCGGGGCGATGGGCGTCGACGGATGCCGCCACATCGTCAACGCCTACGACGTCGCCATCGCCGAGCAGAGTCCCATCGTGGGCATCTGGCACTCCGGCGGCGCGCGGCTGGCCGAGGGTGTCAAGGCGCTGCACGCCGTGGGCCTGGTCTTCGAAGCGATGATCCGCGCCTCCGGCTACATCCCGCAGATCTCGGTCGTCGTCGGCTTCGCGGCCGGCGGCGCGGCCTACGGCCCGGCGCTGACCGACGTCATCGTGATGGCCCCGGAGAGCAAGGTCTTCGTGACCGGTCCGGACGTGGTCCGCAGCGTCACCGGCGAGGACGTCGACATGGTCTCCCTCGGCGGCCCCGAGGCGCACCACAAGAAGTCCGGCGTGTGCCACATCGTCGCCGACGACGAGCTCGACGCCTACGAGCGCGGCCGCCGGCTGGTCGGATTGTTCTGCCAGCAGGGCCATTTCGATCGCAGCAAGGCCGAGGCCGGCGACACCGACCTCAAGGCGCTGCTGCCGGAGTCCGCACGCCGCGCCTACGACGTGCACCCGCTGATCGACGCGCTGCTCGACGAGGGTGTGCCGTTCGAGGAATTCCAGTCCAAGTGGGCCCCGTCGATCGTGGTGGGCCTGGGCCGGCTGGCCGGGCGCAGCGTCGGCGTCATCGCCAACAACCCGCTGCGCCTCGGTGGCTGCCTGAACTCCGAAAGTGCCGAGAAGTCGGCGCGTTTCGTGCGGCTGTGCGACGCGTTCGGCATCCCGCTGGTGGTCGTCGTGGACGTGCCCGGCTACCTGCCCGGCGTGGACCAGGAATGGGGCGGCGTCGTGCGGCGCGGCGCAAAGCTGCTGCACGCCTTCGGCGAGTCCTCGGTCCCCCGCGTCACGCTGGTCACCCGCAAGATCTACGGCGGTGCCTACATCGCCATGAACTCGCGGTCGCTGAACGCCACCAAGGTGTTCGCCTGGCCGGAGGCCGAGGTCGCCGTGATGGGCGCCAAGGCCGCGGTCGGCATCCTGCACAAGAAGAAGCTGGCCGCCGCGCCCGATGACGAGCGCGAGGCGCTGCACGAGGAACTGGCCGTCGAGCACGAGCGGATCGCCGGCGGTGTGGACAGCGCCATCGAGATCGGCGTCGTCGACGCCAAGATCGACCCCGCGCAGACCCGCAGCGTGCTGACCCAGGCGCTGGCCGAGGCCCCGGCACGCCGCGGCCGGCACAAGAACATCCCCCTGTGAGGTAGCGGTCTCAGCGGGTGGTGTAGCCGCCGTTGGCGAAGATGGTCTGGCCGTTGATCCAGTGGCCGTCGCCGGCGAGGAACACCACCAGCGGCGCGATGTCCTCGATCTGCGTCAGCCGGTTCCCCATCGCCTGCGACTTGTGGAATTCGACGCGCTCCGGGGTCTCCTGCGGATAGAAGAACGGCGTGTCCATCGGGCCCGGCGCCACGTTGTTGACGTTGATGCCGCGGACACCGAACTCCTTGGACGCCGCGCGCACGAAGTGCTCGACGGGACTCTTGGAGCCGCCGTAGGTGGAGTAGCCGTCGGTGTAGGCCGCCAGCAGCGCCGTCACGATCGTGGTGATCGACCCGCCGTCGTTGAGCCGCCGGCCCGCCTCCTGCAGGAAGAAGTACGCCGCCTTGGCGTTGATGTTGAACATCGAATCGTATTCGGCCTCAGTGGTTTCCAGGATCGGCTTGCGCAGCACCTTGCCCACCGTGTTGATCGCGATGTCCACCCCGTCGAAGGCGCCGGCCGCAGCGTTGAACAGCGCGGTCACCGTCGCGGGCTTCGTCAGGTCACCCTGGAACATGATCGCCTTTGCGCCGGCAGCCTCGACAGCGGCGGCCGTGCGCTCGGCCTCGGGTGCGGTGGCGTCACTGTTGTAGTGCACGGCGACGTTGACGCCCTGCTGGGCCAAGCTGGTGCTGATCAGACCGCCGAGGTTCTTCGCACCCGCGGCGACCACTGCTGACTTTCCGTGGAGTTTGCTCATTGCCCCGACGCTAGACCGGCGATGCACAAATGAAAAACAGTTCTATCGGAGCTTTTCACAAGTAATATTTGTGCATGGATTTGCGCCGGCTGCATCAGTTCGTGACCGTCGCCGAGGCCGGCAGCTTCACCCGCGCCGCCGCCCAGCTGCACCTGAGCCAGCAGGCGCTCAGCAGTTCGGTGCGGCAACTGGAGTCCGCCCTGGGCGCACCGCTGTTTGACCGGGACGGCCGCCGGATCACCCTGACCCTTGCCGGTGTGACCCTGCTACGGGAGGGCCGGGCGTTGCTGGCCGCCGCGCGGACCGTGGGCGACCACGTACGTACCGCGGCCTCCGGCGGCCTGCACTGGACCGTCGGCCACACCCCCGCGCTGTCCGGGGCCGAGGTCTACACCCTGATCGAACCGGCCGTGACCGCCTTCCCCGACGTCTCGTTCACACTGCGGCAGATGTACCCCGACGCGCTGCTGGCCGCCGTGCTCGACGGCTCGATCGACCTCGCACTGCGCCGCGGCGTGGCGCAGGCCGGCGAGTTGGCTGCCGCGATCATCGGCTATCACCGGATCCGGGCGGCCATTCCGGCCGAGCATCGACTGGCCGAACGCGCGGCGGGTATCGCCATCACCGACCTCGCCGGCGAGCGCCTGGCGCTGTGGGCGCCCCCGGGCTCCTCGTACTTCAGCGACTTTCTGCTGGGCGCCTGCCGGCGCGCCGGATTCGAACCGGATTATCTGGTGAGCCGCGTGCAGGGGGCGGCCATGGTGGCCGCGCCGCTGACCACCGGCGCCATCGCCCTGGTCACCGCGGAGCCGGGGCCGACGATGGACGGCCGGGTCCGCGTCGTCGACGTCGACCCACCGCTGCTGGTTCCGGCGCAGGCGCTCTGGCAGCGCCACACCCTCTCCGAGGTGCGCGATTGCCTGCTCAGCGGTTAACCGGGCAGGGTCAGGATGCGCGGTCCGTCCTCGGTGATGGCGATGGTGTGCTCGTAGTGCGCGCCGTACGAGCCGTCGGCGATCCGCAGCGTCCAGCCGTCCGGGTCGAAGACGATCTTCTCGGTGGTCGCCGACCACCACGGCTCCAGCGCCAGCGTCATACCCGGCTTCAGCCGCAGCCCGCGGCCCCGCTTGCCGCGGTTGGGCACGTGCGGATCCTCGTGCATGGTCCGGCCCAGCCCGTGCCCGCCGAAGTCGGTGTTCACCCGGTAGCCGTGCCGGCGGGCCACCCCGCCGATGGCCGCCGAGATGTCCTCGAGGTGCCCGCCCGGCACGGCCGCGGCGATACCGGCGGCCAACGCCTCCCGCGTCGACTCGATGAGCTCGGCGTCGGCCGCCGACCCGGAGCCCACCGATACCGACACCGCGGCGTCGGCCACCCAGCCGTCGATCGAGACGGCGAAGTCCATGCTCAGCAGGTCGCCGTCGCGCAGCACGTAGTCGAACGGAAGCCCGTGCAGCACAGCGTCATTGACCGACAGGCAGATGACGTTGCGGAACGGTCCGCTGCCGAACGACGGGGCGTAGTCCCAGTAGCACGACTCCGCGCCGCGGTCCTCGATCAGCTGCCGGGCGTGCCGTTCGAGTTCCAGCAGGTTGACGCCGGGCGCGGCGCGCGCCGCCAGCGTCGCCAGGGTCTCGCCGACGAAGCGGCCGGTGACGGCCATCTTCTCGATCTCTTGCGGGGACTTCAGTTCGATCACGGTACTAACCTACGGCCGCCACGAATTCCTGCGCCGCGGCCACCGCGCATTCGCGGTCCTCGGCCACCAGGCCGATGCGAGTCCGACGGTCCAGGACGTCGCCGACGTCGAGGGCGCCCTCGTGGGTGACCGCGTACTCGAACTCGGCGCGGGTCACGTCGATGCCCTCGGCCACCGGCTCGGCCGGCCTCTCGCAGGTGGCGGTGGCGATCACCTTCGCAGCCTCGGCCCCGTAGCGGTCCACCAGCGACGACGGCAGCGGCGCCGGCAGGGGCGCGATGCGCGCCCCCGGGTTCGCGGGTGCACCGATCAGCGGCAGGTTGCGCGTGCGGCACGGCCCGGCCGCCAGTCCGCGCACCGCCACCGCGTGGTCCAGGACATCCTCGGCCATGTGCCGGTACTCGGTGAGCTTGCCGCCGACAATGCTGATCACGCCGGTGGGCGCGTCGATGACGGCGTGATCGCGGGAGATGTCGGCGGTACTGCCCGCGCCGGTGTCGATCAGCGGCCGCAGCCCGGCGAAGCTGCCGAGCACGTCCGCGCGGGAAACCTTGGCGCCCAGGGCCGTGTTGACGGTGTCGAGCAGGAAGTCGATCTCGGCGGCCGTGGGTTGCGGTTCATCCGGGATGGGTCCGGGCGCGTCCTCGTCGGTCAGCCCGAGATAGACGCGACCGAGTTGTTCGGGCATGGCGAAGACGAATCGGTTCAGCTCGCCGGGGATCGGGATGGTCAGTGCGGCAACGGGATTGCCGAATGCGGCTGCGTCGAACACCAGGTGTGTGCCGCGGCTGGGCCGCAGCCGCAGCGACGGGTCCAGCTCGCCGGCCCAGACGCCGGTGGCGTTGATGACCGCGCGGGCGGTCACGTCGAACGACTCCCCCGTCAGCGTGTCGGTCAGCCGGGCCGAGGTGCCGGTGAGCTCGCTTGCGGCCACCCGGGTCAGGATGCGGGCCTCGTGCTGGGCGGCGGTGCGCGCGACGGCGGTCACCAGCCGGGCGTCGTCGATCAATTGTCCGTCGTAGGCGAGCAATCCGCCGTCGAGGCCGTCGCGCAGCACGGTGGGCGCCAGTTCGACGGCCCGCCGGGCATCGACACGGCGCGACCGCGGCAGCGTCGAGGCCGAGGTGCCGGCCAGGCGGCGCAGCAGGTCGCCGGCGAGGAACCCCGCGCGCACCAGCGCGCGTTCGGCGCGCCCCATCGCCGGCAGCAGCGGGACCAGCTGCGGCATGGCGCGCACCAGGTGAGGTGCGTTGCGCGACATCAGGATCCCGCGTTCGACGGCGCTGCGCCGGGCGATGCCGACGTTGCCGGTGGCCAGGTAGCGCAGGCCCCCGTGGATCAGCTTGGAGCTCCACCGACTGGTACCGAAGGCCAGGTCATGGCGTTCGACGAGGACCACGTCCAGTCCCCGGGTGGCCGCATCGAGCGCGATCCCCACCCCGGTGATGCCGCCGCCGACGACGAGCAGGTCGGGCACCATGCCGTCGGCAAGCTCGGCCAGTTCGTGTCGACGCCGCGCCGCGTTGAGCGCACTGGAACTAGCCATTGCTCAGGTATCCGTTCAGGGCGCGGCCCAGCTCGAGCGCCAGGGCCTCGGCGGGCAGGATGGGTTCGACGATCTGCGCGGACTGGATGGTCGACTGCGTGATCAGCAGGACCATGGTGGCCAGCTGCCGCGGGTCACCGGCGCGCACACTGCCGTCGGCCTGCGCGGCCCCGAGGTCGGCGGCCAGCGCGTCGATCAGCAGCTGCTGGCTGGTGCCGAGCCGCTCCGAGATGTAGGTCATCGCGAACTCCGGCGCGGAATGCATGACCGCCATGAGCAGTTCGTCGCGGCCGAGCCGCTCGGCGACGGCCACGATGCGCGCCACGATCGCGGCGCGGCCCGAGCCGGTACTCGGCACCTCGGCGGCCACCTCGGTGACGCGGCGGGTGAGCAGTGCGGCCAGGATCGCCTGGCTGTCGGGCCAGCGGCGATAGATGGTCGGACGGCTCACGCGGGCACGCCGGGCGATCTCGGCGAGGGTCACCCGCTCGATCCCGTAGTCGCGCACACAGCTGGCCGCGGCGGCGAGGATCCGCTCCTCGACGGCCGGGCGAGCATTACTGATTGACAGCATCTGTAATACTGTAACGCATGACTGTGCCGCCGATGAAATGGAACGCCTGGGGCGACCCCGCCGCGGCCAAGCCGCTGTCCGACGGGATCCGCACCCTGCTCACCCAGGCGCTCGGCGTCGAGCAGACCGAGCGGCCCGAGCTGCGACTCGACGAGGTCCGCGTGCGCCCGTCGGCGCTGGCCGAACCGCACCGCGCGGCGCTGACCGCGATCGTCGGCGAAGAGCACTGCAGCGTCGATGACGAGGCCCGGTTGCTGCGCGCCGGCGGCAAATCCACGCTCGATCTGCTGCGCCGGACCGAACGCGGCGAGCAGGACGCCCCGGACGCGGTGCTCACCCCCGGCACCGAGGACGAGATCGCCGAGGTGCTGCGGTACTGCGCCGAGCACGGTATCGCCGTCGTCCCGTTCGGCGGCGGCACCAGCGTCGTCGGCGGCCTGGACCCGATCCGCGGCCCGTTCTCCGCCGCAATCACGCTGGACCTGCGGCGCTTCGACGCCTTGCTGCAGTTCGACGAGGTCTCCGGCGAGGCTGAACTGGGGGCCGGGGTCACCGGTCCGCGGGCCGAGGAACTGCTCGGCGAGCGGGGGTTCTCCCTCGGACACTTCCCGCAGAGTTTCCAGTTCGCGACCATCGGCGGGTTCGCGGCCACCCGTTCCTCCGGCCAGGACTCGGCCGGCTACGGCCGCTTCGACGACATGATCCGCGGGCTGACCGCCGTGACACCGGCCGGCGTGCTGGACCTCGGTCGCGCGCCCGCCTCGGCGGCCGGACCGGATCTGCGGGAGCTGCTCATCGGTTCCGAAGGCGTCCTCGGCATCATCACCCGAGTGCGGGTGCGGGTGCATCCGGTGCCGGCGACCACGCGATACGAGGCCTGGTCGTTCCCGGACTTCGCCACCGGGGCGGCCGCGCTGCGCACCGTGGTGCAGACCGGCACCGGCCCCACGGTGATCCGGCTATCCGACGAGGCCGAGACCGGCGTCAACCTGGCCACCACCGAGCACATCGGCGAACAACAACTCACCGGCGGCTGCCTGGCCATCACCTTGTTCGAGGGCACCGCCGAGCACGCCGAGAGCCGGCACGCCGAGACCCGCGCGCTACTGGAATCCCGGGGTGCGACGTCGCTGGGTGAGCAGCCCGCGCGGGCCTGGGAGCAGGGCCGGTTCTCGGCGCCGTATCTGCGGGACTCGCTGCTGGCCGCCGGTGCGCTGTGCGAGACCCTGGAGACCGCGACCACCTGGGCCAACCTCGAGCCGCTCAAGGCCGCCGTCACCGCCGCGCTGACCGAGGCGCTGGCCGAATCCGGCACGCCCGCACTGGTGATGTGCCACATTTCCCATGTGTATCCCACCGGGGCGTCGCTGTACTTCACGGTGGTCGCCGGGCAGCGCGGCGCCACCGCGGCCGAGGTGATCGCCCAGTGGAGCGCGGCCAAACGCGCGGCCTGCGAGGCGATCGTGCGCACCGGCGGCACCATCACCCATCACCACGCGGTCGGCGCCGACCATCGCCCGTGGATGACCGATGAGGTCGGCCCGCTGGGCGTTCAGATCCTGCGCGCGGTCAAGGAGTCGCTGGACCCGGCAGGAATCCTCAACCCGGGCAAGCTGATTCCGTGACCAGCGCCATCTCCCGGGTGACGGTGCTGACCAATCCGGCATCCGGGCATGGCAATTCGCCGCACGCGGCCCAACGGGCGATCACCCGGCTCCAACAGCGCGGCATCGACGTCACCGCCGTCGTCGGCCGCGACGCCGACCATGCGCGGGTGTTGCTGCGCGAACAGCTCGACCTCGGCACCGAGGCGCTGGTGGTGGTCGGGGGCGACGGCGCGATCGGCCTGGCGCTACAGGAGTTGGCCGGCAACGACATTCCGCTCGGGATCGTCCCGGCCGGCACCGGCAACGACCACGCCCGCGAATACCGCATCCCCACCGGCGACCCGGAGGCCGCCGCCGACGTCGTGGCCGACGGTCATGCCGCGACCGTCGATCTCGGCCGCATCGAGAGCAGCGACAGGACCCACAAGTGGTTCGGCACCGTCGTCGCGACCGGGTTCGACTCGTTGGTCAGCGACCGCGCCAACCGAATGCGGTGGCCGCACGGTCGGATGCGCTACAACCTGGCGATGCTCGCCGAGCTGTCGAAGCTGCGGCTGCTGCCGTTCCGGTTGTCGTTCGACGGCGGGGCCCCGGTGCACACCGAGCTGACCATGGCCGCGATCGGCAACACCCGCAGCTACGGCGGCGGCATGCTGATCTGTCCCGACGCGGACCCCACCGACGGACTACTCGACGTCACGATGATCAGCTCGGCGTCGCGTGCCCGGTTGGTGCGCCTGTTCCCCACCGTCTTCAAAGGCACCCACGTCGACCTCGACACCGTGAGCACCCGGCGGGCGCGCACCGTCGCGGTCGAGTGCCCGGGCATCAACGCCTACGCCGACGGCGATTACGCCTGCCCGCTGCCCGCGGAGATCAGCGCGGTGCCCGCCGCCCTGCGCATTCTGCGCCCCGCCGCTCCGTAACGAATCCCGTCGGCAAACGTATGCACGTGTGAGACTTCTGTTAAAGATGTGGTCGACGGGCGCAGCTCGTCATACCGTTCTCACGTCGGCCGTCGTTTGAGCACACACGGAGCGTCATGGAATCCAGCAAGTACATCGGTCGCGTCGGCGCACTGGCGGTCGCCCTCGGTATCGGTACGGCGCTGACCACCGGGACCGGCATCGCCTGGGCCGATGATGCCGGGAGCAGCAGCAAGTCCTCGAGCAGTTCGGACTCGAAGGGCTCCGGCGACTCGGATTCCAAGAGCTCGAAGACCTCCACCGACAGTGCCGGAGCCGCGGCCACCGACGCCAAGGACAGCGACGCCAAGGACAGCAAGGCATCCACCCGCAAGGGGCCGCTGTCACGGCTGGGCGAGCGGGTCCGCAAGGAGGCCGAAGCCGGCGTCTCGCGCGCCGAGGCCGCCGTGGAACGCACCCAGGCCCGGCTGGAGAAGGCCCAGACACGGATCAGCGAGCGACGCGCGGCGCTGCAGGACAAGATCGACGACGTCGCCGGCGAAGCCCTCGCCGACCCGGCCGAACCCGTACGTCGGCCCTTCGGCGTGCGCCCGCGGCCCGAGGAGCCGACCACTCCCGAGGCACCCACGACTCCCGAGGCACCGGCCGCCGCGAAGAACAACAGCACCGCGGGCTCCGACACGCCCCGCGTGACGCCCGCGGTCGTCGAGGCCCAGCCGAAGCCGACCGCCCCGGCCCGCGCCAAGTCCGTCGCCCTGAAGCTCCGCGAGGTGCGCGAGGACGTGACCGAGCGCGGACTCGCGGCCATCACCACCGTGGCCGAGTCGGTCACGACGCTGCCGGCCGGCGTCCTCGAGCCCGCGCCCATCACGTCCTTCGCCAAACCGGCTGCCGCACAACCGGATATCTCCACCGGCTCCGCGGAACTGCCCGAGACCACTGCCACCTCGGTGGTTTCGGCGCTACTGGTGGCCGCGGGCCTCTCGCCGCTGGCCGCCGGGACCAGCCCCGTGTCCCCCGGCCCGTCGGCGGCGCTGTGGGCGATGGCCGCCTGGGCGCGCCGGGAAAGCGACCGCGTCGTCAACCCCAAGGGGACCGCGTTGACGTCGGTCCAGGAAGCGGCCGCGGTGACCACCGCGGACGTGGTCCCGGCCGCGGCGGCCGCACCGGGCACCGTGGTGATCGGCCCCGGCCAGACCGAGGCTCCGGTCATCGAGGGTTCCACGACGTCCACCCAGACCGGCTGGACGACGGGCAACGGCACCGGCACCGGGGTCACCGACCAGTGGTTCGTCGGCGGCACCGACCTCGGCATCATGTGGGACAGCGGCCTGCGGGACGCCGAGGGCAAGCCCGTCATCTTCACGATGTTCGGCGACACCTACGACGTCGCCGACCCCGCCTCCAACGCCGGCTGGCGCGACAACGTGTTGCTGCGCGCCAGCGACTTCAACCTCAACAACGGCCTGCAGTTCACCGATGCCCTCATCCACGACGGCGGCGACACGAGCCGGCCGATGTGGTGGCGCCCCATCCCGGGCGGTCTGCAACGCGCCGGTGCCGCGCAGATCATCGACCCGGCCGCCATCGACGCGCTGAAGCGGACCAACACTTACACGTTGATCCCGACCTCGGCCATCGCGGGAAGCCCCGTTACGGACGCGGACGGCAATCCCGTTCTCGACGACGAGGGCAACCAGGTGGTCACCCAGTACGCCACCGTGATGTCGATCAAGCAGTGGGGCCAGGCCGGCAGCTGGACCACAAACTGGTCGGCGATCGCGGTCTCCGAGGACAACGGGAAGTCGTGGAACATCGACCCCGACACCGTGCGCATGTCCAACGGCGGGAACGCAAACTTCCAGCAGAACGCGCTGGTTTACGGCAATCCCGAGGATGCGACGTCCTACGTCGACGGCGATCTCGAGGGCGAGCGCTACGTCTACGTCTACGGCACTCCGTCGGGCCGGCAGGGTTCGGCCTACGTCGCCCGCGTGGCGGAAAGCCAGATCACCAACCTCGACGCCTACGAGTACTTCGCCGGCGACAATGGCGAGGGCGAGGGCAAGTGGGTCGTGGGGACGCCGTCAGAGGCCGTCGCAGTGATCGGTACCGAAGGCGCTTCCGGGTCGATCTTCCCGGAGACCGGACTCCTGGGCCTCGTCCTCAAGCCGCTCGTCAGCTTCCTGAAGTTCGTCTACCCCGCCGGATTCAAGCCGGGCGGCATCTTCTCCGCCGGGGGCAGCGGCGGCAACGTCAGCGAGATGTCCGTGCAGTACAACGAGACGCTGGACAAGTACGTCGTGCTCTACACCGACGGCGGCAACAACGTGGTGATGCGGGTGTCCGATTCGCCGCAGGGCACCTGGTCCAACGCGACGGTCCTGCAGGCCAATCAGGGCTACGGGCAGAACACCGGCATGTACGGCCCGATGATCCATCCGCTCTCCGGCACCGGTCAGCTCCAGGATGACAACGACGGGTACCACCTGTATTACAACCTGTCTCAGTGGAACGACTACAACGTCCGCATGATGCGGGCGGACCTGAGCAACCTGCGGATCACGTAGTCGCCATGAACCGCTACCTGCTCGCACTTGCCGGGGTCGCCGCAACGGCGACCGCGACCGGCGTGGTCGCCTGCGCGAACGCCGACCCGGGTACGGACGCGTCGGCCGCCCCGACCGGCCCCCCGCAGTTGGGCGCGGCCTGCGCGGAGAACTTCGATGGGGCGCTGACGGCGCTGCCCAAGGAGGTCGGCGACCCGCCCAACCGCAAGAACCTGTTGGAGTGCGCCGACGGACAGTGGCAGACCTTTCGCGGCGAGTACTCGACGTCGGATCGGTGGCTGTCCGCCGGCACCGAGCTGGTGCTACGCGGTCAGGGAATGCGTAATCCCGAGGTGATGGCCGGCCAATGGACCGGCACTCCGCAGGAACCCGACGGCACCTGCGGCGTCGAGTACACCGAAGTCTTTTCCGGGAAAGCCAGTGACCCGCGGATCGTGAACGGGGAGGCCGGACAGCCGCTGTCATTCGACGCCCCGCAGAATCTGCTCAACATCGCGCTCAGCGGGCACTGCCTCTGGCAGCGTGAGGGCTGACGTTCTTACCACCGACTGCAAGGAGCGGCTGACATGCCCACCTATGACGTCAACGTCGTCCGCGACGACAGGTGGTGGATGATCACCGTTCCCGAACTCGCCGGGCGCGTGACCAACGACGGGTCGATCAACCTCAGCGACACGACCCAAGCGCGCCGGCTTTCCGAGGTGCCCGATCAAGCCCGCGATTTCATCTGCACGGTCACCGGCGCTGCGCCCGCGGACGTCAAGATGCGTCTTTCCCACGCACCCACGAAGTGATTTCCGGGTGGGCCCGACCCGCTAGCCCACGCCCCGGCTGAGCCAGCTGACCTCGGCGCCGTCGCCGCCGTTGCGGAAGTCCTCGAGGGACTCGTCCCACGCGGTGCCCAGCACCGTGTCCAGTTCGGCGGCCAGGGTGTCGGCACCGGCGGCCATCAGGGCGCGCAGCCGCATCTCGCCGACGATGGTGTCGCCGTTGGCGCTCATCGCGCCGCTCCACAGGCCGAGTTGCGGGGTGTGGCAGAAGCGCTGCCCGTCGACACCCTCGCTGGGATCCTCGGTGACCTCGAAGCGCAGCACCGACCAGGAGCGCAGGGCGTTGGCCAACTCCGCGCCGGTGCCCACGGGGCCCACCCAGTTGGTGACCGCGCGCAGCTGTCCGGGCATCGCCGGCTGCGGCGTCCAGGTCAGCTTCGCCCTGGCATTCAGGGTCGACGAAAGAGCCCACTCCACGTGTGGGCATACCGCCGCGGGTGAGGCGTGGATGTAGACCACGCCTGTAGTCGCGTCGGCAAATTGGTTCGACGCACGCATTGGCTGCTCCTTCAGTTCGACGAGGGACGTCTTCCCCAACGGCCTCGGTGAACCAACGAGCATCACAAGTTTGTGTGTCGCGCGTGTCTATTGTGCCCTGTGTGGCACGTGTTGCGCTAGTGTGCCCCGAATTCTCTCAGGACTTCGTCAGAGATCGCCGGCCACAGCGGGTACGCCCACTCCCCGAAATTGCGGTTCGTCAACACCACGAAAGCCAGCTGCGCAGCCGGATCGGCCCAGATGAACGTGCCTGACTGACCGAAATGGCCGAACGTGGCGGGCGAGTTCGCCGAGCCCGTCCAGTGCGGCGACTTCTCCCCGCGCAGCTCGAAACCGAGACCCCAATCGTTAGGTCGCTGTGACCCGAAACCGGGCAACACGCCCGAAAGTCCGGGGAATTGCACGGCGATCGCGTCGGCGTGCATCGGCGCCGACACCACCCGCGGGACAAGCAGGTCGCCAGCGAACGCCGCCAGGTCGGCCACCGTCGAGGTCCCGCCGAACCCCGCCTCGGCCGCGCCGCCGGGCAGTGTCGACGCGGTCATCCCGAGCGGGGCGAAGACCGCCTCGGCCAGATAGCGACCGAACTCGATGCCGGCGGCGGCCTCGACCGTCTCGGCTACGATCTTGAATCCGTAATTGGAGTAGATGCGACGGGCACCGGGCTTGGCCAACACCGACTCGTCGTGCATCGTGTACCCGGCGGCGTGCGCCAGCAGATGCCGCACGGTCGAGCCCGGCGGACCGGCGGCGGTGTCGAGGTCGACGGCACCCTCCTCGACGGCCACCTGCACGGCACGCGCGGCCAGCGGCTTGGTCACCGAGGCCAGCGCGAACGACGCGGTGGTGTCGCCGTGGCTGGCCAATATTCCGGACGGTCCGACCACCGCGGCCGAAACCGCCGACACCGGCCAATCATCGAGAACTTCGAGTGCACCCATCGGCCGCGAGCCTAGCCATTGCGAGCTACTTTCGGGCGACGAAGTAACTGTTGAACGGATCAGTGTCCACGTCACAGACGCTCACATCGGCAAATCCGGCGTCCGCGAGCATCGAGGTTGCCAGTTGTTCCCCCCACATGGTGCCCAGTCCGGCGCCGTCGGCCGACAGCGAAACGGTCATGCAGTGCATGGTCGAGATCGTGTAGAACAGCGACGCCCACGGCACGTCGATGTTGTCCTGCAGGTTGCTGGACGCCTTGATGTCGACCATCAGAAACGTGCCGCCGGGCCGCAGGGCCCGAAAGACGTTGGCCAGCACAGCCGTCGGGTTGACCTGGTCGTGGACGGTATCGAACGCGGTGATCAGGTCGAATCGGTCCTCGATGTCGAGCAGGGCCACGTCCTGGGTGACAAATGCCGCATTGTCCAGGCCCAGCGCTGCCGCCTCGGCGGTCGCGGTGCCCAACGCCTGCGCGGAGAAATCAAATCCGGTGAAGTGGCTGTCCGGATACGCCTGCGCCATCAGGTTGACGGCGTGCCCGCTGCCGCAACCGACGTCGGCGACCTCGATACCCGCCTGCAGCCGCCCGGGCAGGCCGTCGGCCAGCGGCAGGATGCCGTCGATCAGGGCGGCGTCGAAAACTCCCCCGCTCTCCTCGGCCATGATCGCGTGGAAGCGCGGGAACTCGGTATAAGGCAGACCACCGCCGCGCCGGAAGCATTCGACGATCTTCTGCTCGACCTCACCGAAGATGCCGATGTACTGGGCCAGCTTGGCAATGTTGTCGGGCCCGCCCGACCGGGCCAGCGCGGGCACATGCTGGGGTGGCAACTCGTAGGCGCCGGATTCCGGGTGGTAGTCGACGATGCGGGCGCTGACGATCCCGCCGAGCCACTCACGGACGTAACGCTCGTCGAGCCCGGCCGCATCGGCGATCTGGGTGCTGGTCGCTGCCGGGAGTTCCGCCAGTACGTCGAACAGCCCGGTCTGGTGACCGATGCTGCACAACAGAGCCACCGCGGCATCGTTGACGATGCCGATCATCCGCTCGCCGAAGGCTTCCGCGTGCGCGGCGTCGTCGGTGCGTCGTGTTTCTAACGTTGTCATGGTCAGCAAATTTAGGACTGTCGACGGGGCGGCCACATCGGGCAAATGATGCGTTCAACCGGGCGGGTCCGTGGTGCAAATGATGTAGGTCAGTCCTGGCGTACCTGCGCGACACCGTGTTGGAAGGCCCAGTTGGCCGCGGCGGTTCGGGTGGATACGCCGAGTTTGACGTAGATGTTGGCCAGGTGGCGGCCGATCGTCTTCTCGCTGAGGTGCAGCGCGGCGGCCACCTGCCGGTTCGTCGCACCGCGGGCGATGTGGCTCAACACGTCGAGTTCGCGTCGGGTCAATCGATGCGACGAGGGCCCCTCGACTCCGCTCGGTGCGGTACCGAGCGAGACGTGGATGGCTTCAGCGGTCGCGACGTCGGCGGCGGCGGCCTCGTCGTCACCGAGCCCGCGATGAGCCAGGGCCATCCATTGGTAGACCTCGGCGATCTCATAGCGCGATTGCTGAGCCCGGTAGGCGCGCAAGGCCTCCTGCAGCGAGGTCAACGCGGGCCCGAACGCGCCGGTGCGCACGTGCACGGCTCCGCGCGCGTGCGCAGCCCAGGCCAGAAAACCCGGAGTCCCGAAATCGGCTGCGATGGATTCCAGTTCGCGGCAACAACTCTCGGCCTGTTCGACGGCGTCGCGGCTCAGTGCGATCTCCACCGCGGCGCGCAACAGTCGCGGCCGGGCCAGCCGATCGCCGCCCGCCAGCGCCGGCAGGATCGAGGCCCACGCCCCCTGCGAATCGCCCCGGCACCACAGCAGCAGCGCCGCACCGGGCTGTGGGTCCATCCCCAAGGAGCGGGCTTGGGTAAACGCCGCGGAGGCATCGTCGAGGTCGCCGAGTAGGCGACGCATCTCCCCCAGTTGGTAGTAGCCCTCGGCCGCCGCCCACGAGTTGACCTCCATCAGGGCGCGACTGGCCTGCTCCAGATCCCGTTCCACGCTTCGGAAATCGTCGGTGGCAGCCCGCACTTGCAGTCGGTGGACATCGCACACCCCGCCGTAGGGCACCGATCCGGACAGGCCGCACCATTGCTCCATCGAGTTCGTCCACGCGCGCATCCGCGGCATGTCGGCCAGCTTGAAACAGTGGTGCAGCACCAGGCAGTAGATGTCGCCGGCCCATTCGATCGGCACCTGATCGGCCAACAGCGGCAGGATCCCCTCATCGATCAGCGCGTAACCCTCGGCCGTGCGGGCGTGCAGGATGGCTTCCAGGCCCGCGGCGATCAGCGCGAGTGCGCCGATCGCCGGCGCGTCCAGCCGCCGACTGCGTTCCTGCAGCAGGTTGACCTGCACCGCCAGCGCTTCGAAATCTTCCGACAGGGCGGCGACAATGGTGTCCAGGTACGTCAAATAGCCGTGCACCGTGCACTCTTCGACGCTGTCGAGCAGTCGACGGGACCGCCCCATCCAACCTTGGCCGATGTTCACGTCGCCGCGGATCAGCCAGGCCAGCGCCAGCTCATTGGCCTTCATCGCGGCGGCGGTGGGATCGGTTCGGGTGAGTTCGACATAGACGTGCTCGGCGGCGCGGATGGCCTCCTTGATGTGGCCCTGCCGCCACGCCGCGAAGGCGAATGCGTCCAAGTCGTCGACACTCAGGGGTTTCACGGTCCGCGCACGCTCGTAGGCTTCGTAGCTCAAACGCCAGTCCGCCGCGCATGGGCTGCGCGGGCGGCGGACAACAGATCGGTCAAGGGCTCAGCCAACACCAGCTCTTACCGTAAACCTTCCCGGCTTCTACGGCGAGTGTCGCAAGTTCTCCGACGGTGACGGGCCCGCGTTTCGGTCGGGATGAACCCCACGACACAAACCATTAGGTTGGGGGCATGAGTCAGACAGTGCGCGGAGTGATTTCCAGGAAGAAGGGCGAGCCGGTGGAGCTCGTCGACATCGTCATCCCCGACCCGGGTCCCGGGGAGGTGGTCGTCGACATCATCGCCTGCGGGGTCTGCCACACCGACCTGACCTACCGCGAAGGCGGCATCAACGACGAATACCCCTTCCTGCTCGGCCACGAAGCCGCCGGCACCGTCGAAGCCATCGGCGACGACGTCACCAACGTCGCCGTCGGTGACTTCGTCATCCTCAACTGGCGCGCAGTCTGCGGACAATGCCGCGCCTGCAAACGCGGCCGCCCCCACCTGTGTTTCGACACCCACAACGCCACCCAGAAAATGACCCTGACCGACGGCACCGAACTGACCCCGGCGCTGGGCATCGGGGCCTTCGCCGACAAAACCCTGGTCCATGAAGGCCAATGCACCAAGGTCGACTCCGGCGCCGACCCCGCCGTGGCCGGCCTGCTGGGCTGCGGCGTGATGGCCGGCGTCGGCGCCGCCATCAACACCGGCAACGTCAGCCGCGACGACACCGTGGCCGTCATCGGCTGCGGCGGCGTCGGCGATGCCGCCATCGCCGGAGCCGCCCTCGTCGGCGCCAAACGCATCATCGCCGTCGACACCGACAACAAAAAACTCGACTGGGCCCGCGACTTCGGCGCCACCCACACCATCAACGCCAAAGAACTCGACCCCATCGAAACCATCCAGGACCTCACCGACGGTCACGGCGCCGACGTCGTCATCGACGCCGTCGGGCGCCCCGAAACCTGGAAACAAGCCTTCTACGCCCGCGACCTGGCCGGCACCGTCGTCCTCGTCGGCGTCCCCACCCCCGACATGACCCTCGAAATGCCCCTGGTCGACTTCTTCTCCCGCGGCGGAGCCCTCAAATCCTCCTGGTACGGCGACTGCCTCCCCGAACGCGACTTCCCTACCCTGATCGACCTCTACCAACAAGGCCGCCTGCCCCTCGACAAATTCGTCACCGAACGCATCACCCTCGACCAAGTCGAAGACGCCTTCCACAAAATGCACGGCGGCGAAGTCCTGCGGTCGGTGGTGGTGTTGAAATGAGCTCCGACATGAACAAGGCCATCACCCGCGTGGTCACCAGCGGAACCTTCAGCCTCGACGGCGGCACCTGGGACGTCGACAACAACATCTGGGTGGTCGGCGATGACAAGGACGTCGTCGTGTTCGACGCGGCCCACACCGCCGAGCCGATCATCGAGGCCGTCGACGGCCGCAACGTGGTCGCCGTGGTCTGCACGCACGGCCACAATGACCACATCACGGTCGCGCCGCAGCTCTCCGAGCAGCTCGACGCGCCGATCCTGCTGCATCCCGCCGACGAGATGCTGTGGCGGATGACGCACCCGGACAAGGAATTCCGCACCGTCGAGGACAACCAGATCCTTCGTGCCGGCGGGATCGAACTACACGCGATCCACACGCCCGGGCACTCGCCGGGCTCGGTGTGCTGGTACGCCCCGGATCTGGGTGCGGTGTTCTCCGGCGACACCCTGTTCCAGGGCGGGCCGGGCGCCACCGGGCGCTCGTTCTCGGACTTCCCCACCATCCTCGATTCCATCAAGGAGAAGCTGGGCAAGCTTCCGCACGACACCGTGGTCTACACCGGGCATGGTGACACCACCCGCTACGGCGACGAGATCGTCAACTACGACGAGTGGGTGGCGCGGGGCCACTGAGATCTGAACCTCAGGAGATCCGGACCTCAGGGTTCGAATCTCCCACCGCGGCGGTTCGTTTCAGGACGCGGCGGGTTGGCGGCGCTTCATCCAGAGCCCGGCCGTGATGTCGGCCAGGCCGTTGAGCAACAGCACGACGGCCAGCCACGGCAGCCAACCCGCCTCGAACTGCAGGGCAGCGAGGAACGCGACCCCGGCGGCGACGATCATCCCGACGCCGACCTTCAACAGAATGCCTGGTGTTTGACGTTTCACAGGCCGAAGTGTGTCACGACCCGGCGCCGGGGACTACCGTTGGCCACATCGCAACGTGGGAGGTCACCATGCCGTCCGAGGACACCGCCGCACCATCGTCGGGGCGTGCGCGCAGGTTCGCCCTGCGGCACTGGTTCGCGCTGATCCTGGTCGTGCTGGCCGCGATCTTCATCGCCCAGAACCGCGAACAGGTCAACATCCATGTGCTGTGGACCAGCTTCGCCGCCCCGGTGTGGTTCTTCTTCGCCGGGTTGTTGGTGGTCGGCATCCTGATCGGGCTGCTGCTGCGGCGGCGCCGACGAGGTTGACCGTGCGCGAGTCGAGCATCGTGGTTCGACCGGAGTCGCCGGACAGCCCCAACTACACCGCGGCGGCTCGGCTGCAGGCCGCCGGATTGCAGTCCGCCATCGAACTTTTCGTCGATGCGGCCGGCGCGGTGCCGATCCCGCGGTACCCGCAGCCCATCGTGATCGCCGACTACGGCGCGTCCACCGGGCACAACGCGCTGCTGCCGGTGGCCGCCGCCATCACCGCGCTGCGGGGCCGGACCCGCAAGGAACATCCCATCCTGGTGGCGCACACCGATGTTCCCGACAACGACTTCACCGCGCTGTTCCAGACCCTGACCGACGACCCGGACAGTTATCTGCACAAGGACGCCGCGGTGTTCTGCTCGGCGGTGGGACGGTCCTTCTATCAGCAGCTGTTGCCGTCGCAGAGCGTGTCGCTGGGCTGGTCGTCGTGGGCCATGCACTGGCTCTCGAAAACCCCGGTGCCCGTTCCCGATCACATCCTGCCCGCCCTCAGCGACGATGACCGCACCCGCGCCGCCTGCGAGCGGCAAGCCGCGCAGGACTGGCAGGAGTTCATCGCGTTCCGCGGTCGCGAACTGGTCGGCGACGGCCGACTGGTGGTGCTCACCATGGGGGTCGACGAGGCCGGTAGACCGGGCCTGCTGCCCCTGGTCGACATCCTCTACGGCGCGCTCACCCAACTGGTGGGCAGCGGACTGATCAGCGCCGAGGAGCTCCGGGCGATGGCGATCCCGATCGTTGGGCGCGGCGAGAAGGATTTCGCCGCGCCGTTCGCCCCGAAGGATCGGTTCGAGGGTCTGTCGATCGAGCAGGTGGAGGTCTTCGATGCCGAGGACCGGTACTTCCAGCAGTTCACCGTGGATAACGACGCGAAAGCCCTTGGCGCGAAATGGGCTTCGTTCCTGCGCGCCTCGGTGTTCGGCTGTCTGACCGCCGCGCTGGCCGGCGGCCACGACGATCCGCGGGCGGCCGAACTGTGCGACCGGCTCGAACGCAGCATCGCCACGCAGGTCGCCGCCGCGCCCGCGCGGATACCGATGCCCTTGGCGAAGGTGGTGTTGCGCAAGCATCCGCGGACCCGGGACTAGCCCGAGGGAGCCGAGACCAGTTCCGGACGGCCTCTCGATCAGATGCCGTCACCTCCGGGTGACGGATATCCACAGGGCGCCCGGCGTGCGGTCCGCACCCGCACCAGGCTGTGCACAACTGTCAACACGGGGGGACGGGTTTCGATCGAGGGGCCGCGCGAAACAGGCAGCGAACCCTGGCCGAGGAGCGACTAGCCGCCGGCCGGGGGCTGCGGAATCAGCGGCGGCAGACCGGGAATGGTCGGGATTGGCGGCACGGTGGGGATCCACTGCGGGTGCGTCGGCACCGGCGCGTCGGGGGCCGGTACCTCCGGTGCCGGTTCCTCGACGGGTGGTTCTGCGGCGGGCGGGTCCGGTGCCGGTGGTTCTGCGGCGGGCGGGTCCGGTGCGCGCGGGTCCGGTTCGGGCGCGGGCTGCTGGGCCGGCGGATCCGGTTCCGGTGCGGGCGGTTCGGCCGGCGGCGGCTCCGGGGCGGGTGCCTCCGAGGACGGCGGTGGCGC
>JAEWRC010000236.1 GCA_023460175.1 Actinomycetes bacterium
CTGCTGATCGCCGC
The DNA here is from genome assembly GCA_023460175.1 of Actinomycetes bacterium. Lineage (GTDB taxonomy): Bacteria > Actinomycetota > Actinomycetes > Mycobacteriales > Mycobacteriaceae > Mycobacterium. The sequence continues at coordinate 15 of JAEWRC010000236.1, forward strand.
GGTGTTCGCCGCGGCGATGGCGCAGGCGCGCTCCACCGCGCCCGGCGTGTCGGCGACGCAGCGCGCGCTGGCCGAATCGGTGAAGTCGACCTCGGCGGCCACCGATGAGCTCACCACCCGGCGCAACGACCTGGTGGCCGAGGTGGACGAGGTCGCCCGCCGGCAGTTGGCCGACGACGTCGAGGGCAACGAACTGCTCGACCAGCTCGACACCCTCGGGCTGGCCGCGGCCGGTTCGGCGGTCATCGGCCCCGGGCTGACCATCACCGTGACCGACCCGGGGGCCGCCCGCGACCTCACCGACGTCTCCAAGGAACGGCTGCCGGGCAGCCGACAGGTGATCCTGGACCGCGACCTGCAGCTGGCCGTCAACTCGCTGTGGGGCAGTGGCGCGGAGGCGATTTCGGTCGGCGGGGTGCGGATCGGCCCCAACGTGACCATCCGGCAGGCCGGCGGCGCGATCCTGGTGGACAACCGCCCGATCACCAGCCCGTACGAGATCCTGGCGATCGGCCCGCCGAACACCATGGCCGAGAACTTCGACCGCAGTACGGGGTTGCGGCGGCTACGGCTGCTGGAAACCTCCTATGGTGTCGGCGTGACCGTGAGCGCCGGCGAGGGGTTGGCCATCCCGGCCGGCACCGTGCGGGAGGTCACCTTCGCGAGGACCGAACCGCGGTGACCGGACAGGCACGGACGACGAAGGGGGACCGGAATTGATCGGCATCGCCGCGCTGGTGGTCGGCATCGTGCTCGGGTTGGTGTTCCAGCCCAGCGTCCCGGAGTTCGTCGAGCCCTACCTGCCGATCGCCGTGGTCGCGGCCCTCGACGCGGTGTTCGGGGGCCTGCGCGCCTATCTGGAGCAGATCTTCGACGCCAAGGTGTTCGTGATCTCGTTCGTGTTCAACGTGCTCGTGGCCGCGCTGATCGTCTACCTCGGTGACCAACTCGGCGTCGGCACGCAGCTGTCCACCGCGATCATCGTGGTGCTCGGTATCCGCATCTTCGGCAACGCCGCCGCGCTGCGGCGCCGGCTGTTCGGGGCCTGAGGGAGCCCGCCATGAACCAGCCCGAGGCCGAACCACACGGCCGCCACGAGTTGCCCGAAGAGCCTGCGGCGCGGTCGCGTTCGGAGCGGCTGTTCGTGGTGCTCGCGGTGGTGCTGTGCGTGGTGCTCGGTGCCGCGATCGTCACCCAGGTCCGCCAGACCGACAGCGGCGACGCGTTGGAGTCGGCGCGCCCGGCTGATCTGGTGGTGCTGCTGGACTCGCTGCAGCAGCGCGAGGCCGCGCTGAACACCGAAGTCGTTGAGCTGCAGCGCACTTTGTCCTCGCTGGAGGCCGCCGGCTCCTCCGATCAGGCCGCCATCGACAACGCGCGGGCCCGGCTGGCCGCGCTGTCGATCCTGGTGGGCAGCGTGGCCGCCACGGGTCCCGGGGTGACCGTCGTCATCGAGGATCCGGCTCGCGGCGTCGCCCCGGAGACGCTGCTCGACGTCATCAACGAGTTGCGTGCCGCCGGCGCCGAGGCCATCGAAATCAATTCGGCCGACCGTAGCGTGCGGGTCGGCGTCGACACCTGGGTCACCGGACCCCCGGCCGAGCTACTGATCGACGGCGTGGTCCTGACGCCGCCGTATTCGGTTCTGGCAATTGGGGATCCGCCGACGTTGGCCGCGGCGATGAATATCCCCGGCGGCGCCGTCGACAGCGTGGAGCGGGTGGGCGGCTCGATGAAGCTGACCCAGTCCGACCGCGTCGACGTGACCACCTTGCGGCAACCGAAACCACGCCAATACGCTCAGCCCGTCAAGTGAACAACCCGTGCGATCCCGCCCGGGGCAGCCAAAGGAATCGAGGAACGCTGTGAGCGAGGTCCCGTCAGATCTGCAGTACACCGCGGAGCACGAGTGGATCCGCCGCACCGGCACCGACACCGTCCGCGTCGGCATCACCGATTATGCGCAGTCGGCGCTGGGGGACGTGGTCTTCGTGCAACTGCCGGAGGTGGACGCGGCGCTGACCGCCGGGGAATCCTTCGGCGAGGTGGAGTCCACCAAGTCGGTGTCGGATCTCTACGCGCCGCTGTCGGCGAAAGTGATTGCCGTCAACGGCGATCTGGAGGCGAGCCCGGACCTGGTGAACTCCGATCCCTACGGCGCCGGTTGGCTGCTGGACCTGCAGGTCGAGGAGGGCACGCTGGACGCCGGCCTGGCCGGATTGCTCGACGCCGACGGCTACCGCGCCACGCTGACCGAATGAGGAGTTGTTAGGGTTCTGGCCACCACCCTTTCTGTCCGTGCCGGGTACATCCGTGCCCACCGCGCGGTAACGTCGGGTTCGCGACGGTTAAGGTGGGCGAGTTTCACCGGCGATAGCGCCACAAGCAGCCTGTAAGGAGCAGCGTGTGACGGAAAAGGACAGCAGTTCGGGAGCGGATCAGTCGCCTGACGACTTGACCGTGGAAACCACTTCGGTGTTCCGGGCGGATTTCCTCAACGAACTGGACGCCCCGGCCGCCAGCGGCGGCGAAGGAGCGGTCTCCGGGGTCGAGGGCCTACCGGTCGGCTCGGCGCTGCTGGTCGTCAAGCGCGGACCCAACGCGGGATCGCGATTCCTGCTCGACCAACCGACCACCTCGGCCGGCCGGCACCCCGACAGTGACATCTTTCTCGACGACGTCACCGTCAGCCGTCGGCACGCCGAGTTCCGGCTCGAGAGCGCCGAGTTCCAGGTGGTCGACGTGGGCAGCCTCAACGGCACCTACGTCAACCGCGAACCCGTCGACTCGGCGGTGTTGGCCAACGGCGACGAGGTGCAGATCGGCAAGTTCCGGCTGGTGTTCCTGACCGGCCCGAAGAACGGCGACGGGGGATCCGAGGGCTAGTGACCGCACCCGATACTCCCGCGTACGCCGGGATGTCGATCGGAGCGGTTCTGGACCTGCTACGACCCGATTTCCCGGATGTCACCATCTCCAAGATTCGGTTCTTGGAAGCAGAGGGACTCGTCACGCCGGAACGCTCGGCGTCGGGGTATCGGAGATTCACGGCCTACGACTGCGCGCGGTTGCGGTTCATCCTGACCGCCCAGCGCGATCAGTATCTGCCGCTGAAGGTGATCAAGGCCCAACTCGACGCGCAGCCCGACGGGGAGCTGCCGCAGGTGGCATCTCCGTACGGCGTGCCGACGTTGGTCTCGACCGAGGACGGCGAGCGGTTGCCGGCCTCGGCCGTCGGCCCGGCGCGGGTCCGGCTCAGCCGGGAGGACGTGCTGGAACAGAGCGGCGCGGACACCGCGGCCGGCGAGGAACTGCTGGGCGCGTTGCTCAAGGCCGGGATCATCACCACCGGGCCGGGCGGATTCTTCGACGAACACGCGGTCGTGATCCTGCAGTGCGCCCGCGCCCTGGCCGACTACGGAGTGGAGCCGCGGCATCTGCGCGCATTCCGGTCGGCCGCCGATCGGCAGTCCGATCTGATCGCCCAGATCGCCGGACCGCTGGTCAAAGCAGACAAGGCCGGTGCCCGCGACCGCGCCGACGATCTGGCGCGTGAGGTGGCCGCCCTGGCGATCACCCTGCACACGTCGTTGATCAAGTCGGCGGTACGCGACGTTCTGCATCGGTGAGGACTACAGTTGGCCGTGGAGCTCACGGGCATGCGGAGGGCAGACACTGATGGGTGAAGTTCGTGTGGTTGGCATACGCGTAGAGCAGCCGCAGAATCAGCCGGTACTGCTTCTTCGCGAGACGAACGGCGATCGCTACCTGCCCATCTGGATCGGCCAGCCGGAGGCCGCCGCCATTGCGCTCGAACAGCAAGGCGTCGAACCGGCCCGGCCGCTGACCCATGACCTGATCAAGGATCTCATTGGTGCCCTTGGTCATTCACTCAAGGAAGTCCGGATCGTCGACCTGCAGGAAGGCACGTTCTACGCCGACCTGGTCTTCGACCGCGACATCCGGGTGTCCGCGCGTCCGTCGGATTCGGTGGCGATCGCGCTGCGGGTGGGCGTGCCGATCTTCGTCGAGGAGGCGGTGCTGGCCGAGGCCGGGCTGTTGATCCCCGACGAGTCCGACGAGGAGCCCGAAGGCGGGGTCCGCGAGGACGAGGTGGAGAAGTTCAAGGAGTTTCTCGACAGCGTCTCGCCGGACGATTTCAAGGCGACCTGAGCCGGCCGGGCCACGGCGTGGCCCGGGGCGGGCGCTATGTCACGGAAGCGTCTCAACTGGGGTTCTGTGGTTCGACACGCCCGGCGGATGGGAGGGCCATGGCCGACGAGCGGCCATACTTGCACCGACGCACAGGAGCCCCGGGTCGACTCAGGTCGGCGTGGGAACCGGCGGATGAGCGTATGCTCTTCAGGAGCCTATTCGGCGAGAGGAAGCACGGGTGAGCGAGCAGCCACGTCAGGGACAACTTGACCTCGACGCAGCGGGACAGGTCGCCGACGTCGGTGTTTCCGAACCGGTGCAGGCGGGTCTGTTCCCGGACGATTCGGTGCCCGACGAACTGGTCGGCTACCGCGGGCCCAGCGCCTGCCAGATCGCCGGCATCACTTACCGGCAGTTGGACTACTGGGCGCGGACCTCGCTGGTGGTGCCGTCCATTCGCGGCGCGGCCGGCTCCGGCAGCCAGCGCCTGTATTCGTTCAAGGACATCCTGGTCCTCAAGATCGTCAAGCGGCTGCTGGACACCGGCATCTCGCTGCACAACATCCGTGTGGCCGTCGACCACCTGCGGCAGCGCGGCGTCTCGGATCTCGCGAACATCACGCTGTTCTCCGACGGCACCACGGTCTACGAGTGCACCTCCGCCGAGGAAGTGGTGGACCTGCTGCAGGGCGGCCAGGGCGTGTTCGGCATCGCGGTCAGCGGCGCCATGCGTGAATTGACCGGCGCGATCGCCGATTTCCCAGGTGAGCGCGCCGACGGTGGCGAGTCCATCGCCGCGCCCGAGGACGAGCTGGCCTCGCGGCGCAAGCACCGCGACCGCAAGACCGGCTGAGTCGGACGCCCGCACGCCGCGCCGGGGTAAACTGCTACACGCATCGCCCCAGCGCGGGAGAGTTCCGTGATCGCCAGTCGCGGACGCCGAAGGAGCAACACCTCTCCGTCAACCTCTCAGGCCCCAGGACCGCGCCGGACACGATGCCTCTGGAAAGCGGTGACCGGTCCGTCCGGCCACCCGCCCATGGGGAAAGGCTCACGCCGAATCTCTCAGGCGCCCGGTGCCGGGTGGACGACAGAGGGGGAGGAACGCCGAGGAGTCGGCGTAGCCACCCCGTCGCGGAGGAGTCCCGAGCTTGACCGAGCAGACCAACCCCCAGTCCCCGGAGTTCGTCGACCGCCACATCGGTCCGGATCACGCCGAGTTGGCCACCATGCTGGCGGTCATCGGGGTCGACAGCCTCGATGAGCTCGCCGCCAAGGCGCTGCCCGCCAACATCCTCGACGCACTCGGCGCCGACGGGATCGCGCCCGGTCTGCACGGGCTGCCCGCCGCGGCCTCCGAACACGAGGCGCTGGCCGAACTGCAGGCGCTGGCCGAGCAGAACACCGTCGCTGTGTCGATGATCGGCCAGGGCTACTACGACACCCTGACCCCGCCGGTGCTGCTGCGCAACATCATGGAGAACCCGGCCTGGTACACCGCGTACACGCCGTACCAGCCCGAGATCAGCCAGGGCCGGCTCGAGGCGCTGCTGAACTTCCAGACCATGGTCGCCGACCTGACCGGACTCGAGATGGCCAACTCGTCGATGCTCGACGAGGGCACCGCCGCCGCCGAGGCGATGACGCTGATGCACCGCGCGACCAAGAGCAAGGCGAACCAGCTGGCCGTCGACGCCGACCTGTTCGGCCAGACCGCGGCGATCCTGGCGACCCGGGCCCGCCCGCTGGGCATCGAGATCGTCACCGCCGACCTGACCCAGGGGCTGCCCGAGGGCGACTTCTTCGGCGTCATCGTGCAGCTGCCGGGGGCCAGCGGCCGGATCGCCGACCACTCCGCGCTGATCGCGCAGGCCCATGAGCGCGGCGCGCTGGTGGCCGTCGGTGCGGATCTGCTGGCGCTGACGATGATCGCCGCGCCCGGGGACCTCGGCGCCGACGTCGCGTTCGGCACCACCCAACGGTTCGGCGTGCCAATGGGATTCGGTGGGCCGCACGCCGGCTACCTGGCGGTGCACGGCAAGCACGCCCGCCAGCTGCCCGGTCGCCTGGTCGGGGTGTCCCTGGACGCCGACGGCGCCCCGGCCTACCGGCTGGCACTGCAGACCCGCGAACAGCACATCCGCCGCGACAAGGCGACCTCGAACATCTGCACCGCCCAGGTGCTGCTCGCGGTGATGGCCGCGATGTACACCAGCTACCACGGCGCCGAGGGACTGACCGCCATCGCTCGCCGCGTGCACGGCCACGCCGAGGCGATCGCCGCCGCGCTCGGGTCGGCGGTGGTGCACGACAAGTTCTTCGACACCGTGCTGGCCCGGGTGCCCGGCCGCGCCGACGATGTCGTCGCCGCCGCCAAGGCCGCCGGCATCAACCTGTGGCGCGTCGACGCCGACCACGTGTCGGTGTCCTGCGACGAGGCCACCACCGACGCGCACGTTGCCGCGGTGCTCGCGGCGTTCGGTGTCGACCCCGCCGCGACCCCGCGGCCGGTCGAGATCGCCGACCGCACCTCGGAGTTCCTGACCCACCCGGCGTTCAGCGCGTACCGCACCGAGACCGCGATGATGCGCTATCTGCGCGCGCTGTCCGACAAGGACCTGGCGCTGGATCGCACCATGATCCCGCTGGGCTCGTGCACGATGAAGCTCAACGCGGCCGCCGAGATGGAATCGATCACCTGGCCGGAGTTCGCCCGCCAGCACCCGTTCGCCCCCACCGTCGACGCCCCCGGCCTGCGCCGGGTGGTCGCCGACCTGGAGGCCTGGCTGGCCGGGATCACCGGCTACGACGCGGTCTCGCTGCAACCCAACGCGGGCTCCCAGGGCGAGTACGCCGGGTTGCTGGCCATCGCCGAGTACCACGCCGGCCGCGGCGAGGGCCACCGCGACGTGTGCCTGATCCCGTCGAGCGCGCACGGCACCAACGCGGCCTCGGCGGCGCTGGCCGGCATGCGCGTGGTCGTGGTGTCCTGCCGCGACAACGGCGACGTGGACCTCGACGACCTGCGCGCCAAGGTGACCGAGCACGCCGAGAAGCTCTCGACGCTGATGATCACCTATCCGTCCACGCACGGTGTGTACGAGCACGACATCGCCGAGATCTGCGCGGCCGTGCACGACGCCGGCGGCCAGGTCTACGTCGACGGCGCCAACCTGAACGCACTGGTCGGGCTGGCCCGCCCGGGCCGGTTCGGCGGCGACGTCAGCCACCTCAACCTGCACAAGACCTTCTGCATCCCGCACGGCGGCGGCGGACCCGGGGTGGGACCGGTGGCGGTGCGCGAGCACCTGGCGCCGTTCCTGCCGGGCCACCCGCTGTCCGAGGAGCTGGGCTGGGAACTGCCCGGTGGTGCGCCGGTGTCCTCGGCCCCGTTCGGTTCGGCCTCGATCCTGCCGATCACCTGGGCCTACATCCGGATGATGGGCGCGGTCGGGCTGCGGGCGGCGACGCTGACCGCGATCGCCTCGGCGAACTACGTCGCGCGCCGGCTCGACGAGTACTACCCGGTGCTCTACACCGGGGAGAACGGCATGGTCGCCCACGAGTGCATCCTGGACCTGCGCCCGCTCACCAAGGCCACCGGCGTCACGGTGGACGACGTGGCAAAGCGATTGGCGGACTACGGGTTCCACGCGCCCACCATGAGCTTCCCGGTGGCCGGCACCCTGATGGTGGAGCCCACCGAGAGCGAGAGCCTGGCCGAGGTCGACGCGTTCTGCGAGGCGATGATCGCCATCCGCGCCGAGATCGACAAGGTGGGCTCCGGGCAGTGGCCGGCCGACGACAACCCGTTGCGCGCCGCGCCGCACACCGCCGAGTGCCTGCTGGTCGACGAGTGGACGCACCCGTACACCCGGGAGGAGGCCGCATACCCGCTGGGCAAGGCCTTCCGGCCCAAGGTGTGGCCGCCGGTGCGCCGCATCGACGGGGCCTACGGCGACCGCAACCTGATGTGCTCGTGCCCGCCGATCGAGGCCTTCGCCTGACCCGGTTTACGCCACCCCCCACGAAGCGGCCCAAACGTGAGTTTGGGC
>JAEWRC010000237.1 GCA_023460175.1 Actinomycetes bacterium
GAGTTGGCCGCCGCCGCGCCCACCGTGCGCGACCTCGACGCTCAGGTCAGCGTGTGCCGGGCCTGCCCGCGGCTGGTGTCCTGGCGCGAGGAGGTCGCGGTGGTCAAGCGGCGCTCGTTCGCCGATCAGCCGTACTGGGGCCGCCCGGTGCCCGCGTGGGGCTCAGCGCGGCCCCGGCTGCTGATCCTGGGCCTGGCCCCGGCGGCCAACGGCGCCAACCGGACCGGGCGGATCTTCACCGGGGACCGCTCCGGCGATCAGCTGTTCGCCGCGCTGCACCGCGCCGGCCTGGTCAATCAGCCGACCGCGGTGGACGCCGCGGACGGGTTGCGCGCCAACAAGATTCGTATCACCTCGCCGGTGCGCTGCGCCCCGCCTGGTAACGCGCCGACCCCGGCCGAGCGCGTCACCTGTTCGCCGTGGCTGCTCGCGGAGTGGGCGATGATCTCCCGGCACGTCCGGGTGATCGTCACCTTGGGCGGGTTCGCCTGGCAGGTGGCGCTGGGGCTGCTGGCCGGGCAGTTCGGCAAGCCCCGGCCGAAGTTCGGCCACGGCGCCGTCGTGGACCTGGCCTCCGGGCAGCAGCTGCTCGGCTGCTTCCACCCCAGCCAGCAGAACATGTTCACCGGTCGGCTGACCCCGGCGATGCTCGACGACATCTTCACCGACGCCCGCCGCCGCGCCCGCATCTGAGTGATTTCGGCGTGATCTCCCACGGTCAGCGTGTGAGATCACGCCCAACTCGGAAGCAAACCGGGGCCCGCGGCGTTGGGAGAGCTATGCGGCTCTCTGTCCTCGACCTCGTTCCCGTCCGTAGCGACCAGTCCACGTCCGATGCGCTGGCGGCCACGGTGCGGTTGGCGCAGGCCGCCGATCAGCTGGGTTACACCCGCTACTGGGTGGCCGAACACCACAACATGCCCGCGGTGGCCGCCACCAGCCCGCCGGTGCTGCTCGCCTACCTGGCCGCCCAGACCAGCCACATTCGGCTGGGTTCCGGCGGCGTCATGCTGCCCAACCACGCGCCGCTGGCCGTCGCCGAGCAGTTCGCGCTGCTGGAGGCCGCCGCGCCCGGCCGCATCGACCTGGGGTTGGGCCGCGCGCCGGGCAGCGATCCGGTGACCTCCGTCGCGCTGCGCGGGCCCGCCGGCCGCGACGACTCCGACATCCAGAACTTCCCGCAGTACCTCGACGAGGTCGCGGCCATGATGAGCCCCACCGGGGTCCGCGTCGAGCTGCCCGCGCATCTGGGCCTGCCCGACTACATCCTCAAGGCCACCCCCGAGGCCGTCGGCGAACCGCGGCTGTGGCTGCTGGGGTCCTCGATGTACTCGGCGCACCTGGCCGCGGCCAAGGGCCTGCCCTACGTCTTCGCCCACCACTTCTCCGGGCAGGGCACCGCCGAGGCCCTGGAGATCTACCGCAGCGAATTCCAGCCCAGCGCGCTGACCGCCGAGCCGGTGACCTTCCTGACCGTCAACGCCTCGGTGGCCGCCACCCGCGAGGAGGCCGAGGCCCTGCTGCTGCCGCAGCTGCAGATGATGGCCCGGCTGCGCACCGGGCAGCCGTTGCGCGCGCTGGATCTGGTCGAGGACGCCGAGGCCCAGCCGTCCACCCTCCAGGAGGAGGCCATCATCACCGCCGGCCGGTCCAAGAGCATCGTCGGCACCCCGGCCGAGGCCGCCGAGCAGGTGCGCGCGCTGGCCGAGCAGTTCGGGGTCGACGAGGTGATGGTCAACCCGGTGGCCTCGGCGCGGCGGGGCACCGACCCGGCCACCGCCCCGGCCCGGGTGACGACGGTCGAACTGCTGGCCAAGGAACTGTTCTGAGCCAGGGCGACGTCAGGGCGTCAGGACCACGATCGGGATCGGCCTGCTCGTGCGCCTCTGGTACTCGCGGTACATGTCGCGGTTGTTGCCGTTGACGACCTCCCACAGCCGCGCGTAGTCGGGGTCGTCCGGCAACACGATGCGGGAGGTCACGCCGAAACGCCGCCGCCCGACGTTGATCTCCACCTGCGGCTGCTTCTTCAGGTTGAAGTACCAGCCGGGTGCCTTGGGACTGCCGCCGCGGGAGGCCACCACCAGATAGCTGTTGCCGTCGTTGGCGTAGCTCAGCGAGGTGGTGCGCGGCCGCCCGGTCTTGGCGCCCACGGTGTGCAGCAGCAACGCCGAGGCGAACCCGGGCAGACGGTGCCCGATCCAGCCGCGGCTCTTCTGGTAGACCGTGTCGTGCACACCGAGGAACAGGACCAGATACTTCTCCAGGCTGGTTTGGTTCATTCGTTCAGTCTGGCAGTTGGGCCAGGGCCTCCCGCAGGATCTGCGCGGTCGCCTCGCGGTCCGGGTCGCGGCGCACCACCAGTCCCTTGGCGAACGACAGCTTGTCGCCGTCCTGGCGCGGCGCCACGTGCAGGTGGATGTGGAAGACGCTTTGGAACGCGGCCTTGCCGTCGTTGATGACGACGTTGTTGCCGTCGGCGTGCAACCCGGAGGCGCGGGCGGCCAGGGCGATCCGCTGCCCGAGCCGCGCCATCCCGGCCACCGTGTCGGCCGGGGTGTCGGTCAGGTCGACGTGGTGGCGCCGGGGCAGCACCAGCGTGTGCCCCCGCACGATCGGCCGGATATCGAGGATGGCCACGAAGTCGTCGTCCTCGTGGACCCGGACCGCCGGGGCGGTGCCGGCCACGATGTCGCAGAACACGCAAGACATGCCCGCCACGGTAGCGGTTAGGCCAGATTCTCCTGCGCCCACTGCGCCAGCCGCCGGTCGCGTTCGACCGCGTCGACGTCCTCCACCCGGGTCATCACCGTCCAGCGCAGGCCGAAGGGATCCAGCAGCGATGCGAACCGATCACCGGTGACGAACGTGTGCAGTTCCTCGCGAATGGTGGCGCCCGACTGTCTGGCCCGCTCGACGACCGCGTCGACGTCGGGGCAGTACAGCGTCATCGACTGGGTGACGGTCTCCGATCGGTCCGGGGCGCGCAACCCGAACTGCGGATTCGGATCGCCCAGCTGCAGCCGGCCGTTCCCGAAATCCAGTTCGGCGTGGGCGATTACGGTGCCATCGCCGTCCGGGGCGGCCATCTTCTCGACCAGCTGCGCCCCGAACACCGAGGTGTAGAAGTCGATCGCGGCGGCGGCGCCCTCGATCACGAGGAACGGGGTGAGGCTGGTGTATCCGGCGGGAATGGGGGTAACGGTCATGCGCCCGAGTTTTCTAGGCTGAGGGCCGTGTCGGATTGGAAAAGCGCGCCAGCCGTGCGACCGCAGCGCGGGGTGGTCGGTCGCGTCGGATCGGCCGCGGCGTTCGACCTGCAGCGCTGGGCGCCGTCGCCGGAGGCCGCGGAGTTCGTCGAGCATTTCTGGTCGGTCAGCTGGGATCTGGCCGAGACGGAGTCGTTCGACAGCACGGTGATCACGTTCCCGGCCGTGCACCTCACCCACGAGTGGGGCGCCGACTCGCCGCGGCACGGCCACGCGCTGCCCGCCACCCTCATCCACGGCGTGGTGCCGGAGGTGTTCACCACGACGATCCGGCGCCGCGGCCAGGTGGTCGGCGCGCGCTTTCGCGCGGGTGGGTTCGCCGCCCGCTTCGGCCGCGACGCCGCGCAGTACACCGGTCGCATTCTCGCGGTGGACGGCGAACTGTTCGGCGCGCCAGTGCAGCTGGCCGACGACCGCGCGCAGGCCGCCGCCCGGCTGGACGAGCTGATCGCGCAGCACGCGGCCGGGCCGGACCCGACCTATCGGGCGCTGAGCGTCCTGCTGGATCGCATGCGCGAGGACAACGATGTGCAGCGGGTGGCGCAGGTGATGGAACTGGCGCCGTGGAGTGCCCGCACCACGCAGCGCGTCTTCCGGCGTTACGTGGGCGTCCCCGCCAAATGGGTGCTCTGTCGGTACCGGTTGCAGCAGGCCGCGCTGGACATCGAGACCGAACCGGGCACGGATCTGGCCGACCTGGCGGCCCGGCTCGGCTGGTATGACCAGGCGCATTTCACGAACGACTTCCGGACCATGCTGGGGTGCACCCCCGGTCAGTACGCGACGCGACACGGTCTGCTCGACGGATAAAGTCGATATCCTGCGGTCATGGACTCCATCGAGCTGGCGTTCGCCGGTGCCGCCGAACAGGCCCGCCTGCTCGCCGCGGGCACCGTGACCGCGCCCGCGCTCACCGACCTGTACCTGGAACGCATCGCCCGGATTGATCCCGAACTGCGTTCGTACCGCGTGGTTTTCGCCGATGCCGCCCGCCGGCAGGCCGCGGCGGCCCAGGAGCGTCTCGACGCCGGTGAGCGGTTGCCGCTGCTCGGGGTGCCGGTCGCGGTGAAGGACGATGTCGACGTCGCCGAGGCCACCACCACCTACGGCAGTTCCGCCCACGGCCCCGCGCCGACGAAGGACGCCGAGGTGATCCGGCTGCTGCGCGAGGCCGGCGCGGTGATCCTCGGCAAGACCGCGGTCCCGGAGATGATGATCTGGCCGTTCACCGAGACCGTGACGTTCGGGGCCACGCACAACCCGTGGGACATCTCCTACACCCCGGGCGGCAGCAGCGGCGGCAGCGCGGCCGCGGTGGCCGCGGGCCTGGCGCCCATGGCGCTGGGTTCCGACGGGGCCGGCTCCATCCGCATCCCGGCCAGCTGGTGCGGGCTGTTCGGGATCAAGCCGCAGCGCGACCGGGTGCCGCTGGCCCCGCACGACGACGCGTGGTGCGGCATGGTCAGCAACGGTCCGCTGACCCGTACCGTCGAGGACGCGGCGCTGTTCCTCGACGTCACCTGCGACAAGTCGATGCCCGGCCCCGAGGGCGGGTTCGTCGGCGCGGCGTCGCGGCCCCCGAACCGGCTGCGAATCGCGTTGACCACCAAGGTTCCTCCGCTGGTGACGGCCCGGGTCAGCGCCGAGCACGCCGCCGCGGTCCACCAGGCCGGCCGGCTGCTGCGCGAACTCGGCCACGACGTGGTGTTCCGCGATATCGACTACCCGCGCACCGCGGTGTACGGGCAGGTGTTGCCGCGGTATCTGCGGGGCATCTACGACGACGTGCGGGTGCTGCCGCATCAGGAGCGCCTCGATTCCCGCACGCGCGGGATGGCCCGGATCGGCCGGCTGTTCTCCGACGCCCGGATCGCCAAGATCCGCGCGGCCGAGGCGGAATTCGCCGCTCGGGTGCAGGCCATCTTCGACGACGTGGACGTGGTGATCACACCGGGTACGGCCACCGGACCGTCGCGGGTGGGGGCCTACCGCCGCCTCGGTGCGGTCTCCACCCTGGCCCTGGTGGTGGCGCGGGTGCCGTTCCAGGCGGCGTTCAACGCGACGGGTCAGCCCGTCGCGGTGGTGCCTTGGGGTCTGGACCGCGCCGGGTTGCCATTGTCGATCCAGTTGGTGGGCAGGCCCTTTGACGAGGCGACGCTGTTGTCGCTGGCCGCCGAGATCGAGGCCGACCGCCCGTGGGCCGACCGCCGCCCCGCCCTCAGCTGACCCACCCCCCTCCCATCCCAGCGCGAAGGTGCGCGTCCGCGGCCGACACGCCGCAGAATTCCCGTGGTCTGCGCACCCTCGCGCCAGGAAAACCTCAGCCGAGCACCGCCGTCCGCCACGCCGCCAGCTTCGTCTCGAACGCCACGGTGTGCGCCGGGCTCGTCGACGGCAACCGCGCATACGTCACGTCCGCGGTCACCGACACCAGGCGGCGGTAGTTCGCCTCGGCCGCACCGCCGGTGAAGAACACCCGCTCGATCGTCGGATGCGAGGCGTAGAACGCGGCAAAGTCGTTGGCCACCATGCTGTCTCGCTCGACGGAGGAATCCAGGCTGCCGGGTCGACGGCAGAACGCCAACACATCCCAGACCGCGTAGCCGGCGGCCATCAGCGCCGCGGCGCGCTGTTCGTAAGGTGCGGCGGCGTCGAACCCGCACAGCCGGGCCATGATCGGCCAGAACGCGTTGCGCGGATTACCGTAGTACTGCTGGCGCTGCAGCGACAGCACGCTGGGCGCATTACCCAGGAACAGCACCCGCGCGCCGGGGCGCACCAGCGGGGCGAAACCCACCACTTCTGGTCCGCGCACCGATTTCGACATCCCCGAAATCATGCACGGTACGTTGAGCACTGTGCAGGTGGACCCGCGGATCGAAGCCTCCGGGCTGTTGGACGGCCTTGACGGCAGCGCACGCGCCGAACGCGCGGAACTGATCTCTTGGATGCTGACCGAGGGCTTCTCCGTCGAGCACCTGCGCGGATCCTTCTCGCCGATGCTGCTGGCCTCCCGCCGCCTGATCGGCGACGACGCCACCTACGTGTCCATTCGTCAGATCGCCGAGCAGACCGGGATGGAGATCGACCTGGTGCGACGGGCGTTGCGCGCGTTCGGTCTGCCCAATGTCGATGATCCCGACGAACAGGTGTACCTGCGGGCCGACGGCGCGGCCCTGATGCACACCGCGCGGTTCCTGGAGATGGGCTTCGATGCGGAGGATTTGTTGCACGCCACCCGCATCCTGTCCGAGGGGTTGTCCAACGCTGCCGAGGTGATGCGCTACGCCGCGTTGGCGGCTGTATTGAAGCCCGGCGCAACGGAACTCGATATCGCCCGCGGGACCGAGCAGGTGGTCTCGCAGGCTGCGCCGCTGCTGGGGCCGATGATCGAGGACATGCTGATGGTGGCACTGCGGCACGCCATGGAGACCGAGGCTGTCAACGCCTCCGAAAGGGTCTCGGGCACACCGCTGCCCGGCGCGCGGATGATCGCGGTGGCCTTCGCCGACCTCGTCGGCTTCACTCGCCTGGGCGAGGACGTGGAGCCCGCCGAACTGGAACGGCTGGCGCATCGGCTGGCGATGATGGCCCGCGACGTCGCGCAGCCGCCGGTGCGGTTCGTCAAGGCGATCGGCGACGCCGTGATGCTGGTCTGCCCGGAACCCGAACCGCTGCTGCGGGCGCTGATCGCCTTGGCCGGGGCCGCCGAGGCCGACGCCGAGTTCCCGCGGCTGCGCCTCGGGATGTCCTACGGCGAGGCGGTCAGCCGCGCCGGGGACTGGTTCGGCGGTTCGGTGAATCTGGCCAGCCGCGTGACCGGCGCGGCGCGGCCCGGCGCGGTGCTGGTGGCCGAACGGGCGCACGAGGCGATCGGCGACGTCGACGGCATCCGCTGGTCGTTCGTCGGGGCCCGGCACCTCAAGGGAATCCGGGGCGATACCAAGCTGTTTCGCGCCCGACCGGCCGACTAGGCCACTGCGTCTGAGGGCTACTGGGTCGGCACGACGGGGGCGCCCTCCGAGGGCTGCACGATCACGAATCCGCTGCCGTGGAACGACACCTGCAGGGCCTCGCCGGAGCCGCGCCCGATCAGCGCGCCGGCCTTGAAGCTGGTCTTCAGCTGAGTCTGCAGGTTCGCCGACCACGCCACCACGGCGTCGGTGTCGGCGAACGTCGGCGCCTCGGCCGCGTCGAGCACCACCGGCGGGCCGTCGGTGGTCAGCGCGACCCAGCCCGTGCCGCGCAGCGTCGTGTTGAACAGCCCGCCGGTGGCGATGCTGCCGCCCTTCACGCGTTCGATGTTCCAGTCGAGGGTGCTGGAGAACGCCAGCACGTTCTTCCCGCTGATCGACAGCCCGGTGTTGGACAGCTGCAGCAGGTGCACGTCGCAGGCCCGGTCGGCCAGGAACACGTCGCCCTGGCCTTGGCAGCGCATCAGCGGCAGCCCCTCGCCGGTGAACGCCTTCTTGATGAACCGCGACGCCCCGCCGCCTTCGAACGCGAAGGCGACGTTGCCCTGGTAGGCGACCATCGAACCCTGCCGGGCCATGAACGGCTCACCGAGGCGCACCCGCAGCATCCTGGGGTTCTGGTTGGCGATCGGCGTCCCGGACTTCTCGGCGAAGCGCCCGTCGACCAGGTCGCCGGAGATCCCGGCGAAGCCGTCCTGCGCTGGGACGGCCTGGGCAGCCGGGGCGGGCTCGGTCTGCTGCGGAGCGGGCGGCGCCCCGAGCGGCACCTGGTGCACCTGACCCTGATGGGAGACCTGATCGGTCCAGTTCTGCCCGTCCCACCAGCGGTACTCGAAGCGGCCTTCGGGATCCGGATGCCATTGACCTGCCATGTCAGCCCTCCTGAATCGTTCGGTAGGGCCCACAGTAAAGGTCGATCGTTGCCGAAGGCAGGCCTAGCACGCATCCTGGAGGGCATGGCAGGTAAGGAAATCGACCGTAACCGGGCAAACAGCGCACTCGAGGTCATCAAGCAGCACCCGGGGATGGTGTTGTTCCTGGCGTCGCCGGCGCTGATCGTGTTGGCGGTGGTGTGGTTCGCGGCCTCGCCGGGTTGGGCGATTCTGCTGCTGATCGCCTTCGTGGTGGCCGGGGGCGCCGCGGTGCTGCGCAAGCGCTGAGTTCGGGAGGCTGTTCGCCCGCGGTGAACACCGCCCACATAGCCCAAAGTTGCCTTGTTGTACGCATCGCCCGAGTGGACCCGCGAACACCCCAACTCTCGACGGTTGGGACCACGGATAGCGCCGGCGCTCAGGCCTGCGTCATGTCCCAGTAGGCGCCGTGGCGGGCCAGCAGTTCGGCGTGGGTGCCCTGTTCGACGATCCGCCCCTGATCGACGACGAGGATCAGGTCGGCGTCGCGGATGGTGGAGAGCCGGTGGGCGATGATGAAACATGTTCGGTCCCGGCGTAATTCGGCCATCGCGTGCTGGATCAGCAGCTCGGTGCGGGTGTCCACCGAGCTGGTCGCCTCGTCGAGCACCAACAGCCTCGGCCGCGCCAGGAACGCCCGCGCGATGGTGATCAACTGCTTCTCGCCGGCGCTGAGCATGCCGTTGTCGTCGCTGACCACGGTGTCGTAGCCGTCGGGCAGAGCATGCACGAAGCGGTCGACGAACGCCGCCCGGCCCGCCTCGAGGATCTCCTCGCGACTCGCGTCGGGACGCCCGTAGGCGATGTTGTCCGCGATGGTGCCGCTGAACAGCCAGGTGTCCTGCAGCACCATCGCGATGCCCGACCGCAGCGAGGCGGCGCTGACGGTCGCGATGTCGACACCGTCGATCAGGATCCGGCCCGCGTCCACGTCGTAGAACCGCAGCAGCAGGTTCACCAGGGTGGTCTTGCCGGCGCCGGTGGGGCCGACGATGGCCACGGTGGCGCCGGGTTCGGCCCTCAGGGACAGGTCCGCGATCACCGTCTGATCGTCGTGATAGCCGAAGCTGACATGCTCGAACTCCACCCGCGGCGGCGAATCCGTCTGCGGCAGCGCACCGTCGGGATCCGGCGCCAACTCCGGCTCGTCGAGGAAATCGAAGACCCGCTCGGCGCTGGCGATGCCGGACTGCAGC
Source organism: Actinomycetes bacterium (assembly GCA_023460175.1). Taxonomy (GTDB): domain Bacteria; phylum Actinomycetota; class Actinomycetes; order Mycobacteriales; family Mycobacteriaceae; genus Mycobacterium. The sequence goes on from JAEWRC010000237.1 coordinate 9,351, forward strand.
GTGTTGTACATGCCCGCGACCTGGGTCAGCGGCTGGTTGAACTGGCGGACGTACTGGATGAACGCCTGGATGCTGCCCAGCGTGATCTGGCCGGTGGCCACCTTGATCCCGCCGAGCACCGCGACCGCCACGTAGCTGAGGTTGCCGACGAACATGGTGGCCGGCGAGATCAGCCCGGAGAAGAACTGCGCGCCGAAGCCGGCGTGGAAGACGTCGCTGTTGCGTTCGGCGAACATGGTCCGCACCGCGTCACGGTGCCCGTAGGTCTTGACGACGGTGAAACCGCTATAGGTCTCCTCGATGAGCGCGTTGAGCCGTCCCGTGTTGTGCCACTGGGCGGCGAACATCCGTTGCGAGCGACGGGTGATCAGCCGGGTCACCCACAGCGACAGCGGCACCGTCAGCACCGTGATCAACGTCAGCAGCGGCGAGATGGTCAGCATCATCACCAGCACGGCGAAGATGGTCAGGACCGCGGACAGCAGCTGGCTGATCGAGATGGCCAGCGACGTCTGGACGTTGTCGATGTCGTTGGTGACCCGCGACAGCACCTCCCCGCGTTGCCGAGTGTCGAAGTGCGACAGCGGAAGCCGATGCACCTTGCGTTCGACGTCGGCGCGCAGGTCCACCATGGTGCGCTGCACGGCGACGTTGAGCAGCCGGGCCTGCACCCACACCGCCAGCGCCGCCACCAGATACAGCGCCAACGCCAACAGCAGCGTGCGCCCGACCGCGCCGAAATCCACGCCCTGTCCCGGAACGAGATTCATCCCGGAGAGCATGTCCGCGAAGGTGTCCTCGCCGCGGGCCCGCGCCGCCTCGACGGCCTGCTCCTTGCTCATCCCGGCAGGCAAGTCGCGGCCGATCACACCGTTGAACAGCAGGTCGGTGGCGTGCCCGAGGATCCGCGGTCCG
>JAEWRC010000238.1 GCA_023460175.1 Actinomycetes bacterium
CCCCGGAGCCGGAGCCGGCCGCCGCGCCCACCGCGGCACCCCGTCAGGGCAGCTGGCGCGCACAGGGCGCGGGCCGGCTGCTGGCACCGCTCAAGACGCCGCTGATCGTCTCCGGCGTGCTGCAGGCGATCATCACGCTGATCCAGCTCGCGCCGTTCGTGCTGCTGGTCGAGCTGGCCCGGCTGCTGCTGATCGGGGCCGAAGCCGATCGGCTGTGGAGCCTGGGTCTGGCCGCCGTGGGTCTGCTGGGCACCGGCACCGTCCTGACCGCCGCGCTGACCCTGTGGCTGCACCGGGTCGACGCGAACTTCGCCCGCGACCTGCGGGCCCAGCTGCTGACCAAGCTGGCCAAGCTGCCCCTCGGGTGGTTCACCCAGCGCGGCTCCGGTTCGGTCAAACAGCTGGTGCAGGACGACACGCTGTCACTGCACTACCTGATCACCCATGCGATCCCCGACGCGGTGGCCGCGGTCGTGGCGCCGCTGGCGGTGCTGATCTACCTGTTCGTGGTGGATTGGCGGCTGGCGCTGGTGCTGCTGGTGCCGGTGCTGTACGCCTTGGTGCTGATGTCGGTGATGTCGATCCAGTCCGGACCCAAGATCGGGCAGTCGCAGAAGTGGTCGGAGCGAATGACCGGCGAGGCCGGCGCGTACCTGGAGGGCCAGCCGGTGGTGCGGGTCTTCGGCGGCGCGGCGGCGTCGACCTTCCGGCGTCGACTCGAGGAGTACATCGGGTTCCTGGTGGACTGGCAGCGCCCGTTCGTCGGCAAGAAGACCCTGATGGATCTGGTCACCCGCCCCTCGACGTTCCTCTGGCTCATCATGGCCGTCGGGACCCCGCTGGTGGTGGCGGGCTGGATGGACCCGGTGAACCTGCTGCCGTTCCTGTTCCTGGGCACCACCTTCGGCGCCCGCCTGCTGGGCATCGGCTACGGGTTGGGCGGCATCCAGGGCGGCATGCTCGCCGCCCGGCGCCTGCAGGGCGCGCTCGACGAGGACGAACTCACGCTGCGGGCCGAGTCCGGCGATTCCGCCGCGGCGCAGGTGCCCGGCGGCACGGTCGTCTTCGATCAGGTGACCTTCGGCTACCGCCCCGGTGTCGCGGTCATCGACGACGTCAGCCTCGAACTGCGCCCGGGTACCGTCACCGCCCTGGTCGGGCCGTCCGGGTCCGGGAAGTCCACCCTGGCCGCGCTGTTGGCCCGTTTCCACGACGTCGGCGCGGGCGCGATCCGCATCGGCGGCAAGGACATTCGCACGCTGGAGGCCGACGACCTGTACCAGCGGGTCGGTTTCGTGCTGCAGGAGACCCAGCTGGTGGCCGGCACCGTGGCCGAGAACATCGCCCTGGCGCGGCCCGAGGCCGGCGCGGCCGAGATCGAGACCGCGGCCCGCGAGGCGCAGATCCACGACCGGATCATGGCGTTGCCGCAGGGTTACGACACGGTGCTGCAGGCCGGCGGGCTGTCCGGCGGCGAGCGGCAACGCCTGACGATCGCGCGGGCGATCCTGGCCGACACCCCGGTGCTGATCCTCGACGAGGCCACCGCGTTCGCCGATCCCGAGTCGGAATTCCTTGTCCAGCAGGCACTCAACCGGCTGACCAGGGACCGCACGGTGTTGGTGATCGCGCACCGACTGCACACCATCACCCACGCGGACCAGATCGTGGTGCTCGACCACGGTCGCATCGCCGAGGTCGGCACCCACGACCAGTTGTACGCCGCCGGGGGTCGGTACTGCGCGCTGTGGGATTCAGGTCGCGGCGCCGCAGTCGAGGGGGCCCGCCGATGATCCGCACCCTGCTCGCCCTCATCCCCGCGGACCAACGCGGAAAGGTCAACGGCTATGTCGTCCTGACCGTGACGTCGGTGCTGCTGCGCGCGGCGGCCACGGTGCTGCTGGTGCCGCTGGTCGCGGCCCTGTTCGGCGACGATCCGGGCCGGGCCTGGCCGTGGCTGGGCTGGCTGACCGTGGTCACCGTCGTCTGCTGGATCATCGACACCAGCACCGCCCGAAGGGGTTTCGACCTGGGCTTCGCGCTGCTCGACCACACTCAGCACGACGTCGCGGACCGGCTGCCGAACGTGCGACTGAACTGGCTGGACGCCGACAACACCGCCACGGCCCGGCAGGCCATCGCCTCGACCGGACCCGAACTGGTCGGCCTGGTGGTCAACCTGCTGACCCCGTTGGTCAGCGCCATCCTGTTGCCCGCCGCGATCGCGGTTGCGCTGCTGGCCATCTCGCCGCCGCTGGGCCTGGCGGCGCTGGCCGGGGTGGCCGTGCTGCTGGGCGCGATGTGGGCGGCCGGACGGCTGTCGCGGCGCGCCGACGCCGTCGCCGACGAGACCAACTCCGCGCTCACCGAGCGCATCATCGAGTTCGCCCGCACCCAGCAGGCGCTGCGGGCGGCCCGCCGGGTGGCCCCGGCGCGCAGCCAGGTCGGCGCGGCGCTGGAGGCCCAGCACGGCGCCACGCTGCGGCTGCTGACCATGCAGATCCCGGGTCAGCTGCTGTTCAGCCTGGCCAGTCAACTGGCGCTGATCCTGTTGGCCGGCATGACCACGCTGCTGACGGTGCGTGGGGAACTCGGTGTGCCGGAAGCGATCGCGTTGATCGTGGTGATCTCGCGCTACCTGGAGCCGTTCAGCGCACTGAGCGAACTGGCGCCGGCCATCGAGACCACCCGGGCCACCCTCGGTCGGATCCAGGCCGTGCTGGACGCCCCGACGCTGCCGGCCGGCGCCGCCGGCTTGGCCTCGCCGCAGGCACCCCGCATCGAGTTCGAGAACGTCACCTTCGGCTACGGCGATCAGCCGGTGCTGTCGAACGTGAGCTTCGGGCTGGACCCCGCCGGCACCACGGCCATCGTCGGCCCCTCCGGTTCGGGGAAGAGCACCATCCTGGGGCTCATCGCCGGACTGCACGAACCGCAGCGCGGCCGGGTGTTGTTCGACGGCGTGGACCTGGCGACGCTGACTCCTGAGCAGCGCCGCGCCGCGGTCAGCGTGGTGTTCCAGCACCCGTACCTGTTCGACGGGTCGGTGCGCGACAACATCCTGGTCGGCGATCCGCGGGCCGGCGACAGTGCGGTTGCGGAGGCCATGCGGCTGGCGCGGGTCGACGAACTCACCGGCCGGCTGCCCGACGGCGATCGGACCGTCGTCGGCGAGGCCGGCACCGCGCTGTCCGGCGGCGAGCGGCAACGGGTCAGCATCGCGCGCGCTCTGGTCAAACCCGCCCCGGTGCTGCTGGTCGACGAGGCCACCAGCGCGCTGGACACCGAGAACGAGGCCGCGGTGGTCGACGCGCTGACCGCCGATCAGCGGCCGCGGACCCGGGTGATCGTCGCGCACCGGTTGGCCAGCATCCGCAACGCCGACCGGGTGCTGTTCGTCGAGGCCGGGTCCATCGTCGAGGACGGCAGCATCGAGGACCTGCTGGCCGCCGAGGGTCGCTTCGCCGAGTTCTGGACGCAGCAGCGCGCCGCGGCCGACTGGCAGATCGCCGGGGCCGCCGCCGACGGTGCGTAGACTCGGCGAGCGTGGCCGTCACCGAGGTGGATGTCGAATACCTGGCGCGCTGTGTCGAACTGGCGCGCGAAGCCCTCGAGGCCGGTGACGAGCCGTTCGGCTCGCTGCTGGTCGACGCCGAGGGCAAGACGCTCTTCGAGGACCGCAACCGGGTCTCCGGCGGCGACGCCACCCGGCACCCCGAGTTCGCCATCGCACAGTGGGCCGCGGCCAATGTCCCGCCCGTGCGCCGCATCCGGGCCACCGTCTATACCACCGGCGAGCACTGCCCGATGTGCTCGGCGGCGCACGCCTGGGTGGGCCTGGGCCGCATCGTCTACGCCACCTCGTCGGCGCAGCTGTCGGCCTGGCGCGAGGAGTGGGGCTGCCCGCCGGCCCCGGTCGCGGCGCTGCCGATCAGCATCGTGGCCCCGCGGATCGTGGCCGACGGACCGGTCGCCGAGTTCGAGGATGAGATGAAGGCCTTGTACGAGGCCAGGTTTCGACCGTGACCGCGCCCGGGTGGATCGCCCACGCAATCTGGTGGCAGGTGTATCCGCTCGGCTTCGTCGGCGCCTTCCCGGCCGACCCGGTCCCCACGACCGACGAACACCGGTTGCGCCGCGTCACCGAATGGCTCGACCACGCGGTGGCGCTCGGCGCCTCCGGGATCGCGCTGGGCCCGGTGTTCGCCTCCCGCACACACGGCTACGACACCACCGACCACTACCGCATCGACCCGCGACTCGGTGACGACGACGACTTCGACGAACTGATCGCGGCCGCCCACGACCGCGGGTTGCGGGTGCTGCTCGACGGGGTGTTCAACCACGTGGGCGTCGACTTCGCCCGCCACCGCGCGGCGCTCGACGGTGATCCCGCGGCGGCGCAGTGGTTTCGCCGCGCGCCGCGCGGTCCGGGCGGGTTCGCCACCTTCGAGGGCCACGGCGACCTCATCGCGCTCGACCACGACCACGCCGAGGTGGCCGACTACGTCGTCGATGTGCTGGCGCACTGGTTGCGCCGCGGCGCCGACGGCTGGCGCCTGGACGCGGCCTACGCGGTCCCGCCGCGGTTCTGGGCCCGGGTGCTGCCGCGGGTGCGCGCCGAGCATCCCGAAGCCTGGTTCGTCGCCGAGGTGATCCACGGCGACTACCCGGGGATGGTCGGCGACGCCGGCTTCGACTCCGTCACCCAGTACGAGCTGTGGAAGGCGATCTGGAGTGCACTCAACGACGGCAACTTCCACGAGTTGGACTGGGCGCTGCAGCGGCACAACGATTTCCTGGGGGCGTTCGCGCCGCTGACCTTCATCGGCAACCACGACGTCACCCGGATCGCCACCCAACTGGCCGATCCGCGCCACCTCGCGCACGCCCTGGTGGTGCTGATGACCACCGGCGGGGTGCCCAGCATCTACGCCGGCGACGAGTTCGCCTTCCGCGGGCTGAAGGAGGAGCGGTTCGGCGGGGACGATGCGATCCGCCCCGAGTTCGGTTCTCCCCCATTGCCGGTCGACGATACGGGCGCCGAGATGTTCGCGCTGCACCAGTTCCTGATCGGACTGCGCCGCCGGCATCCGTGGCTGCACACCGCGCGGACCAGCGCGCTGCGACTGGACAACCGGACCTATCTGTACCAGAGCAGCGCCGTGGGTGCGACCGGGGAGACACTGCTGGTGGCGTTGAACCTGACCGACGAGCCGTTGCCGATCCACCTGCCGGACTTCGGTTTTGCCCGCGCCCAGGTGCTGGCCGGCAGCGGCGCGCCGCCGGAACGGACCGCGCCGGAGGCCGTGGTCCCCGCGCACGGCTGGCTGATCCTACAGCCGCACTGAGGACCCGCTGAGATGTTCGCGGTCGGCCACCCGCTCGGGGACTACCGGTTACCCTGCTCAAGTAATGACGGACACCGAAACTGAGCTACCGGTAGGCCACGACGCCGAACATCGACGGACGACTCCCCGGCGGCGCTGGCGACCCTCGGGATTCAGCGTCCAGTCCAAGCTGTTGCTGATGCTGCTGCTCACAAGCGTGGTCTCCGCCGCCGTCGTCGGCTTCATCGGGTATCAGTCGGGGCAGAGTTCGCTGCGGGCGTCGGTGTTCGACCGGTTGACCGAACTGCGGGAAACATCGACCCGTCAAACTGAGCGTCAGGCCAAGGAGTTGCAAGACACCATGGCCGTCTACAGTCGCGGGGCCACCGCCGTCAACGCGATGCGGGAATTCGAGCGCGGTTTCGCAGAACTCGCTGACGCCGGCGTGTCGCCGGAACAAACCGAGCAGGTCAGCGAGTACTACTCTGAACAATTCAAGCCACTTGTCGAAGAGCAATCCGACACCGAACTCGATATCGCCGGCCTACTACCGCAATCCAACGCGCAGACATACCTGCAGGCCATCTATACGGCGCCCTACGACAGCGAGACCTATTCGATCGAGGTCGACGACGCCGGCGACGGTAGCGCTTGGTCGGCCGCCAGTGCGCGTTACCACGATTTCTTCCGCGATATGGTCACTCGCTTCGGCTACGACGACGTCATGCTCATCGATCTGGACGGCACCGTGGTGTACACCGCCTACCGGGGCGTCGATCTTGGCACCAACATCCTCACCGGCCCCTACCGCGAAAGCAGCCTGACCACTGCCTTCGAGCAGGTGACGAGTTCCCACGACGAGGACACGGTGATAGCCACCGACTTCGCCCACTACCTGCCCAGCTACAACGAACCGGTGGCGTGGCTGATGTCGCCGATCGGTGAACCGGGCCGGATCGAAGGCGTGTTCGCGCTGCAGTACCCCATCGCCACACTCAATAGCATCGTGACCGCCGATGGGGACTGGGAAGAGGTCGGCACCGGGGCAACCGGTGAGGTTTTCTTGGCGGGACCCGACGGCAAGATGCGTACCGACTCCCGACTGTTCCTCGAAGACCCGGAGCGCTACCGGGAAGAGGCGCTGGCCAGCGGAACACCGCTCGACGTTGTCGAACAGGCCCTCCAATTGGGCGGGACCACCTTGGTCCAGCCGGTGGGCGGGGAGGGCTTCGAGCGGGCCCAACGGGGTGAGACCGGGACTCTCGTCCAGCGCGATTATCTCGGGAACGAGGTCCTGATGGCCTACGGTCCGGTCAGCATGCCGGGGGTGCACTGGTCGATCGCGGCCAAGATCGACACCGCCGAAGCCTTCGCGCCGGTCCGGGCGTTCACCCGCAATCTGGTGCTGTCCACAGTCGGCATCATCTTTTTGGTCTGCCTGGCTTCGATGTTGTTGGCCCGGATGTTCGTCCGACCACTACGCGCTTTGGAGACCGGAACGCAGCGCATCAGCGCCGGCCACTTCGACACCACGCTGCCGGTCACTTCGCGCGATGAGTTCGGCGACCTCACCCGCGCGTTCAACGAGATGACGCGCAATCTGCGGTTGAAAGAGGAACTGATCGCCCAGCAGCGCAAGGAGAACGACGAGCTGTTGTTGTCGCTGATGCCCGCGACGGTCGTCGAGCGATACCGCGAGGGCGACGAAGTGGTGGCGCAGGACCATCACAATGTCACGGTGCTCTTCGCAGACATCGTCGGCCTCGACGCGCTGTCGACCCAGTTGGATTCCAACGAACTGCTGTCGGTGGTCAATCGCCTGTTCCAGCAGTTCGATGCGGCCGCCGAACATCTCGGTGTGGAGCGGGTACGCACCATGCGCAGCGGTTACCTGGCCAGCTGCGGGCTCAACGTGCCCCGATTGGACAACACGGGCCGCACCGTTGATTTCGCCATCGAAATGGATCAGATCATCGGGCGATTCAACGCCGAAACTGGATATGACCTGGCCCTGCGGGCCGGCATCGACACCGGACCGGTCAGCTCCGGGCTCGTTGGACGGACCAACATCATCTACGACATGTGGGGCTCCGCGGTGAATCTGGCTTTCGAAGCGCAGCGCGGTTTGTCCCAGCCCGGCATCTACGTCACCTCCGCAGTCCGTGACGCGACACGGGAGTCCCGGCACTTCGTCGAGACCGGCGAAGTCACCGTCGGCCGCGGCTCGACGACCGTCACGGAGCCGATCTGGCGCTTGACGGAGAAGTCCTGATGACGTCGCTGTTCAGCTCGCCCTGGTTCTACTGGGCACTGGGAGTGGCCGTCGCGTTGCCCACCCTGCTGGTGGTGCTCACCGAGGTGGAGCATGTGCTGAGCAGACGCAACAGTCCCCTGGTGCGTCCGCTCCACCTGACACGCGTCTACATCGTGCCGCTGGCCGCATTGCTGGTGCTGTTGGTGAAAGCCTCCGAGGTCTCGATCGAGGCGACCCCGGCGCGGGTGATCGCCACCGCACTCGGTTTCGTGGTGTTGGTCTTGCTGCTGTCGGGCATGAACGCCACCCTGTTCCAAAGCGCACCGGAAGGCAGCTGGCGTAAACGCATACCGTCGATTTTCCTGGATGTCGCACGAGTCCTGCTCATCGTCCTGGGCGTGGGGCTGATCTTCTCGTTCGTCTGGGGAGCCAACGTCGGCGGTCTGTTCGCCGCACTCGGTGTGACGTCGATCGTTATCGGCCTGGCGCTGCAAAACGCGGTGGGACAGATCGTGTCCGGCCTTCTCATGCTGTTCGAGCAGCCATTCGAACTCGGCGACTGGCTTGACACCCCGGCCGGCCGGGGCCAGGTCCGCGAGGTCAACTGGCGCTCGGTGCACATCGACACCGGCGACGGTCTGACCATCACACCGAACTCCGTGCTGGCGGGTGCCTCCTTCACCAATCTCAGCAGACCCACCGGCGTGCCCCATATCACGGTGGAAACCGCCTTCGCGGTGTCCGACCCGCCAGATCACGTAACTGCCTTGCTGCGCACGGTCGCCGGCAGACTCCCGCAGCGCCACCTCGCCGTCGAGCCCACCGTGGTTCCGCTGGGCGCCGGCCGGTATCGCACCTCGATCCCGCTGCGCAGTCCCGCCGACGACCCGGCGGCCGGAGCCACCTTTCTGCGGTGGCTCTGGTATGCCGCCCGACGTGCCGCCCTGCACTTGGACGGCGCAGCGGACGACCCCGGCACCGAGCAGCAACGATGGGATGCCATTACAGAGGGAACACGGTCGCTACGGCTCACCCGGGCCGATCAACGCTGGCTTTTGGACCGGGCTCGGCTGGTGCGCTATGGCGCGGAAGAACTGATCGAAGCAGCCGGCAGCACACCCGACTCGATGAGGTTCGTCGTGGCCGGGCAAGTGATGCTGCAGACCGCCGTCGAGGATGTGCACCTCGGCGTGCGGGTACTACAGGTCGGTGACCTGCTCGGGCAGACCAGCCTGACCCGAGAACCCGTCGCGGCACGCGCGATAGCCCTTGATGAGGTCACCATGCTCGAGGTGGACCGCGAGGACCTCGAAGAATTGGTCGCCGGACGGCCGGCGATGCTGCATCAGATCGGCCAAATCATCGACCGGCGACGCCATGAACTGCGGCAAGCGGTGCGCGCGCAGACCGAGGTCAACTGAGCCGGACGGGAACAAACCCGACGCCACCAAGGTTGAGCGCAGGAGAATCAACTTTGGAGGTTTGATGTCCGAAACCACTGCTGCGCCGGTCGCGGTCCCCGTCCTGTTCGTGACCGAGCCGATCGTGCTGCCCGGCATGGTCGTCCCGATCGCGCTGGACGATGCCGCGCAGGCCGCCATCGAGGCGGCCCAGGCCACTGCGCACGACGGGTCGGCACAACTGCTGATCGCGCCCCGCCTCGACGACCGCTACCCGACCCACGGCGTACTCGCCTCGATCCTGCAGGTCGGGCGCATGCCCGGCAGCGCCGGACAGGCCGCCGTCGTCCGCGGCGAACGCCGCGCACACATCGGTGCCGGCACCACCGGGCCGGGTACGGCGCTGTGGGTCGAGGTCACCGAGGTTGCCGACGCCGGTGCTGCGGGTGCCGACGGCGCCGCCGCCGACTCCGTCAAGAGCCTCACCGCCGAGTACAAGAAGCTGCTGCTGGCCATGCTGCAACGCCGCGAGGCCTGGCAGATCATCGACTACGTCAACGGCATCTCCGACCCGTCGACCCTGGCCGACACCGCGGGCTACGCGTCCTACCTCAGCGACGTGCAGAAGCGGCAGCTGCTGGAGACCGTCGACGTCGCCGAGCGGCTGCGGCTGCTGATCGACTGGACCGGCGAGCACCTCGCCGAAGTGGAGGTCACCGACAAGATCGCCGAGGACGTGCGCACCGGAATGGACAAGCAGCACAAGGAGTTCCTGCTGCGCCAGCAGCTGGCCGCCATCCGCAAGGAACTGGGCGACGGCGATCCCGAAGGATCCGATGACTACCGGTCCCGCATCGAGGCCGCCGAGCTGCCCGAGCGGGTGCGCGAGGCCGCGCTACGCGAGGTGGACAAGCTCGAACGCGCCAGCGACCAGAGCCCGGAGGGCGGCTGGATCCGCACCTGGCTGGACACGGTGCTGGAGCTGCCGTGGAGCGTGCGCACCGAGGACTCGACCGACCTGGCCGGCGCGCGGGCCATCCTCGACGCCGACCATCACGGGCTGACCGAGGTCAAGGAACGCATCGTCGAATACCTGGCGGTGCGCGCCCGGCGCGCCCAGCGCGGGATGGCCGTGGTCGGCGGTCGCGGCTCGGGTGCGGTGATGGTGCTGGCCGGTCCCCCCGGCGTCGGCAAGACGTCACTGGGTGAGTCCGTGGCCCGCGCTTTGGGCCGCAAGTTCGTCCGGGTGGCCCTGGGCGGCGTGCGCGACGAGGCCGAGATCCGCGGGCACCGGCGCACCTACGTCGGGGCGCTGCCGGGCCGCATCGTGCGCGCGATCGGCGAAGCCGGCTCGATGAATCCCGTGGTGCTGCTGGACGAGATCGACAAGGTCGGCTCCGACTACCGGGGTGACCCGAGCGCGGCGCTGCTGGAGGTGCTCGACCCGGCGCAGAACCACACGTTCCGCGACCACTACCTGGATCTGGACCTGGACCTGTCCGATGTGGTGTTCCTGGCGACCGCCAACGTCGTCGAGAACATCCCCGGACCGCTGCTGGACCGGATGGAACTGGTGACCATCGACGGCTACACCGAGGACGACAAGGTCGCGATCGCCCGCGACTACCTGCTGCCCCGACAGCAGGACCGGGCGGCGCTGTCGACCGACGAGGTGACGGTGACCGACGCGGCGCTGCGCAAGATCGCCGCGGACTACACCCGCGAGCCCGGCGTGCGGCAGTTCGAGCGGTTGCTGGCCAAGGCGCTGCGCAAGGCCGCGACCCGGCTGGTCGACGGCGACGACCCGAAAACCGGGGCGATCGTCATCGACGAGCCGGAGCTGGTCGACTACCTCGGGCGGCCCCGGTTCATCCCGGAATCGGCCGAGCGCACCGCGGTGCCCGGCGTGGCCACCGGCCTGGCGGTGACCGGTCTCGGCGGCGACGTGCTCTACATCGAGGCCGGCACCGGCGGCTCCGAGCCGGGCCTGCAGCTGACCGGGCAACTCGGTGAGGTGATGAAGGAGTCCGCGCAGATTGCGCTGTCCTATGTGCGTTCGCACGCCGCCGAACTCGGCGTCGACCCGGCCGCCCTGGACCGGCACATCCACGTGCACGTGCCGGCCGGCGCGGTGCCCAAGGACGGGCCGTCCGCGGGCGTCACGATGGTCACCGCGCTGGTGTCGATGGCCACCGGGCGCAAGGTGCGCGCCGAGGTCGGGATGACCGGCGAGGTGACGCTGAACGGGCGGGTGCTGGCCGTCGGCGGCGTCAAGCAGAAGCTGCTGGCCGCCCAGCGGGCGGGCCTGACGACGGTGTTCATCCCGCAGCGCAACGACGCCGACCTCGACGACGTCGACGCCGAGGTGCTGGCCGCCGTGGAGGTCCGCCCGATGACCGATGTCGCCGACATCGTCGCCGCGGCCCTCGAGCCGGCGCCGGCGGAGGCCATCACCGCGGCGTGACCACCGGATCGCCGCCCCCCGGGGGGTACCGTGGCGGTAGCCCCCCCCGGCCCCCGGGGTGGACGG
>JAEWRC010000239.1 GCA_023460175.1 Actinomycetes bacterium
ACCATCAGGTGTCCAACGCGCTGTGCGCGGCTGCGGTGGCGCTGGAGTGCGGCGCCGACGGGGCGCAGGTCGCCGCGGCGCTGGCCGGCGCGGGTCCGGCCTCGCCGCACCGGATGGCGGTCGCCGACCGCGCGGACGGCGTCACGGTGATCAACGACGCCTACAACGCCAACCCGGACTCGATGCGCGCGGGCCTGCAGGCACTGGCCTGGATGGCGCGCGCGGGTGCCGGGGCCCAGGCCGGCAAGCGGCGCAGTTTTGCCGTCCTCGGCGAGATGGCCGAGCTCGGGGACGACACGATTTCGGAGCACGACCGCATCGGCCGGCTCGCGGTGCGCTTAGATGTCTCTCGACTTGTCGTAGTGGGAACCGGGAGGGCAATGGGCGCCATGCACCAGGGTGCGGTCATGGAGGGTTCGTGGGGGTCGGAGGCGGTGCGGGTCGACGACACCGACGCCGCGCTGGCGTTGCTGCGCGCCGAACTGGCGCCCGGCGACGTCGTATTGGTCAAGGCGTCGAACTCCGCCGGCCTGGCCAAACTGGCCCAGGACCTGCTCGCGGACGCTGAGGGCCGCGCATGAGGCTGATCCTGATCGCGGTCGGCATCTCGCTGGCAGTCTCCATCCTGCTCACGCCGTGGCTGATCCGGCTGTTCACCAAGCAGGGCTTCGGTCACGAGATCCGCGAGGACGGCCCGCCCAGCCACAAGACCAAGCGCGGCACCCCGTCGATGGGCGGCGTGGCGATCCTGGCCGGCATCTGGGCCGGCTACCTGGGCACCCACCTGATCGGTGTGGCGCTCAACGGGGAGGGGCCCTCGGCCTCGGGCCTGTTGGTGCTGGGGCTGGCCACCGCGCTGGGCCTGGTCGGCTTCCTCGACGACCTGATCAAGATCCGGCGTTCGCGCAACCTGGGCCTGAACAAGACGACCAAGACCATCGGCCAGGTCACCGCGGCCGTGCTGTTCGGCGTGCTGGTGCTGCAGTTCCGCAACGCCGACGGCCTGACCCCGGCCAGCACCCAGCTGTCCTACGTCCGCGAGATCGCCACGGTCGCGCTGCCGACGCTGGTGTTCGTGCTGTTCGTGGTGGTGGTCGTGTCGGCCTGGTCGAACGCGGTGAACTTCACCGACGGCCTCGACGGCCTGGCCGCCGGCAGCATGGGCATGGTCAGCGCGGCGTATGTGCTGATCACCTTCTGGCAGTACCGCAACGCGTGCGCCACCGCGCCCGGGCTGGGCTGCTACAACGTCCGCGACCCGCTGGACCTGGCGATCATCGCCGCGGCCACGGCCGGGGCGTGCATCGGCTTCCTGTGGTGGAACGCCGCGCCGGCCAAGATCTTCATGGGCGACACCGGTTCGCTGGCGCTGGGCGGCATCATCGCGGGCCTGTCGGTGACCAGCCACACTGAGGTGCTGGCCGTGGTGCTCGGCGCGCTGTTCGTCGCCGAGATCGTCTCGGTGGTGGTGCAGATCCTGGCGTTCCGCACCACCGGCCGCCGGGTGTTCCGGATGGCGCCGTTCCATCACCACTTCGAACTGGTCGGCTGGGCCGAGACCACGGTGATCATCCGGTTCTGGTTGTTGACCGCCATCGCCTGCGGTCTGGGCGTGGCGTTGTTCTACGGCGAGTGGCTCACCGCGATCGGTGCCTGACGTGCTGAGCCCGCTGACGTCCGGGGCTCCGGTGTTGGTGGTCGGCGCCGGTGTCACCGGCCGGGCGGTACTGGCCGCGTTGGGCCCGTTGGACGTGCGCGCCGAACTCACCGACGACAACCCGGCGGCGCTGCGGCCGTATGCGGCCGACGGCGTCGCGGTGCTCGACGCCGAGTCCGCGGCGCGGCGCATCGCGGACTACGCGCTGGTGGTGATCAGCCCGGGGCTGCCGCCGAGTGCGCCCATCCCGGTGGCCGCCGCGGCCGCGGCAGTTCCGGTGTGGGGCGATGTCGAGTTGGCCTGGCGGTTGGATCAGGCCGGTCACTACGGCCCGCCCCGGCGCTGGCTGGTGGTCACCGGCACCAACGGCAAGACCACCACGACGTCGATGTTGCAGGCGATGTTGACCGCTGGGGGGCAGGACAGCCTGCTGTGCGGCAACATCGGCGACCCGGTGCTCAATGTGCTCACGCGGCCGTCGCGGCTGCTGGCCGTCGAGCTGTCCAGCTTCCAGCTGTTCTGGTCGGAGTCGCTGCGGCCGGCCGCGGGCGCGGTGCTCAACATCGCCGAGGATCACCTGGACTGGCACGGCTCGCCCGGGCACTACGCGGCCGCCAAGGCCAAGGCGCTGACCGGGGAGGTCGCCGTGGCGGGCCTGGACGACCCGTGGGCGGCCGGTCTGCTCGACGAGGCGCCGGCCCCGGTCAAGGCCGGGTTCCGGCTCGGCGAACCGGGGCCGGGGGAACTCGGGGTGCGCGACGGCAAGCTCGTCGACCGGGCCTTCGCCGCCGAGCCCATCGAGCTGGCGGCGGTGGACTCCATCCCGGTGGCCGGCCCGGTCGGGGTGCTCGACGCGCTGGCGGCGGCCGCGCTGGCGCGGGCGGTCGGCACACCCGCGGCGGCGATCGCGGCCGGGTTGGCCTCGTTCCAGGTGGGGCGCCACCGCGCCGAGGTGATCGGCGTGACCGACGGCATCGCCTACGTCGACGACTCGAAGGCCACCAATCCGCACGCCGCCGAGGCGTCGATCCGCGCCTACCCGCGGGTGGTGTGGATCGGCGGGGGTTTGCTCAAAGGCGCCTCGGTCGACGAGCTGGTTGCCGCGGTGGCCGATCGGCTGGCCGGTGCGGTGCTGATCGGCCGCGACCGCGGCGCGGTTGCCGAGGCGTTATCACGACACGCACCCGATGTACCCGTCGTTCAGGTTGTGACGGGGGAGGATGTTGGGATGCTTGGGACGAATGAGTCTGTTGTGACTCGTGTGATCAGTGCGCCGGGGGTGCTCGGCGAGGCGGTCATGACCGAGGCGGTGGCGGCCGCGCGGTCGCTGGCCCGCCCCGGTGACACGGTGCTGCTGGCCCCCGCGGGGGCGTCGTTCGACCAGTTCAGCGGCTACTCCGAACGCGGAGACCGATTTGCTGCCGCGGTACGCGCGCTGAGCGACGCCGGACACTAGGCCGCAGCGCGATGGCCGCCAATATCGTCACCCGGTGGTGGGACCGGGTGCGCCCGGGGCGCGACGACCCCGCGCCGCCGCCCGCGGCGCCGATCGAGCATCGCGGCAGGTTCGGCGCCTGGCTGAACAAGCCGATGACCTCGTTCCACCTGATCGTGGCCGTGGCCGGGCTGCTGGTCACCCTCGGCCTGATCATGGTGCTGTCGGCTTCGGGTGTGCACTCCTACGACTCCGACGGCTCGCCCTGGACGATCTTTGCCAAGCAGGTGCTGTGGACCGTCGTCGGACTGGTCGGTTTCTATATCGCGTTGCGGATGCGGGTATCGCTGATTCAGCGCTTGGCGTTGCCCGCCTTCGCGCTGAGCATCGTGTTGCTCGTCTTGGTGTTGGTCCCCGGGATCGGCACGCTGTCCAACGGATCCCGAAGCTGGTTCGTTTTCGCGGGGTTGTCGATGCAGCCTTCCGAGCTGACCAAGATCGCCTTCGCGATCTGGGGTGCGCACCTGCTGGCATCGCGCCGGATGGAACGCGCCTCGTTGAAGGAGATGCTGATCCCGCTGATCCCGGCGGTCTTGATCGCCTTCGCGCTGATCCTGCTCCAGCCCGACCTGGGCCAGACGGTCTCGCTGGGCATCATCCTGCTGGCCCTGCTGTGGTACGCGGGACTGCCGCTGAAGGTGTTCGTCACCTCGACGCTGTCGGTGTTGGTCTCCGGCGCCATCCTGGCGGTCTCCGCGGGCTACCGCAGCACCCGCGTGCAGTCCTGGCTGGATCCGTCCGCGGACGCCCAGGGCTCGGGCTATCAGGCCCGACAGGCGAAGTTCGCGCTGGCCAACGGCGGGGTGTTCGGCGACGGGCTCGGCCAGGGCACCGCCAAGTACAACTACCTGCCCAACGCCCACAACGACTTCATCTTCGCGATCGTCGGCGAGGAACTCGGCTTCGTCGGCGCGCTCGGCCTGCTGGGCCTGTTCGCGCTGTTCGCCTACACCGGCATGCGGATCGCGCGGCGCTCCGCCGACCCGTTCCTGCGGCTGCTGACGGCCACCACCACCATGTGGATCCTCGGCCAGGTCTTCATCAACGTCGGCTACGTCGTCGGGTTGTTGCCGGTCACCGGGCTGCAGCTGCCGCTGATCTCGGCGGGCGGGACATCCACCGCGACAACGCTGTTCATCGTCGGGGTGATGGCCAACGCGGCCCGGCACGAGCCGGACGCGGTCGCCGCGCTGCGCGCCGGGCGCGACGACCGGATGAACCGGATCCTGCGGCTGCCGCTGCCCGAGCCGTATGTGCCCAGCCGCGTCGAGGCGCTGCGCGACCGGTTGCGCACCCGGCCCAAGGCCACGACCAAACAGTCTGCGAAGCAGCCGGCCAAGCGACCGGCCAAGCCCAAGAAGAAGGCACCCGCTCCCGGTGATCGCGGCGCCCGCCGCGCGGTGCATCATGGAGACGGTCAACGTCGCGCGAGGTCCACCCCGCGGGCGCAAAGGCAATCGGCTGCTGCGAGCGCGGGTACCCCGCGGCCGCGCAGGGCCCGAACAGTGGAAGGTCAGCGTTACGGGTGAGTGACTCGGTGCCGGTCTCTGCCGGTGGGCAGGGGCGCATCTCGGTGGTCCTGGCCGGGGGCGGGACGGCCGGACACGTCGAACCCGCGATGGCCGTCGCCGATGCGCTCCGCGCCCTGGACGCCGACGTGCGGATCACCGCGCTGGGCACTGCCCGCGGCCTGGAGACCCGACTGGTGCCCGACCGCGGCTACGACCTGGAACTGATCACGCCGGTGCCGCTGCCGCGCAAGCCCAACGCCGACCTGATGCGGCTGCCGCTGCGGGTGCGACGGGCGGTGCGCGAGACCCGCGCGGTCCTCGATGCGGTGCACGCCGACGTCATCGTCGGCTTCGGCGGTTACGTCGCGCTGCCGGCGTACCTGGCCGCGCGCCGGGGCGTGACCCGCCGGTCGGTGCCAGTGGTGATCCACGAGGCCAACGCCAGCGCCGGCATCGCCAACAAGGTGGGGGCGCGCAGCGCGGCCCGGGTGCTGGCCGCCGTCGACGGGTCCGGACTGAAGGCCGCCGAGGTGGTCGGCGTGCCGGTCCGCTCGACCATCACCGGCCTGGACCGCGCGGCGCTGCGGGCGCAGGCCCGGGCCCATTTCGGCTTCGCCGAGGACGCGCGGGTGCTGCTGGTGTTCGGCGGCTCCCAGGGGGCGGCCTCGATCAACCGGGCGGTCTCGGCAGCCGCGGAGGCGTTGGCCGCCAACGGGATTGCCGTGCTGCACGCGCATGGACCGAAGAACGTCCTGGAGTTGCGCACCCCGGAGTCGGGCGACCCGCCCTATGTCGCGGTGCCCTACCTGGAC
>JAEWRC010000240.1 GCA_023460175.1 Actinomycetes bacterium
ATGTGCGGGAGCAGTAGGGCGCCGCCGGCCGCCGACACCATCGGCGGGACGACGGGCATCAAC
Organism: Actinomycetes bacterium; assembly: GCA_023460175.1. Lineage (GTDB taxonomy): Bacteria > Actinomycetota > Actinomycetes > Mycobacteriales > Mycobacteriaceae > Mycobacterium. The sequence goes on from JAEWRC010000240.1 coordinate 64, forward strand.
CACCCGCCGAACGCCGCATCGGGTTCGACGCTGTGCTGGGTGAACATCAGGAACGGGATACTCACGGCGGTGAACAGCCCGCCCAGGGTGCCGGCGGTCCACAGCACCCACGCCAAATCGACGGCGACGCGTTCGCCGACCAGGTCCTTGCCCACCAACAGTGCACCCGTGCCGACGGTGACCAGCGCCATCGGCGCAGCGCCGTAGAAGTGCGCCATCTGCGGGTTGCGGGCATGCCCGCGCACCACCCGGGGATTCCACAGCCAGTGCCCGCCCACCAGGAGCACCAACACCGCGAGCATGATCAGGGCGATCACCCAGACCCCCTCGGTGAACCCGCGCACGCCGGGCACCTGCAGCGGCAGGGTCGCGCCGGCGATGGCCACGATGCCCGTCCCCATCACCGCGGCGAACCAGTTGGGGCCGATACTTCCGAGGACCTCGACCCGCTTCCGCGGTGCGGGTACCTCGCTCGGTGCTGCGGCAGCGCTCACGCTCAAACCCTAACTGGGGGTTATCCCCCATAAGGTTCTCTGGATAACGCCGTGTTGCGCGGGGCCTCGACTACCTAGGTTTAGACCCATGGCAGTCGCAACCGACGTTCTCCCGGCCCCGCCGCGCGCCCGCGATCGGCACCTCGGCGTGGTACCCACCGCCTCGATGGTGACCAACGCCGCCATCGCCGTGCTGTGGGCCTGGGTCCCGTTGGCCCTCATCGTCGTCGCCCTGTCGTCGATCCCCTCGCTGATCGGCACGGCGATCGCCACCGTGGTGTTCGTCTACCTGATCCGCGGGGTGAACGCCGTCGAACGGGGCCGCTCCGAGGCGGTGTTCGGCATGGGCATCCCCACCCCGGCGCGGCAGCTGACCCATCGCGACGGGTTCGTGGGCTGGCTGCACCAACTGTGGCTGGATCTCAGCAGCACCCGATTCTGGAAGGGTTTCGCCCACCACTACCTGCGGATGCTCTACGACTTCCTGGTGACCGTCATCGCGCTGGTGCTACTGGCCTTCGCCTTCGTGGCGCCCGCCGCGGGCATCGCGGTGCAGGGCAGCGACGCCGCGGCCGGCGTGACGTTCCTGCCGGTGTGGCTGACCTGGGTGTTGGCGGTCACCGCACTGGCGGCCGCGATCGCGATCCTGATCTTCGCCCCGGCCGTGGACGCCCGGATCGACCGCTGGTTGCTGGCCCCGTCGGACACCGCCGCGCTGCGCAACCAGGTCAGCGCGCTCGCCGACGCCCGCCAGGGGGCCGTGTCCTCGGCGCACACCGAGCGGCACCGCATCGAGCGCGATCTGCACGACAGCGTCCAACCGCGATTGGTGTCGCTGGCCATGACCATCGGGCTGGCCCAGACCAAGCTGGACTCGGATCCGAGCGCCGCCAAGACGTTGATCGACGAGGCGCACGGCGACGCCAAGCAGGCCCTGGCCGAACTGCGCAACGTGGTGCGCGGGATCGCCCCGACGATCCTGTCCGACCGCGGTCTGGATGCCTCCCTGTCCGCGGTGGTTCAGCGCAGCGAAACCTCGGGCATTCCAACGTCTCTGGACGTCCACCTGCCGCGCCGGCTGCCCGACGAAATCGAGGCCGTGGCCTACTTCCTGGTCGCGGAGGCCCTGACGAACGTCGCCAAACACGCCGCGGCCACCCGCGCGGTGGTGACCGTGCGGGTCGACGAGACCGCCCAGCAGTTGCACGTGTCGGTCTTCGACGACGGCCGCGGCGGTGCGCAGATCTCCGCGGACCCCGACAGCACGGGCCTGCGCGGGCTGGCCGAACGGGTCCGTGCCGCCGGCGGCACGCTGTCGGTGTCCAGTCCCGTCACCGGTCCCACCATCGTGAGTGCGGTGTTGCCATGCGCATCGTGATCGCCGAGGACTCCGCGCTGTTGCGCGCCGGCCTGGAACGCATCCTCAACGACGCCGGCCACGACGTGGTCGCAGGCGTGCCCGACGCGACCGAACTGCTGCGGGTGGTCAACGATTTCGCCCCGGACCTGGCCATCGTGGACGTCCGCATGCCACCGACCTTCACCGACGAGGGCATCCGCGCCGCGGCCCTGCTGCGCAGCCAGAACCCGGACTCGGCGGTGCTGGTGCTCTCCCACTACGTCGAGGAGCGCTACGCGGCCGAGTTGATCACCGCCGACACCCGCGGTTTCGGTTACCTGCTCAAGGATCGGGTCGCCGACATTCCGGCCTTCCTCGACGCGGTGGCCACGGTCGGCGGCGGCGGCACCGTGCTGGACCCCGAGGTCGTCGCGCAGATCCTGGTCCGCTCGCAGCGGCGCAACGCGCTGGACAGCCTCACCGACCGGGAACGCGAGGTCCTGCAACTGATGGCCGAGGGTAAGACCAACTCGGCGATCGCGACCACCCTGTCGATCTCGACCGGTTCCGCCGAGAAGCACATCGCCTCGATCTTCACCAAGTTCGACCTCGCCCCCGACCAGAGCGAGAACCGCCGCATCCTCGCGGTGCTGCGCTACCTGGACACCTGACCGGAGGAAGTCATGACCGCAACGCACACTCCGCACTCCACCGGCGAGCGCAAGACCGTCCGCGTCGTCATCGTCACCGCCGCGGTGGTGCTGGGCCTGGCCCTGGTGGCCGGCCTGTCCGCCGTCGCGGTGGGGGTGGGCAGCACCCGCATCGTCGCCGACGCCCAGTCGCTGCCCGCCGACCTCCGAGTCCTCAACATCGACGCCGGCGACGTACCGATCGCGGTCCGGATTCTCACCGACGACGACGCCACCGAACCGCGCGCCGAGATGCGGTTCATCAGCACCGCCGGGAACCGGCACGCCCTGGACATCACCTCCGACGCCGACAGCGCGCGGGTGACGGTGCGGGGCCAGACCCCCGACTGGTTCCGGTGGGCGCGGGCCGGCGAGGTGCGGATCGTGCTGCCGCCCGGGCTGGCCCGCGGCCTGACGCTGATCTCCGCCCAGCGCTACGGCGCCCTGAACGTCGACACCGACCTGGACCGACTGGAGGCGCGCATCGAGAACGGCGCGGTGGCCCTGCGCGGCGCCGCCCGCACCGTCGAGATCCACATCCAGCGTGGCGCCATCCACAGCCGCGCACCGATCGCGGTCCGGGATTCTTTCTCCGCCAACGGCATCGAGGGCAAAATCAGCGTGGACTTCCAGGACCCGCCGCCGCCGCGCATCCGGGCCGGCCTCGACCGCGGGTCGGTGGAACTCGGACTCGACGGCGACGGGCCGTTCCTGGTGAACGCCAGCACCGGCGACACCGAGGGCCGCACCGTGGTGCGGGTGCCGCGCACCTCCGATCCGAGCGAGGCCGTCGCGGAGATCACCGCGCGGGTCGGCTCCGGCAGCGTGGTCGTCGACCGAACCTGAGAGTGTGTTTGATGCCTCACACCAGCGGGCAGCCATGCAGTCATGAACGAGGAACCGACCACCGAGAAGGTCGAGGTCACCGACTCGGCCAAGAAGGAAGCCAAGCGCATGGTCAGCGCTTACGAGGACCGGCCGACGGCCGTCCTGCCCGGGTCGGACAACACCGTCACCGGCACCGCCATCAACGAATGGCTCGACGACGACGGCAACCCCAAGTACGGCCAGGACGAAGGTCAATCGGCGCGCTGATGCCCGCGCTGGGTCTCCTGGCGTCGATAGTCATCCGCGAGTGCGCCGACGTGGTCGGGTAGCGCGCCGCCGGCCACATCGGCGAGGCTGGTCTGCTCCAGCACCGAGCGCATGCTCGCCCGCAACGCGCGCCACACATCGGTCAGCGCGGCCGTCGGCCCGGAGTACGGCAGATCCCCCAGGCCGATGTCGCGGACGCTGGCCAGCGGGCCGTCGATGCAGCGCAGCACGTCGGCGATGCTGATCTGATCGGCGGGCCGGCCCAGCTCGTACCCGCCGTCGCGACCGCGGTGGCTGCGCACCAGCCGGTCGGTCCGCAGCGCGCTCAGGATGTCCACCAGGAACTGCGGCGGGATCCCCTGCGCCTTGGCCAGGTCGTCGGTGGTGGTCAGCTCGCCGGCGGCGACGGTGGCCAACTGCACCATGGCCCGCACGCCGTACTCCGCCTTGGCCGACATCCGCATCAGTCGGATTCTGCCATTCCGGAGCGGTCAGTCCGGGATGGCCGCGCTGTCCGGGACCACCACGGCGAATAGATCGGCGATCGCGGCCAGGCTCGCGGCGTGCACGGCCGCGGCCGGCACCTCGGTCTCCCCGACGCCGGGCAGCGCCCGGGTCGCGGTCGCCGCCGCGACCACCGTGGGGGCGTAGCCGAGGTTGAACGCGCCGCGCGCGGTCGAGTTGACGCACATGTGGGTCATGAATCCGGCCAGCACCAGGTTGTTCGCCTCGAGCCCCTTGAGTTGTTCGTCGAGGTCGGTCCCGACGAACGAGTTCGGGTAGTTCTTCACGACCACGGGTTCGCCCTCGCGGGGTGCGACGCTGTCGACGATGGCGCCGATCTCCTCCCGCACGTCGTACGGGGAGCCCGGTCCGGCGTCGTGCTGGATGTGGATCACCGGGATGCCGGCGGTGCGCGCCCGGTCCAGCAGGATCGCGGCCTCCAGCAGCGCGGGCTGGACGCCCTCGAGTTCCATCACACCGCGGGTGTAGGTGTTCTGGAGGTCGATCATGATCAACGCGGACGACGCCAGCCCCTCCGGTGCCGCGGGAAGTCCGGTCAGGTTGCGCAGGGTGGGATGCTCGGCCATGACACCAAGCTACCGCCCGACGCGAGTTGAGCGCGCTCTGTTGACACCCGTCATACCGCCGATACGATCCCCTCAATGGCAAGCGACGACGGCTGGACCGCTTTCGTGGACGGCCTTCGCGCGGCGGGCGATTCGCTGACCACCGCCACCGCGGGCCTCGGCGCGGCTGAGCGCGCCGCCGGGCAGCGGGCACTGGTGCGCGCGGCGAACAACCTGCTCGGCCGCCTTGAGACCGACCGGGACCGTCCGGACCTGGCGCCGTTCAACGGCTGGCGGCAGAAGTTCTTCATGGACAATCCGGACTACCGGTACTGGATCACCGACATCCGCGACGACCGCAGCTACCGGATCGTCGGCAACGTCGGCGCCTCGGTGTATCAGTCCATCACGGTGTACAGCGGCACCGGCGTCGCCGACGCCACGTCGGTGCTGCGCCTGGACAGCGACGATCTGAGCATCGGCGCGGGCGGCGACTTCTCCGTAGGGCTGGGCGAGCTTCCCGCGGGCTCGTCGTCGCTGTGGGTGCGCTACGCGCACGAGTGCACCGACCCCGACGATCCGGGCTGGTGCCGCATCGAGGCACTCGACACCGACGACGCGGCGCCGCCGGCCGATCTCGATCGTTCGCTGTCCCGGCTCGGCGTGGTGATCGCCAACGTCCCCAAGGTCTTCGAGTTCTCCACCGCGGAGGACGCGAAGTCCCCCAACACCGTTCGGCAATGGTCGGCGATGGCCGGCGGGGCGGCGTTCACCGAACCCGGGATCCACTATCTGCGGGGCGCGTGGGAACTCGCCGACGACGAGGCGCTGGTGCTCGAGGGGGTGCCGCCGTCGTGTCGGCACTGGAACATCGTGCTCTACAACCGGTTCCTGAACTCGCTGGACTACCGGCGCCGCACGGTGTCGGCCACGGGCGAAACTGCCACGCTGACCGACGGCGCATTCCGGTTCGTCCTCGCCGCACGCGATCCGGGCGTCTCCGGGTACGACTGGCTGGACACCGAGGGGCTGCCCTTCGGGCTGTTCGTGCTGCGGTTCCTGCACGCGGCCGCCGAGCCGGAACTGCCGACGGTGCGGCGAATGCCGTTGGCGGAGCTGCGATGAGCTGGCAGCCGCCGGCCCGCAGCGCGGTCGCCCGACAGATCTACGCCGAGGCCGAACAGGACCGTGCCGATAATCCGCACCGGTATCGCTTCGACGCCGAGCAGGTGGTGCAGCGCGCGACCCGGCGCGGCGAGTTCTCCCCCGAGATGTTCGCCGACGGCTGGGCACCCGCCCTCGAGTCATTCCTCGGCTCCGCCGAGCAGGACGGGCGGCTCAACGCGGTGGGAATCCGGATGGCCCTGCAGTCGGCCACCGGCCGGCTGACCGCCGGTGCGCGAATCGACTTGTGCCGAAGCCAGATTCCTGCGGTGGATCTGGCTCCGCCCATCGTCATCATCGGCGGTTGGCGCACCGGCACCACGTTCCTGTTCCGGCTGCTGGGCACCGATGCGCGGCTGCACGCGCCGCTGCCGGCCGAGCTCGTCTCGCCCTGGTTGTTCACCGGCCCCGACGCCCCGACCCCCGGTGAGGTCAGCGCGACGGCCAGCCAACTGCTGCACACCCTCAACCCCGACATGGCGGTGGTGCACCCGTCGGGCCCGGCCCTGCCGGAAGAGTGCGTGCTGGGCATGGGCACCGACCTGCGCAACTGGGGATTCACCTCGATGATGCGGTTGCCGTCCTACGCCGAATGGCTTGCCGCCGAGGACCTCAGCGGTACCTACGTGCGGTACCGGCAGGGCCTGGAACTGCTCGCCGAGCGCGATGACCGCCGCTTCGTGCTCAAGGCCCCGGCCCACACCGCCGAACTCGAGCACCTGATCGCGGCCTTCCCCGGCGTGGTGGTGGTGCAGATCCACCGCGACATCGTGTCGACCCTGACGTCGGGGGCCAGCCTGTTCGCCGTGTACCGCAGCACCTACAGCGACGACGTCGATCCGGTGGAGGTGGGTCGGCAGCAGGTGGCGCAGAGCGAACTGTGGCTGCGGCGCGCGGTCGAGGCGCGCCGCGCGACGGCGACCGGCGCGGCGACCTTCGTCGACCTCGACTACGACCGGCTGATCGCCGAACCCACCCGCGCGGTCGCCGAAGTCTATGCGGCCGCGGGCATGTCAGCGCCGGACGATGTCGACGGGTTCATCGACGCGTATCACCGGGCGCACCCGAGGAACGCCGGCGGACACCGCTACACCCCCGAGCAGTTCGGCATCGACCCCGACGAGGTGCGGCAGCGCTTCGCGTTCCTCGACGAGATCACCCCCGCGACGAGTTGAGCTTTCAGCCCGCGGTGACGGCCAACACGGCCGCGGCGTGTTCGGGCCGGCACACGATCAGATCCGGCAGCTTGGCGTCGGACTGGTTGTAGCGCAGCGGCGATCCGTCGATGCGCGAGGTGTGCAGACCGGCCGCGCGGGCCACCGCGACCGGCGCCGCGGAATCCCACTCGTACTGTCCGCCGGCGTGCACGTACACGTCGGAGCGGCCCTGAACCACGGAGGCCACCTTGGCGCCCGCGGAACCCATCTCGACCAGGACGCCGCCCAGCGCGTCGCGCACCGACAGGGCGATCGCCGGCGGGCGGGTGCGCGACACCACGACGCGCAGCGTGTCCGGGGCCGGAGGGACCGGGGACGCCGTCGGCGTGGCCATCGTCATCCCTTGGGCGGGCAGGGCGACCGCGCCGGCGACCAGTTCGCCGCCCTCCCAGAGCGCGACGTGCACGGCCCAGTCGTCGCGGCCCAACTCGGAGAACTCCCGGGTGCCGTCGAGCGGATCGACGATCCACAGCCGCCGTGCCGTCAGCCGCTCCGGGTTGTCGACGCCCTCCTCGGAGAGCACCACGTCCTCGGGTCGAGCCGCAGCGAGTTGTTCGGCGAGGAAGTCGTGGGACCGCTTGTCGCCGGCGGCCTTTCGCTCCTCCGGGGTAGCCTCGGCCAGCTCCTCGCGGACCGCCAGCAGCAACTCACCGGCGCGGGTCGCCAGGTCGGCGGCCAACTGGTGGTCAGCCACGGTCGGCGTCGAGCAGATCGATGACCCGCTGGGCCAACTCGTCGCACGGCGCCTCCGGGGTCAACCGCAGGTCCGGGTTCTTGGGCCGCTGATACGGACTGTCGATCCCGGTGAAGTGGGTGATCTCGCCGGCGCGGGCCTTGGCGTAGAGGCCCTTCGGGTCGCGGGCCTCGCAGTCGGCCAGCGGGGTGTCGACGAAGATCTCGTAGAAGTCGGTGCCGTGGTCGGTGTGCACCTTGCGCGCCAACTCCCGGTGCTCCTCGAGCGGGCTGATGGCGGGCACCAGCACCGTGAGACCGGCATCGGCCATCAGCGTGGCGATGTGGGCGAGCCGGCGCAGGTTCTCGGCGCGGTCGTCCATCGAGAAGCCGAGGTCTGCGTTGAGTCCGTGCCGCAGATTGTCGCCGTCGAGAACATATGCGGGGCAGTTGTTCTCGACCAGCTTCTGCTCCACCGTGACCGCGATCGAGGACTTGCCCGAGCCCGACAGTCCGGTGAACCAGAGCGTGCGGCCCCGGGTCAACCGCTGCCCGGCGTCGACCAGCGACTGGTGCCGCACGGTGTTGGGTGAGGCGGTGCGGGTGGCCACCGGGGCGGTGTCGCGGACCATGCCGGCGGCCACGGTCACGTTGGTGTCCGGGTCGATCAGGATGAACGATCCCGTCGTCCCGTTGCGCACGTACTCGTCGAGCAGCAGTGGGGCCTGCGAACGCAGCGTCACCCGGCCCAGTTCGTTGAGCTTGAGCGCGGTGGCGGACTTGTCCCGGTGCAGGGTGTTGACGTCGAGCCGGTAGTCGAGGGCGCCCACCCGTACCCGCGTGGTGCGGGTGGTGTGCTTGATGACGTAGTCGCGGCCGGCTTCCAGCGCCGAGTCGTCGGCCATCCAACACACCATGGCGTCGAATTCCTGGCTGGCCACCGGCTGGTTGTTGGGCCGCGCGATCAGGTCCCCGCGGCTGATGTCGATGTCGTCGGCCAAGCTCACCGACACCGCCATCGGCGGGAACGCCTCCTCGACCGGACCGGTGGGACCGTGAATCACGGTGATGGTGCTGGTTTTTCCGCTGGGCAGCACCACGACCTCGTCGCCGGGGCGCATCACGCCGCTGGCGACCGTGCCGGCGTAGCTGCGGTGATCGGCGTGCTCGCGGGTCTGCGGGCGGATCACGTACTGCACCGGGAAGCGGACGTCGACCAGGTTGCGGTCACCGGCGATGTAGACGTCCTCGAGGTGGCTCAGCAGCGCCGGGCCGTCGTACCACGGGGTCTTGTCGGACTTGGTGACCACGTTGTCGCCGTTGAGCGCCGAGAGCGGGATGGTGGTGACGTCGTGGATGTCCAGCCGGGCCGCGAACGCATGGAACTCCTCGCGGATCGCCTCGAAACGCGCCTGGTCCCAGTCGATCAGGTCCATCTTGTTGACCGCCAGCACGATGTGCTGCACGCCGAGCAGCGACGCCAGGAACGCGTGCCGGCGCGACTGCTCGAGCAGGCCGTGGCGGGCGTCGACGAGCACGATCGCCAGCTGCGCGGTCGAGGTGCCGGTCACCATGTTGCGGGTGTACTGCAGATGCCCCGGGGTGTCGGCGATGATGAATTTCCGCTTGGCCGTGGCGAAGTAGCGGTAGGCGACATCGATGGTGATGCCCTGTTCGCGCTCGGCGCGCAGGCCGTCGGTCACCAACGCCAGGTCGGTGTAGTCGTGGCCGCGTTCGTGGGAAGTGCGCTCGACGGCGGCCAGCTGATCCTCCATGACCGCCTTGGAGTCGAACAGCAGCCGGCCGATCAGGGTGGACTTGCCGTCGTCGACCGAACCGGCGGTCGCGATCCGCAGCAGGGTGGTGTTGGCGCTCATCAGAAGTAGCCCTCCCGCTTACGGTCTTCCATGCCGGCCTCGGAGATCCGGTCGTCGGCACGCGTGGCGCCGCGCTCGGTCAGCCGCGACAGCGCGGTCTCGGCGATCACCTGCTCGACGGTCTCGGCGGTGGACTCCACGCAACCGGTGCAGGTGACGTCGCCGACGGTGCGGAAGCGCACCGAGGTCTCGAACACCTCTTCCCCGTCGCGGGGCTGCATGTACTCGTGCACCGCCAGCAGCATCCCGTCGCGCTGGAACACCGGGCGGGTGTGGGCGTAATAGATGGCCGGCAGCGTGATGTTCTCCGCGCCGATGTAGGCCCAGATGTCGTATTCGGTCCAGTTCGACAGCGGGAAGACCCGGATGTGCTCGCCCTTGCGGTGCCGACCGTTGTACAGGTTCCACAGCTCGGGACGCTGCGCCTTGGGGTCCCACTGACCGAACTCGTCGCGGAAGCTGAACACCCGCTCCTTGGCCCGGGCCTTCTCCTCGTCGCGGCGCGCCCCACCGAAGGCCGCGTCGAACTTGTTCTCCCGGATGCCGCGCAGCAGCGTGACCGTCTGCAGGGGGTTGCGCGACGGACCGTTGTCCACCACGCGACCGGCGTCGATATCCTCCTGCACGCTGGCCACCACCAGCCGCAACCCGTGCTGGGCCACCAGCGCGTCGCGGGTGGTGATCACCTCGTCGAAGTTGTGCCCGGTGTCGACGTGCATCACCGGGAACGGCACCCGACCGGGCGCAAAGGCCTTGATCGCCAGGTGCAGCATGACGATGGAGTCCTTGCCGCCGGAGAACAGCAGCACCGGCCGCTCGAACTCGGCGGCCACCTCCCGGATGATGTGCATCGCCTCGGCCTCGAGGGCCCGGAGATGGCTCAATTCGTACTGTCCCGCGGTCGGCTGGGTCGCTGTGGGCGCGCTCATGCATTCCTCGTAAAGTTGGTAGATCTGACCAAGATTATCGTTATTGGCAAGAATGCTGCCAGCCCGCGGTCCGTCGCGTCAAGATTTCCAGGTAGACGGGCCGGACTAGAGCGTGACCTCGGTGAGCTTGCCGGTCGCGACGTCGAAGACGAACCCGCGCAGCGACTCGTGCAGCGTCACGAACGGGCTGGCCTCGATGCGCCGCAGCGACTGCCGGACATCCTCCTCGATATCGGGGAAGGACTCCGGGGCCCACTCGGGCTTGAGCCCCGTCTCGTCCTGGATCTCCCGCTTGAACACGTCGTCGGTGAAGGTCAGCATCCCGCAGTCGGTGTGGTGGATCAGGATGATCTCGCGGGTGCCCAGCAGCCGCTGGCTGATGGCCAGGGAGCGGATCTCGTCGTCGGTGACCACGCCGCCGGCGTTGCGGATGACGTGCGCCTCGCCGTCGCCGAGACCCAGCAGTCGGTACACGTCCAGGCGGGCGTCCATGCAGGCCAGCACGGCGACATGCTTGCTCGGCGGCAGCGGCAGCGGGCCGCTGAACGTTTCGGCGTACTTCGCGTTGTTGGCCAGGTACTGATCAGTGACGCTCATGCTGGGCGAGGCTAACAGCTTCGCCACCGCCGGCCAGGCACTTCGATCAGGCTGAACACAACCCCGGCCTGCCGGGCGCCGGCGCCGCGATCTCCTACGCTGTGCGCATGCAGCCGAGGCGGACCAACGCATGACGCGTTTCCTGTCGCGCCGACTGCTCAACTACGTCGTGCTGCTGGCGCTGGCCTCATTCCTGACGTTCTGCCTGACCTCTGTGGCGTTCGCTCCGCTGGACAGCCTCGAACAGCGCAACCCGCGGCCCCCGCAAGCGGTCATCGACGCCAAGGCCGCCGAACTCGACCTCGACAAGCCCATCCCGGTCCGCTACGTCAACTGGGTCTCCGGCGCGGTGCAGGGCGACTTCGGCACCACCGTCACCGGCCAGCCGGTGTCCGAGGAACTGGGCCGACGGATCGGGGTCAGCCTGCGCCTGTTGATCATCGGCTCGGTGGTCGGCACGGTGCTGGGCGTGGTCATCGGCGCCTGGAGCGCCATCCGGCAGTACCGGCTGTCGGACCGGGTGATCACGGTGGTGTCGCTGCTGGCGTTGTCGACCCCGACGTTCGTCATCGCCAGCCTGATGATCCTGGTTGCGCTGCAGATCAATTCGATCCTCGGGGTGCAGCTGTTCGAATACATCGGCGAGACCTCACCGGGTGCGACGGGCGGCCCCTGGAACATGTTCGTCGACCGCCTGCAGCATCTGGTGCTGCCGTCGTTCACCCTGGCGCTGGTGGCCATGGCCGGCTACAGCCGATATCAACGCAACGCCATGCTCGACGTGCTGGGCCAGGACTTCATCCGCACCGCCCGGGCCAAGGGCCTCACCCAACGCCAGGCGTTGTTCCGGCACGGTCTGCGGACTGCGCTGATCCCGATGGCGACGCTGTTCGCCTACGGGGTCAGCGGGTTGGTGACGGGCGCGGTGTTCGTCGAGAAGATCTTCGGCTGGCACGGCATGGGTGAGTGGGTGGTGCAGGGCATCGCCACCCAGGACACCAACATCATCGCCGCCATCACGGTGTTCTCCGGCGCGGTGATCCTGCTGGCCGGGTTGCTGTCCGACGTCATCTACGCCGCCCTCGACCCCCGGGTGCGGGTCCAGTGAGCGAACCCGTGAGCGACCCCGCCGTGGCGCCGGAACCCGAGGCCCCCGCGCCCGAGGCCGCGTTCACCTCCCGGCGCACCATGGTGCTGCGGCGCTTCCTGCGCAACGGGCCCGCGGTGGTGTCGCTGGTGCTGCTGGTCGTGATGTTCGTCGGCTGCTACGCGCTGCCGCCGCTGCTGCCGTGGTCCTACACCGACCTCGACTACACCGCGCTGCAGCAGCCGCCGAGCCCGCAGCACTGGTTCGGCACCAACGCCCTGGGCCAGGACCTGCTGGCGATGACGCTGCGCGGCATGCAGAAGTCGCTGCTGATCGGCGTGTGCGTGGCGGTCATCTCGACGGTGATCGCGGCGACCGTCGGCGCGGTCGCGGGCTACTTCGGCGGCTGGCGGGACCGCACCCTGATGTGGATCGTCGATCTGCTGCTGGTGGTGCCCAGCTTCATCCTGATCGCCATCGCCACCCCGCGGGTCAAGCAGAGCGGCAGCATCGTGATGCTGATCGTGCTGCTGTCGCTGTTCAGCTGGATGATCAGCTCACGCATGGTGCGCGGCATGACGATGAGCCTGCGCGAGCGCGAATTCGTCCAGGCCGCACGGTATATGGGGGTGTCGAACACCCGCATCATCTCCCGGCACATCCTGCCCAACGTCGCCTCGATCCTGATCATCGACACCACGCTCAACGTCGGGTTGGCGATCCTGGCCGAAACCGGGCTCAGCTACCTGGGATTCGGCGTGCAGCCGCCGGACGTCTCGCTGGGCACCCTGATCGCCTCCGGCACCCCGTCGGTGACGACGTTCCCCTGGGTGTTCCTGTTCCCCGCCGGAATCCTGGTGCTGATCGTGCTCTGCGCCAACATGATCGGCGACGGGATCCGCGACGCCGTCGACCCCGGGTCGGGCAACCTGCGGCGCAGCCGCCGCAAGTTCGGGAGCCGCCGATGAACGCGCTGCTGGAGGTCACCGACCTGTCGGTCACCTACCCCACCGACGCCGCGCCGGTGACCGCCGTGCGCGGGGTCAACTTCCGGGTCGACCCCGGCGAGGTGGTCGCCGTCGTCGGCGAATCCGGCTCCGGGAAGTCGGCGACCGCGATGGCCATCATCGGCCTGCTGCCCGAGTACGCGCAGGTGTCGGGGTCGGTGCGGTTGGGCGGCACCGAACTGCTCGGCATGCCCGACCGGGAGCTGTCCCGGGTGCGCGGCAAGGCGATCGGCACGGTGTTCCAGGACCCCATGTCGGCCCTGACCCCGGTGTACACCGTGGGTGATCAGATCGCCGAGGCCATCACCGCGCACAGCCCGCAGCGCGACCGGACCACCAAGCAGCAGGCCCGCCGCCGCGCCGTCGAACTCCTCGAACTCGTCGGCATCAACCAGCCCGAACGGCGCGCCAAGGCGTTCCCGCACGAACTGTCCGGCGGCGAGCGGCAACGCGTCGTCATCGCCATCGCCATCGCCAACGACCCCGACCTGCTGATCTGCGACGAACCCACCACCGCGCTCGACGTCACCGTGCAGGCCCAGATCCTCGACGTGCTGCGCACCGCGCGCGACGTCACCGGCGCCGGCGTCCTGATCATCACCCACGACCTGGGCGTGGTCGCCGAGTTCGCCGACCGCGCGATGGTGATGTACGCCGGCCGCGCTGTGGAGACCGCCCCGGTCGACGTCCTGTACCGCGACCGCCGGATGCCCTACACCGCGGGCCTGCTGGGTTCGGTGCCCCGCCTCGACGCCCCGCAGGGCGCGCGCCTGGTGCCCATCCCCGGCACGCCGCCGTCGCTGTCGGACCTGCCGCCGGGCTGCCCGTTCACGCCCCGCTGCCCGCTGGCGATCCCCGAATGCAGCACGGCCGAACCGGACCTGCTGCCCGTCGGCCCCGACGCCGTGGACCACCGCGCCGCGTGCATCCGCACCGACGACGTCGTCGGGCGCAGCGCCGCCGAGATCTACGGCGTCGCAACGGCTCCCATTGCCGTCGCGCCGGTGCAAGCCGATTCGGCGCCGGTGATCCGGGTCGAGGACCTGGTCAAGACCTACCGGCTGACCAAGGGGGTCGTGCTGCGGCGCACCATCGGCGAGGTGCGCCCGGTCGACGGCATCAGCTTCGAGCTGTCGGCCGGGCAGACCCTCGGGATCGTCGGCGAGTCCGGATCCGGCAAGTCGACCACCCTGCACGAGGTGCTGGAACTCACCGCGCCGCAGGGCGGCACCATCGAGGTGCTCGGCACCGACGTCGCCACCCTGGACCGCGCCGGGCGCCGGCGGCTGCGCGGCGACCTACAGGTGGTGTTCCAGGATCCGGTCGCCTCCCTGGACCCCCGCCTGCCGGTGTCCGAGGTATTGGCCGAACCGCTGCAGGCCAACGGCGTCGCCAAGCAGGCGACCCAGGATCGGGTGGCCGAACTGCTCACCCTGGTGGGTCTGAGCCGGACCGACGCGGCCCGCTACCCGACCGAGTTCTCCGGCGGCCAGAAGCAGCGCATCGGCATCGCGCGCGCCTTGGCGCTGAACCCGAAGATCCTCGCGCTCGACGAACCCGTCTCCGCGCTGGACGTGTCGATCCAGGCCGGCATCCTCAACCTGCTGCTGGACTTGCAGCAACAGTTCGGGCTGTCCTACCTGTTCGTCTCGCACGACCTGTCGGTGGTCAAGCACCTGGCCCACCACGTCGCGGTGATGTTCAAGGGCAAGATCATCGAACAGGGCCCCGCCGAGCAGGTCTTCGCCAGCCCGCGCCACGACTACACCCGCAAGCTGCTCGACGCGGTCCCGCAGCCGGATCCGAACCGCACCTGAGCGCGGCGCGGTCGCGGGCCACCGGCGCAGACCGTGACGACAGTTAACATCGGTCCTCATGATGTTGCGACGCTGTGCCGCGCTGGCGATGACGGGTGTATTGATCCTCGCCGGGTGTTCGGGCGCCAACCAGGACGTCCCGTCGGCCGGCGGCGACGCCGAGGTCGGTGCGACCGCCGACCTGAACCCGCAGGACCCGGCCACGCTGCGCCAGGGCGGGCACCTGCGCCTGGCGCTGAACGGTTTCCCGCCGAACTTCAACACCCTGCACATCGACGGCAACGTCGCCGACGCGGCGAACATGCTGCGCGCGACCCTGCCGCGGGCGTTCCGGATCGCCGCGGACGGCACCACCACCGTCAACACCGACTACTTCACCGACATCGAGCTGACCGGGACCGATCCGCAGGTGGTGACCTACACCATCAATCCCGACGCGGTCTGGACCGACGGCACCCCCATCACCTGGCAGGACATTGCCTCCCAGATCCACGCCACCAGCGGCGAGGACCCCGCGTTCGCGTTCGCCAGCCCCAACGGCAGCGAGCGGGTGGCCTCGGTGACCCGCGGGGAGGACGACCGCCAGGCCGTCATCACCTTCGACCGGCCCTACGCCGACTGGCAGGGGATGTTCGCCGGTAACGGGATGTTGCTGCCGGCGAGCATGACGCGCGACCCGGAGGTGTTCAACAAGGGCCAACTGGGCGGGCCCGGCCCGTCGGCGGGACCGTTCGTCATCTCCAACGTGGACCGCACCGCGCAACGCATCACCCTGACCCGCAACCCGGACTGGTGGGGCGCCACGCCGGTGCTGGACACCATCACCTACATGGTGCTCGATGACGCCGCGCGGATGCCGGCGCTGCAGAACAACACGATCGACGCGGTCGGGGTGGCGTCCCTGGACGAACTGACCATCGCCCGCAACACCAACGGCATCGAGATCCGGCGCGCCCCCGGCAACAGCTGGTACCACTTCACGTTCAACGGCGCGCCCGGTTCGATCCTGGCCGATCCGGCGCTGCGCCGGGCGATCTCCAAGGGCATCGACCGCCAGACCATCGCCAACGTCACCATGCGCGGGCTGGCCGACAACCCGGCACCGCTGAACAACCACATCTTCGTCGCCGGGCAGAAGGGCTATCAGGACAACAGCGCCGTGGTGGCCTACGACCCCGAGGCCGCCGCGCGCGAACTCGACGAACTGGGCTGGAAACTCAACGGCCAGTTCCGCGAGAAGGACGGCCGACAACTGGTCATCCGCGACGTGCTCTACGACGCCGCCAGCACCAAGCAGTTCGCCCAGATCGCGCAGAACAACCTGGCGCAGATCGGCGTCAAGCTCGAGATCGAGGCCAAGGGCGGCGGCTCGTTGTTCACCGACTGGATCACCGTCGGCAACTTCGACATCGCGCAGTTCTCCTGGGTCGGCGACGCCTTCCCGTTCGCGGGCCTGACCCAGATCTACAAGTCCACCGGTGAGAGCAACTTCGGCAAGATCGGCTCCCCGGAGATCGACGCGAAGATCGAGGAAGTGCTCACCGAACTCGATCCGGACAAGGCGCGCGAACTGGCCAACGAGCTCGACGAGCTGATCTGGGCCGAGGGTTTCAGCCTGCCGATGACCCAGTCGGCCGGCAACATCGCGGTGCGCAGCAATCTGGCCAACTTCGGGGCCGCCGGCCTCGGCGACATCGACTACACCAAGGTCGGTTTCATGCAATAGGTCCCGGCGCGCGCCGCGAGGCGGGCAACGCGGCCTCGAGCGCGGCGGCGGCTCCGAGCAGACCGACCAGCATCCGCATCGACGGGTTGGCCGGCAACGCATCGAGTTCGGCGCCCTGCGCGGGCAATTCGGCGGCCCGACCCCGCACCACCGTCTTGGTGATCCACAGGGCGGCCACCTCGCGGGTGTCCAGGGCGCTGTGCGCGGCGGTCGGCAGCGACACCAACTGAGCGTCGGGGACCAAGTCGGCGATGCGTTCGGCGACCGGCGGCGGGGTGGTCAGATCGCGCCCACCGGAGATCACGACCGTCGGCCAGTCGAACCGGGGTAGCTCGGTCACCAGGTCATACGGTTCGCCCTCGAACGCCGGTCGGCGGCCCGGGATCTGCTCGGCCATCGCCAGCAGCGCCGCAGCCGGGTCCAGCGGCAGCCCGTCCGGCTCCCCTGCGTAGTCCAGCTCCCGAAAGGCGATGCGCCCCACCAGGTCCACCTCGTTGTGATAGGGCACCGGGCGCAGCGTGAGCTTGCTGACGGCGATCATGGTCCGCCACAGCAGGGTGTGTCCGGTCAGCAACAGATCGAGCAACCGGTTCAGCAGCGCCACTCCCCCGTACGAATACGCGTACGCGGCGACCTCGGCGGCCGACGACGACAGCAGCCCGGCGTCGAGCAGCCGGCGCACCTTGGGTGCCACCGTCTCGGCGCCGGGCACCGCCCCGCCGAGCAGCAGCCCGCGCAGGGCGGTGCGCATCGCCGCGAGGTCGTCGGCCGAGAGCACCGGCGAGTCCAGGATCATCGCGCGGACCCGGTGCGGATGTCGCACACCGGTTCCCGCGGCCAGGTAGCTGCCGTAGGAGGTGCCGTAGAACACCGCGGTGTCGACGCCGAGATCGTCGAGCACCGCGACGATGTCGTCGATCACCTGCTCGACGGTCATGGCCTCCGGCGGCAGGTCGGCGCCGGAATCGTCGTGCCGGGACATGCCCACGCCGCGGTGTTCGACCATCACCACGTCCAGGCCGAGGCCCGCGGCGCGCCGGCGCAGCGCGTGATAGTGGTGGATCGACGCCACCCCGGGCCCGCCGGGGATGATCACCACCGGGTGCGCCGTCAGCGGTCCGCTGCGCACGTAGTACAACGTGAACTGCTCAGTCGAACCCGGGGTCACCGGACGGCGCACCGCCCGCACCCCCGGCATCGCGGCCAACGCTTGATTCACCCCACGCCGGAACGGGTTCAGGCCCATATCAGCCATTGTCCCCGTTCGTCGCCGGATCCATCGCATCGAAGAGGCGCTGGCCCAGATACTCACCCTCGCGCACCCCGGGCAGCACCGCGAAACTCGCCGAACCGACCGGGGTCACCCACTCGTTGAGCGCGTCGCCGTCGGAGATCCGCTGCTGCACCGGGACGAACTGGGTGGCCGGATCCCGCTGGAACGCGAGGAACAACAGACCGGAGTCGCTGATCTGTCCGGCCGGCGGCGGGTCGTCGTAGTTGTAGGGCCGGCGCAGGAACTGCTCGCTGTCCTTGTGGTGACGCGCCAGGGCGATGTGCGAGTTCGGTGGGATCACCGGGATTCCGCCGACGTGCGCGTCGAAGTCCGGTTCGTCGGACTCCTTCTCGCCCGTCAGCGGCGCGCCCGAACCCAGCGTGCGCCCGACGACCAGTTCCTTGGTGTCGCGGCCAAGCTGATCCCAGGTGTCCATCTCGGCGCGGATCCGCCGCACGATCAGGATCGTGCCGCCGGCGAACCAGTCCTGGTCCTCGCCGCGATCCCAGACGAACTGATCGAACTGGGAGTCCGCCAGGTTGACGGTGCCGTCGACCTGACCCATGAGGTTGCGCATCGACCCGGCCGGTTCCTCGGTGCGGATCGGCTCGCGGAAACCGCGCTGGATCCAGCGGACGGTGGCCATGGACCGGACGTTCTTCGTCAGCACCCGCGTGGCATGGCTCACCGGCAGCGGACTTTCGGCGCACAGCTGCACCATCAGATGCCCGCCACTCCAACGGGATTCGAGTCGATCCACGGAGAACGCCGGTAGTTCGCGCAGGGTGGCCGGCTGCGCGTGGGCCAACCGCAGCGCGCTGAACAGGGTGGGCCCGTAGCCGACGGTGACGGTCAGCCGGGCCGGGCTGGTGGCCAGCTCCGGCTCGGTGTCGGCGAGGGCCGGCAGGCCCTGGGTCAGCCGCGCGGCGTCGGCGGTCCACAACTTCATGATCGACCGCAGGCTGGCGACGTTGCGGTGCTCGGGCCGCAGGTCGAACGCCAGCAGCGTCGCGTAGGCCTGCGGCACCGTGGCCACCCCGCCCTGATGCGGGCCGTAGAAGGGCTCGACCGCCGCGTCGTCGGCGACCGCGGGGTCGGACACCAACCGGGGTCCGCCCACCGCGGCGGCCCCGGCGGTGCCGGCGACCAGGGCGCCGGCACCGAGCAACCGGCGCCGGCTGAACTCAGCCATGGGACCCCGACCCGTGGTCGGCATGCGGATCCGACGCGTAGTCCTCCTCGGCCCCGGCGAAGTCGCGGACCTGCGCGGTGATGGGCAGCTGCGACCCGTCCTCGAACGTCGCGAGGATCTCCACGTCGCTGCCCGGGGT
>JAEWRC010000241.1 GCA_023460175.1 Actinomycetes bacterium
GTGCCGGGGCTGCGCGCGCGGGTGGTCGCGCCGAAGGCCGAGCTCACCGGCTGGCTGGTGGGCCGCGCCGCGCAGCTCGGCACCACGGGCGCGTCGGTGGTGCGCGACGGCGTGCCGATGCCGCGGCCGGTGCGCCGCTCGACCTTCTACCGGCACACCCAGGGCTGGCTGCGGGTGCGCTGACGGGCGCCAGGAGGCCTGGCCGAAATTGCGCACCGGGTCGTGTTGGGCGGCGGCGGCACGACCCTGGCGGCAACTTCGGGCCATAGCTGCTGGCCCATGGCCGCTGGCCGGTAGCTTCGGGGCATGAACACGCGGCCCCTCCGGCCTCCGCGGCGGTCGGTGCGACCGAGCCCGATCTTCCTGGTCATCCTCGCGATCACCGGCCTCGGCGGCGCGCTGGCCTGGGCCTGCGGGGCGGCCCAAGCCACCAATCCCCCGCTGGCGCACGCAGCCGTGCTGATCTTCGTGTTCGCCGGCTGGGTGGTCTCGCTGTGCCTGCACGAGTTCGGCCACGCCTACACCGCGTGGCGGTTCGGCGACCACGAGGTGGCCGGCCGCGGCTACCTGACGCTGAACCCGCTGAAGTACTCCAACCCGATGCTGTCGCTGGGGCTGCCGCTGCTGTTCGTCGCGCTCGGCGGCATCGGCCTGCCCGGCGGCGCGGTGTGGCTGCGGACCGGGTCGATGACCAAGTGGCAGCGGACGGTGGTCAGCCTGGCCGGGCCGTTCGCCAACCTGGTGCTGGCGGTGCTGCTGCTGGGCGCCGGCGCGGTGCTGGCCACCCCCGAGCGGTCGGTGTTCTGGGGTGGCGTGGCGTTCCTGGGGCTGCTGCAGGTGATGGCCGTCGTGCTCAACGTGCTGCCGGTCCCGGGGTTGGACGGCTACGGCGCGTTGGAACCGCACCTGAGCCCGCAGACCCAGCGTGCGCTGAGCGGATTCAAGCAGTGGGGCGTGTTGCTGCTGGTGGTGGTCCTGCTGATGTCCCCGCTGAATCAGTGGTTCTTCGGGCTGGTGTACCGGATCTTCGCGCTGCTGGGCGGCAGCGGCGCCATGGCGGCGGTGGGCTTCGACCTGGCGCTGTTCTGGTCGCTGCGCTGAGGCGCGCGGCGAGGCCCCTTGAATACATGCGAAAGTACGCATACATTCGGGCCCATGGGTGCGGGACACGATCACAGTCATACCGATAGGCGGGTCAGCCGGCTGCTGATCGCCGCGGGCATTCTGGCCGTCTTCTTCGCCGTCGAGTTGACCACGGCCCTGCTGATCAACTCGATCGCCCTGCTGGCCGACGCCGGGCACATGCTCACCGACCTGGTCGCCATGTTCATGGGCCTGACGGCGGTGCTGCTGGCCAAGCACGGCCCGGTCTCGGCGGCACGCACCTACGGCTGGCACCGCGCCGAGGTGTTCACCGCCGTCGCCAACGCCGTGCTGCTGCTCGGCGTCGCGGGCTTCATCCTCTACGAGGCGATCGACCGGATCGGCGACGCGCCCGAGGTGCCCGGGATGCCGCTGATCGTGGTCGCCCTGGCGGGTTTGGCGGCCAACGCCGCGGTGGTCCTGCTGCTGCGCGGCGATGCCGAGAAGAGCCTGGCCGTCAAGGGCGCCTACATGGAGGTCATGGCCGACACCGTCGGCAGCATCGGCGTGCTGATCGCCGGCATCGTCACCGTCACCACCGGCTGGCCCTACGCCGACGTGGTGGTCGCCGTGCTGGTCGCGCTGTGGGTGCTGCCGCGAGCGATCTCGCTGGCCCGCACCGCCTTGCGGATCCTGTCGGAATCCTCACCGAGCCACATCGACGTCGACGAGTTGCGCACCGCGCTGCGGGCCGTGCCGGGCGTCACCGAGGTGCACGACCTGCACGTCTGGACCCTGGTGCCCGGCCGCGACATGGCGACCGCGCACCTGCGGAGCGCCGCGGACTCCACCCGGGTGCTCATCGACGCCCGGGCGGTGCTGGCCGCCCGCGGGCTCGAGCACGCGACCGTCCAGGTGGAACCGCCTGGCGGGGTCGCCGACTGCGCGGACTGTTAGCCCGCTGTTAGCCCAGGCCCAGTTCCTTGCGCGCCGCCGGATCGCAGTCGTCGAGCAGATCCAGGCAGCGGGCATTCTCGTCGGTCTCGCCGATCACGTCGGCCGCCCGCGCCAGCGCCGCCACGCAGCGCAGGAAACCCCGATTGGGCTCATGCGAGTACGGCACCGGCCCGAAGCCCTTCCAGCCGTTGCGGCGCAGCTGATCGAGCCCGCGGTGGTAGCCGGTGCGGGCATAGGCGTAGGCGGTGACCGCCTTGTCGTCGTCCAGCGCCTGCTCGGCCAGGCCGGCCCAGGCCACCGAGGCCGACGGATGCGCCGCCGCCACCACCGTCGGGCTGTCGCCGGCGGCCAGGGCGGCCTCGGCGTCGATGTCCGCCGGCAGGAACACCGGGTCTGGCCCTAGAAGATCACCCATCCGCGTCATGGCGCCCATTGTGCCGTGCCGCCTGGGCGGGAGCCCGACCCGGCCGCAGCGTTAGGCTGATGCCGATATTTGCCCCGCAGCGCCAGCCAGCTGAAGACCGTGGAGGACCGCAGCACCGATGTCGATTCCCCCAGGACCCGACCCGGACGACGAATCGAGCCAGCCGGAGCACCCCGAGGACCCCGACGCAGTCACCGAGGCCGTCCACCGCGGCGAGGACCCCGAGACCGAGATCTTCGAGGCGCAGGACGGCGGCGAGTCGGCGCTGCCCACCGTCGACCCCGGCGAACGCCGCTTCACCGCCCCGTCGGGCATGGACGACGGCTCGACCCAGATCATCGACCGCAACCCGGACCCGGAGACCGAGGTGTTCACCGCGGTCGGCGCCCCGGACTCGCCCGATGATTCCGGCAAGGTCGCCACCCCGCAGGCCATTCCGCCCCGCCCCGGCGGCCCGAAGCCGCCCCGGCAGCGCAGCTGGGGCTGGGTGATCGCCGTCGTGCTGGTGATCGCCGCGCTGGTGGCCATCGCCGTGCTAGCCACCGTGCTGCTGACCCGCGGCACCTCCATCGGGGTGTCCCAGGAGGACCGGGTCCGCGAGACCATCCAGAGTTATGACACCGCGATCGAGAAGGGTGATCTGGCCACGCTGCGCAGCATCACCTGCGGCCAGACCGCCGACGAATACAACAAGCTCGACGACCGCAAGTGGGCCGAGACCCATCAGCGCATCATCGACGCCGGCCAGAATCCGGTGATCGCCAGCATCGACCAGGTGATCATCAACGACGGTCACGCCGAGGCCAACGTCACGACGTTCGTGGAGTCCGATCCCAGCACCCGCTCGACGCGCAGCCTGGACCTGCAGTTCCGCGACGACCAGTGGAAGATCTGCCAGGACGCCGGCAACTAGGTTTCCTGACAACTAGGCGCGTTGGCGGGACGCCTCGTGCACCAGCAACGCGACGTGCAGCGAGGTCATCGACTCGCCGTCGTCGAGATCGACGCCGAGTAGCTCGCGGATCTCGGTCAGGCGCTTGTAGACGAAGGGCCGGCTGACGTGCAGCCGGTCGGCGACCGCGGCCTTGTTGCCCGCCAACCGCAGGTACTCGCGCAGGACGGTCAGGTGTGTCGGTTCTGATTGCGGTGTGTCGGTCAGCAAGGACCTGAGTTCGGTCTCGGCGAAGCGCTGCACCCGACGGTCGTCCCGCAGCAGGGAGATCAGACCGCGAAGCCGCACGTCCGAAGCGCGGTAGTACGGACGATCGTCCTCCATGGCCATCGCAACCTCGGCAATGTCGGTCGCCTCGGAGAGCCCCGCGATGGTGTCGGTCACCGACCTGGCCGCGGGCCCTAGCGCGAGGACCGTGCCCTCGGCCCCGTCGATCCGATGCACCTCCCGCCGGATCCGCTCGCCCAGGGCCGCGAGCGTCTTGTCGGCGGCGGGCGCGCGGTGCTCCCGCAGGGCCAGCACCGCCGCCACCTCGCCGTCCCCGCGGATGGAGAACAGCCCTGAGTGCCCGGCGGCGTTGACGGTGTGCGCGACCGCGTCCAGCAGCACGACGTTGCGGCGGTGCGCCGCCACGGGGTCGCCGAACGCGGTGGGTCCCGGCACTCGCACCACGGCGGGAAGATAGTGCGCGGAGTGGCGCAGCCCCAGTGCGTGCGCGCGGGCGGCGGCGTCCCGGTCGTCGGAGATCCGGCCACGCAGCACATCGTCGATGAGCCCGCCCTGGGCCTGTTGCTGCAAACCGGTCTTGTCCCGCTCCACCATGCGGCGCATGGCCAGGGCAGCGGCCGCCCGCTCGAGCACCATGGTGGCCCGGCCCGCATCGGCGGCCCGACGGGGAATCACCAGTCGGCCCCATTGCTGCGAACGCGGACCCACGCCCGTGGCCAACCACGGCTCGGAGTCGGATCGCTTACCCGGGCTACGCCGCGACCGCATCTCCCATTCGGCGAGCAGATCAGCCGGCGTACCGGTGGAGACAACCAGGGCCTTGTGCGACAGATCCTCCAAAACGACGGGCTCGTCGAGAATCTTGGCCGCGGCGTCGACGATGCCTGTCAGCGGGGCCCCCTTCATGCTCAACTCGGTGAAGGTCTCGTGGACGTGTCGGTCGAAGGCGACCTCCTCGTACTGGGCCGCCACGATTCGACGGTGAACGGCCTCGGTGACCTCGACGAAACGGGTCTTCCGGTGCAGCGCAACCAGTGCGATGTCCAGCTCATCGGCAATGCGTCCGGTGTTGTCGGGCAGCTCCGAGACCACCGTGCCCAGCTCGACGATCACGCCCACCGCGCCGGCTTTCGCCAGGCCGCTCAGATACTTTCGGGGTTTGCGGGCCAACGCCGTGCCGGTGGTCAATACCAGTTCCCCGCCCTGGAGCAACGACGACAGGTCCGCGAGATCGCTGCTGTGCGCCCAGCGGATCCGTTCGGTCAACCTGCGTCCGCTCAACACCTCGGGCTCACCGCTTCGGACCACCGGCAACTCAAGCACTTCGGCGACAGTCAACGTCATTTACATAGTGTATGCACGGTCCGTCAAATTGTGACATGGTGCGCGGCGCCACGATCGAGCGGTCGTCCGATAGTTGGTTGAGTCGAACTGCCCGACGATTGTTTGCACACAACGGAATTCACCGACAGCCCGGTCCGCCCCGGCGTACGAGAAGAGATGCAACGATGCATACCGGCGAACGTCCCGTCCACTTCCTGCTGGCCACGGACCGCGACACCGCGACGTCCGGGTACGCCCGCATCATCATCGAGGCCCAGGAACCGGTGCCGTTGCGGCGGATCCTGCCGGTGCTGGAAAGCTTGGACATCGAGGCGCTCGAAGAACACGCGTCGGCCCCTACGCAGCGCGATGGAACTTCCTGGTACCGCTATGAATTCACTGTCGCCGCGGGACGATCGGCGCGCGAAGCACTCTTCAACCCCGACAACACCCCGGCGATCACCGACGCGTTCCATGCCATGTGGTCCGGGCTAGCCGAGGCCGACGATTTCAACTCGCTGATCCTTGCCGCCGGATTGTCGTGGCAGCAGGTCGCCATCCTGCGAGCACTCGGCCGGTACCTCGGCCAGACGCGATTGCCTTACGCGCAGAATCGGATCCAGCAGATTCTCCTGGCCCATCTGGATGCCACCCGGGCGTTGGTGGGGCTGTTCGAGGCACGCTTCGGCACGACCGGCGTCGCCCCCGACAACCCCGAGCGGCAGGCGCGGGTCCACGTCGCACAGGAGCAGGTGAGCCACGAGATCCACCAGGTCGTCAGCCTCGATGCCGACCGCATCCTGCGCGGCTACGCGTCAGTGGCGCGGGCCATGGTCCGGACCAATGCCTTCGCCAAGGACGTGCTGACCGAAGCGCGACCGTGGTTGGCCTTCAAAGTGTTACCCGGGGACATCGAGGAGCTCCCGCATCCCCGTCCCAAGTTCGAGATCTTCGTGTACTCACCCACCATCGAGGGGGTGCATATGCGATTCGGCCGGGTCGCGCGCGGCGGCCTGCGCTGGTCGGACCGCCTCGACGACTACCGCACCGAGGTGCTCGGGCTGGCGAAGGCGCAGGCCGTGAAGAACGCCGTCATCGTCCCGGTGGGCGCCAAGGGCATCTTCGTCCTGAAACAGCCGCCGGTCGACCTGGAAGCGGGCCGGGCCGGTTACCGCCAGTTCATCAGCGGCCTGCTCGACGTCACCGATAACGTCACGGCCGACGGTGCGCCGGAGCAGCCCGACCATCTGGTCTGCTACGACGCCGCCGATCCCTATCTGGTCGTCGCGGCGGACAAGGGCACCGCCAAGTTCTCCGACATTGCCAATGAAATCGCGCAGGACCGTGGGTTCTGGCTCGGCGACGCCTTCGCGTCCGGAGGCTCCACCGGTTACGACCACAAGGCGCTCGGCATCACTGCACGCGGCGCCTGGATCAGCGCCACCGCGCATCTGCGCGAGCTCGGGATCGACGTCACCGCTGACGATTTCACCGCGGTCGGTATCGGCGACATGAGCGGTGACGTCTTCGGCAACGGCATGCTCCGCAGTCCCCGACTGGGCCTGGTGGCCGCGTTCGACCACCGCCACATCTTCTGCGATCCGACGCCGGACCGCGCGGCGGCCTTCGCCGAACGACAACGGCTCTACGGCCTGCCGTCCTCCTCCTGGGCGGACTACGACCGGACGCTGATCAGCCCCGGCGGCGGCGTCTGGTCGCGCGAGTGCAAGACCATCCCGGTGAACCCGCGACTGCGCGCGGCGCTGGGCATCGAGGACGCGGTGGATGCGTTGACCCCCGACGCCCTCATCCGCGCCGTGCTGTGCGCGCCGGTCGACCTGCTGTTCAACGGCGGAGTCGGCACCTACGTCAAGGCCGCCGCCGAGCAGCACTCGGAGATCGGCGACAAGGTCAACGACGCGGTGCGCGTCGACGGCGCCGCGGTGCGTGCCCGCTGCATCACCGAGGGCGGCAACCTCGGCGTATCCGCCCGGGGACGAATCGAATTCGCCCGCTCAGGCAGCCTGATCAACAGCGATGCCATCGACAACGCCGCCGGCGTCGACTGCTCAGATCACGAGGTCAACATCAAGGTCCTGCTGAACTCGCTGCCCGACGGGACGCTGACCGGCCCACAGCGGGCTCGCCTACTGGTCTCGATGACCGACGCGGTGGTGGCCTTGGTGCTCGACAACAACCTGGACCACAACGCCATCCTGGGGTGCGCGCGCCATGACGCCCACCGGCTGATCCGCGTGCACGCCGAGATGGTGAGCGACCTCGAGCATCGTCGTGGCCTGCGCCGGGACCTCGAAAACCTGCCCACTGCGGAGGAATTCGATGATCTCGAACGCCATGGCCTGGGACTGACCGCACCGCAGCTGGCCACGTTACTGGCGCACACCAAACTCGACCTGAAAGAAGACCTGCAGCACAGCACCTTGTTCGACGACGACTATTTCCTGCCGATGCTGCGGGAGTACTTTCCCACCCCGCTGCACCAGACCTACGGCGAGGAACTCCAACACCATCCGCTGCGGCGCGAGATCATCACCACCGTGGTGGTCAACCGCCTGGTCAGCGCGGGGGGCCTGACCTTCGCGCACCGGCTTGCCGACGATTCGGCGGCCACCGCCGAGGACGTCGTCCGGTCCTTCTGCATCGCCGCCGAGTTGTTCGACATCGCGCCGCTGCTCTCGGCCATCCGCGGCGCCGGCCTCCCGTCCGCGCTGACCCACGAACTGAGCAGCGAAGCCCGCCGGCTGCTCGACCGGGCCGCGCGGTGGCTGCTGAACCAACGCCGCCAACCACTCGACATCGTCGGTGAGATCAGCAGGCTGCAGCCGACCGTCGCCGCGCTGCGACCCCGCATCGGTGGACTCCTGCGGGGGCGAGAGGCCGACGCGGTGGCGGCCGCCGCGACCGCGTATCAACTCCGAGGCGTCCCCGCGGAGATCGCGCGCGCGCTCAGCGAGTCGCTGTACTGGTTCAGCGCCCTCGACATCGCCGACGCCGTGCAACGTCACCCCGGCCATGACCCGATCGACTTGGCGGACACCTACTTCGCGTTATCCGACCATCTGGGGATCGACCAGTTGCTGCATTCCATCTCGGCCCTGCCCCGTGGGGACCGCTGGCATGCCCAGGCCAGGCTGGCGCTGCGGGAGAACCTGTACGAGTCGCTGGAGGCCCTCGCGCTCGACGCCGCGCAATCCGACCCGGGCGATTCCGCGTCGGAGCGCATCCGCGCCTGGGAGGAGCGCAACCGTTCAAGCCTGGACCGTTCCCAGCGGGCCCTCGCCCGTCTGCACAACGCGGCCCCGTACGACCTTGCTGCACTTTCGGTTGCCGCCACACACATTCGACGGATGACCGTCGCCGCGGACGGATGGGGCCACCGCGCTTACACACTGTCTCTGCGATCCGACGATTGATCACACTGTGTATCGGCGATGAGCCGCTCGGATGCCACATGATCAATTCTCAGGTTGTCCCCTCCACACTGAAAGAGCACCGGCTGAGGACCCTGTGAAAAAACGCTCGGAATTCTGGACATGGCAGCACGACGCTGCATGCCTGGGCAACGATGGCACCTTGTTCTTCCACCCCGAGGGAGAACGCGGGCCCCGCCGGCGAGACCGGCAACTGAGGGCCAAGGCCGTGTGCGAGCAGTGCCCCGTGCAACCCCAATGCCGCGACCACGCGATGGCCTTCCCGGAGCATCACGGCACTTGGGGTGGTCTCACCGAGGAGGACCGGGATCGTCTTCGCGGTACCCGACCGCCGTTCGGCCGTCGGGTCAAGCCTGCCTGAGTGGGCTCAGCGCAGGCTCGGAACCTGTTCGGGTTCCGCAGATTTGATGGTCCCCATGGTGCTCGCAGCCCAGATGGCGATCCGGAACCGGACCCGGTCGTCCTCGTCCAACGGGTTGGCGCCGGTCAGATCGGCGACCTTCGCCAGGCGATTGCGCAGGGTGTTCACATGCACGTAGAGCTTGGCGGCGGCGGTGCCGATGTCGTTGCCCGGTTGCAGGAACACCTGCAGCGAGGGCAGTAGCCCCGTCCCGGCTCTGGCGTCATGATCGACCAACGGGACGACCAGTCGGTGGATGAACGGCACCAGGCGGACCTTGGGCACGGCGGCCAGCAATCCTTCCAATGTCGACACGTCATCGATGCGCACCACGTGACGGCGCCGCACCGCCTCGCGCAGCGCCTCCAGGGCTTCCGGGATGGCGTGCGCCATGGCTTGCGCGTTCTGCGCTACCGAGATCCCGCAGATCAGGTGTGACTCGGCGAGTGCGGAGGCGAACGCCGCATCCCCGGCACACAACACCAGTAGCTGCTCTTCGAGAATCGCCACCGCACCGGGGTACTCGTCGACCAGGGGGTGTACCTCGTCGTGCAACTCGAGCGGGAAGGCGCAAACCATCACCGGGAAACCTGCCAGACCGTAACCGGCGAGCGCATTCTCCAGCGGGCCCACGCCCAGCGTGCCCGCCACGAACCAGCGCAGCAGCGCGCCGAGATCCCGCTCGCGCGCATCGACGGTGCGCTCGGCGATACGCCGCTCGTCGATCCAGTCGACTATGCGGCGAAAGGGGACGCCGGGGGCCAGGGTCAGCAGGGCCAGGCCGTGGGCACGGCAGGCCTCCACCAGCTCCGTCGGGAGTTCGGCGAACAGATCCCCCAAGCCGATGAGCAGGGCCGTGACGCCGTGTTCCACCAGGTCGGCAACGTAGCGCCGGATGTCCGCGACCGGCTTGTCGTGGACGGGCACCCCGACGCTGACGACGAGTTCCTCGCCACGCAGATAGTTCGAGGGGTCGACGAGTTCCGTCGGGTAGACGTACCGGATCACTTTTGCCGAGTCGGCGGGAGTGGTCACCGCCTGGACGGACAGCTCCGGTTCAGCCAGCAGATCGGAGAGCGTGACCGAGCCGTCATGCGCGCCAGCGCCGGAAGAGCCCCGGTTTCTGGACATTACGGCTCACAGCGCCGACGCGGCCGGGCCATCCTAGAGGTCCAATCTCAACTTGGCCCCGGCCCTTGCCCGCGATACGCAGATCATCATGGTGTGGTTCATAGCGCGTTCGGCGTCGGTCAGCAACTCATCGCGATGGTCGACCTCGCCCTCGAGCACCTTGGTTTCGCAGGTGCCGCAGAAACCGCTCGTACACGAGAACGGCGTGTCCGGCGCAACCTCCAGCACTGCGTCGAGCACTGATTTGTTCGCCTCGACACTGACGGTGATACCCGTACGCACCAGTTCCACCTCGAAATCACCGGCCTCTCCCGGTGGTGGCGAAGGTGGTTGCCCGGCGCCGGTGAAGCGTTCGATGCGGACCGTGAGATCGGGATGTAGCTGCTCCAGTTCGGTCACCGCCGCGAGCATGGCCGGCGGACCGCAGCAGTACATCTGAGTCCCCGCCGGACTGGCCGCCATCGCGGCTGCGAAATCCGGCAGGCCGTCGATGTCCTGGGCGATCAGCTGCAGGTCGATGTCGTGCAGACGTCGTAACCGTTGGACGAATGCCATGGCAGAGTTCGACCGGGCCCCATACAGCACACGCACCGACGCAGGCGCGGGCAGCCGCACCGCCAGGTCCTCGAGCATCGCCAGGATCGGGGTGATGCCGATCCCGCCCGCGACGAACAGATAGTGCTCGGCGGGGACGAGTTCGAACTCGTTGCGCGGTGCGCCCACCTCGACGAAGTCGCCCAGGCGCAACCGGTCGTGGATCTCTCGCGAACCGCCGCGGCCGCCGTCGACCCGCAGGACGGCCACGGTGTAGGTGTGGCGGTCGTCCCGCGGGCCGCACAGCGAATACTGGCGAATCAGACCGGACGGCAATGTCACCGGGACGTGGGCGCCAGCCGACCATGGCGGGAGCTCGGCTCCGCTGGGATCACGCAGCACCAGCGACATGATGTTGTCGGCTTCGAGCGTGAGTTGGATGACTTGTAGCTTCATCGATTCCTGGTTGCTCCACGGTTCGGTAACGGGGCCCCCTCGGACACTATGCCCGGCCGTTCACCGCCGCGGGTAACAGCCCTCGCGCCGACAGGATGGTCTCCACCGCATGCCGGGTCGCCCGACGATAGTTCAGGGCGTAGACGTCGGCCGGCGCGGACACTTCCATGGCCTGCCCCGCCAGCGGCACCTCCTTCGGATCGAGCCCCTCGAGGATCGGGGTGTCCTCGTCGAACACCGTGGTCTCGATGGCCAGGATCTCGTCAACGCTGCCGCCCTTGAAGTTCCGGTCGGTGGCCACCGCCCAGAAGATCGTGCACTTGTCGTAGCTGACCGGCGACGGGAAGTCCACCAGGTAGCGCTTACCGATCTCGGGTCCGAAGTCGTAGAGGATGGTCGCCATCCCCGGCGCGTACGAGTGGTAGTGCATCCACGCGTCTCCGACGTCGGAGAACTCCGAACCGGGAATGCTCTCGTAGAAGAACGAGGCCGTGACCTCCCTACCTTCGCGCTGCACGTTGAGGTCCGGGATCACCGCGGGCACCTCGCCCATCGACCGGTCGTGGACGAACGGAAAGTGCGCCATGTCCCTGAAGTTCTCGGTCGCGGCCATGAAGCCGCACTCGGCGTGGATGGGTTCCGCCGCCCGCCACTCGAGATCCAGGTCCTCGATCTCGGGCGGGTTCGGCAGATCGAACACGGGATCCCCCAGGCACGTCCACACGAATTCGAAACGTTCGATCACGGGGTAGGCCTTGACGGCCGCCTTGGGCGGGATGCGCCCGCCCTCGGCCAGCGACGGGATTCGGTTGCAGACGCCACTGACTCCGTCGAATTGCCAGCCGTGGTAGGGACATTGGATGCTGTCACCAACCACCCGACCGTCGGCGAGGTTGCCGCCGCGGTGGATACAACGCCGATCGGTGACCCGGGCTGCGCCGGACGAGTCCCGGAAGACCACGAGTTTCTGATCGAGCAGTTGGGTGGAGTAGGGGCCGTCGTTGATGTCCTGCGAGCGGGCCACCACGAACCAGACATGCTGGTAGGCCTCGCGAAGTTTCTCGGGGCTGAGAATGTCGGTCATGATTCGTTCTCCTTACCTTCGACCGGGCTGAAGACGGGACGGGTCAACGTGCGCGGGCGCAGCTGCTGGCGTCGGACGTGAGCTGCGATGTCCGCCATGCTGGCGACCCACACATCGTCCATGGCGCACACCTCGGCAATGAAATCGCGCAGGGCGAAGGCCCGCCCCGGGCGCCCGCTCAGGAAGGGATGGTTGGTCAGGATCCAGGCGCCGCCGATGGTACGCATGGCGTTCAGTTCGGCTCGCCAGAGCTCGATGGTCTTGGCGGGGGTCTCGATGAGCCCCACACCGGAGAAGTCCGGGACAAAGCAGTACTGCTGCCAGTCATCGAGGGCCCAGCTCACCGGAAGCTCGACCAACGAGTCCGTCTCCCCCACCGCCAGCTCATAGGGATGGTCCGAATCCATCAGGGTCGAGTCGTACTCGAAACCGAACTCGGCCAGCAGCTTCGGGGAATGCCAGTTCATCTCCCACATGGGGGCGCGGTATCCGCGGGGCCGCACGCCGGCGATATTGGCCAGCGCCTCCAGGCCCCGGGTCAGGATGCGCCGTTCGGTGTCCTCATCGACCCCGACCAGCGATTCGTGCAGGTAGCCGTGGTGGGCGATCTCGTGGCCCGCCTCCGCGATCGAGCGGATGGGCGTCGGGTGTCGCTCCGCGGTGTAGCCCGGGACGAAGAAGGTGGCGTCGACGTCGAGTTCGCCGAGGATGTCGAGCAGCCTGGGCACACCGACCAGCGGCCCGTACGCCTGGTGCGACATCACGCCCATCCGGTCGGCGAATGCGGGATCCGTTGTGAGCAAGGGCGACTCCGCGTCCACGTCGAAGGTGAACGCCACGGCGCAGGACTTTCCGTCCGGCCAGGTGATGGGCTGCGCTGCGGTCAGTTCTGTCATCGTTGCGCCTTTCTCGCGAATACGGATAGGAATTCCCAGGTGACGTTGGCCGCTGCGACGGCGGTGATTTCGGCGTGATCGTAGGCCGGGGACACCTCGACCACGTCGGCGCCGACGAGATTCACGTCCACCAGACCACGGATCACCTCGAGCAGTTCCCGGCTCGACATGCCGCCGGCCTCCGGCGTCCCGGTCCCCGGAGCGTGCGCGGGGTCCAGCACATCGATGTCGACCGACACGTACACCGGTGAATCGCCGACGCGTTCGCGGATGCGACCAATGATGCCCTGCGCGCCAAGGGCGTCGATGTCAGGGCAGGTGATGCAGGAGAAGCCGAAGTTGGCATCCTCGACGAGATCGTTCTTGTCGTAGATGGAGCCGCGGACACCGACGTGCACATTCTGGTCGAGCAGCAGTCCTTCCTCATAGGCACGCCGGAACGGCGAACCGTGGGTGATGTCTGCCCCGTAGTAGCCGTCCCAGGTGTCCAGGTGGGCGTCGAAGTGCACCAACGCCATCGGACCGTGCACCGATGCGGCGGCCCGCAGGGACGGCAACGCCACGGAGTGATCGCCACCCAGGATCACCGCCTTGGTGCCCTCGGCCAACAGCGCGGCCAGTTCGCCGGCGACCTGATCGACGGCGGCGGCGATGTCGAACGGGTTGCAGGCGATGTCTCCGGCGTCGGCGAACTGACACACCTCGAACGGCTTGACATCCAAAGCCGGGTTGTACCCGCGGGTCAGCCGGGACCCCTGCCGAATGGCGTTGGGGCCGAACCGCGCACCGGGACGGTAAGTCACCGCGCTGTCGAAGGGCACACCTACCACCACGACGTCGGCGTGTTCGACGTCTTCCAACCGCGGCAGTCGGGCAAAGGTGGTCCAACCCGCATAGCGCGGCTGCACCTGCGGGTCGACGGCCCCCACGATGGAGGTTGCTGACTTGTCTTCGTTCATCGAATGACCTCTCTCAAACACGATTTCGGGAGCGCCCGCCATCGGCATTGACAATCTGCCCCACGGCGGCGCCTAACGACGACCGGCTCAACACTTCGATCAGATTGGCCACCTGGGCGACCGTGCCCCGGCCGGCTGGTACCGCCGCGGCGGGTTCGGCCACGTCGCAGATCGACCATTCGGAATCGACACATCCGACTGCGACGGCGTTGACCCCGATACCGAACGGGCCCAAGTCTCGGGTCAGTGTCTTGGTGAGCGCCACCACCCCGCCCGCGGCGGTCGCGACGGCCGACAACCCGGGACCGCCGACATGCCAGCGCGACGTCGTCAGGACCATCCGACCGGGAGTGCCGCCACCACTGATCGATGCCGCGGCAGCTTGGGCTACCAGGAAGGTGCCGGTCAGCGCCGAGTCGACGTGCTCCCAGAAATCGGTCATATCGAGGTCCGACACCGCCCCCACGACGGGCAGCGCATGTGCGGTCACCACGGTGTCTAGACCGGCCAGCAGGTCTGCAGCGTCGGTGACCGCGGATCTGATCTGCCCGGGGTCGGTGAAGTCCGCGACGACGGCGTCGGGTGGGAGTCGGCAAGCATCCCCACGCGCTTGGCACACCCCGACGACGCGGTCACCGCGCGCCTCGAAGGCCGTCTGCACCGCGGCGCCCAGCATGGTGTCGGTACCGGTCACCAATACGCGCCGAGAACGGTCCGCCATCAGATCACCGTTCCGCTGTTGACGGACAATACTTCTGCGCACAGGTTCAGGTCGTCGCTGACCAGCGCCTCCACCAATTCAGCGACCTCCTGGGGCGTGGCGATCCGTCCCGCGGGCAGCGTCTGCAGGAACTCCGGTGCCCGTTCCCAGGAATCGGGGCCGAGCAGCGGCGTGTCGCACGGTCCGGGCGCCACGGCGTTGATCAGCACGCCGTCGGCAGCCACCTCCACCGCGGCGCTGCGCAATAGGCTCAGGGCCGCGCCCTTGGCCGCCGCGTAGTGGGCGTCGTTGCTGCCGCCGCCGATCGCCCGCTCCGAGGCGATACCGACGACGCGACCCGTCCCGCGCGCCCGCATCTCCGGCAGTACGGCTCGCAGGACGTGCATCAATCCCCCGACGTGCACGCGGATCATGCGCGTCCACGCGGTGGGGTCGATCTCGAGGGCCGGAACCTCCTCGTAGTGCCCCGCGCACACGACGGCCGAGTCGATGGCACCGAACTCGCGGCGGATCTCGTGGACCGCCTCGAGCACCGAAGTCTCGTCGGCGACATCGACGATGATCGACAGGTCAGCGTGTTCCGCGGACTCCTGCGAGATCGAGGCGATTCGCCATCCGTTGCCCCGCAGCCGGTTCGCGATCGCCGCGCCGATACCACTGCCGGCGCCGGTGATCAACGCTGTCCGCCCGGTCATGTCAGCTCACGCTCGACCGGCGCGACCTGTGCCTCGACCTCGACCAGAACCGGATCGTCCTCGTCATCGGCGGCGAGCGCACCACCGCGATTCGCGCGGCCGGTCCGGAGGATCAGCACACCCACCACGAGGATCAGTCCCATCACCACGAAGAACGCCCAATTGCTGTACCAGGAGTCGTAGACGTTGCGCGGCCACACGATGTTCAGGAATTCAAAGCCCGCCCACAGCACGGCCAGGACCGCAACGGGGGTACCGAACTTCCCGAGGTTCCACGGACCGGGCACCCAGTTGCCCCGCAGGCGCGCAATCAAGCCGGTGATGAGCGGGAACAGGAACGCCAGGTAGTAGCCACCAGCAGTGAACGTCACGAGCACGGAGTACACATCGGTGGTCGAGATCAGGTAGACCAGGGCGCCGATCACCGCCGTGACCAGGATGGCGGGCACCGGTTGCGCCTCGGTACGGGAAAGCCGTTTGAGCACAGTCGATCCGGGCAACGCCTCGTCGCGGGCGTAGGCCCAGATGACGCGCGACGCCGAGGCCTGCAGCGCCAGGAAGCTGGCCAGGAAGCCGATGACGAACAGGAACAGGATGGGCTTGACGGCCGACTCCCCGAGCGCGCTCTTGAGCACGTAGTAGACCGGGTCGGGCTCTTCACCGGAGGTGATCCGATCGAAGTCCGGCACCGCCAGGGTAACGGCCAGCGAGGCGTAGGCGATCACGATGGCCAGGAACGAGACCGCGAACACCATGGCCTTGGGCACATTTCGGCGCGGATCCTTGACTTCCTCGGCGATCGCGCCGGCACTCTCGAAGCCCAGGATCGACCACCCGGTGAAGGCCAGCGCCGCCAGGAACGGACCCGCGACGTAGGCCCAGGACCAACCCGTGGCCAGGTCCGGGCCCTGCAGGACGGCGTCGAAGCCATGGTGACGATGGAAGATCAGCAGGTAGGTGCTCAGGCCCAGCGAGGCGATGATCTCGGCGAGGATGCTGCCGAGCATCAACGCCTTGAGGAAGGCCCGGCCGAGGATGTTCACCCCGGAACCGGCGAGCAGGATCAGCAGGGCGATGAAGCTCTGCTGGCCGGCGCTGGGATGCTCGATGCCGATCAGCTGGGCCAGGAAGCCGGCGCCGCCGTAGGCCACGGTCGCCATGATGATCACCAGCGCCCACATGTACACCCAGCCGGCCAGCCAACCCGCGACGTTGCCGGCCAGTCGCTTGGTCCACTGGTAGATCGAACCCTCCAGCGGCCAGCGGGACACCAGTTCGGCAAAGGCCAAGGCGATGATGCACTGTCCGCAGCCGACGATGACAAAGGTCCACCAGAACCCCGGCCCGGCCGTGGCCAGCGACAACCCGTAGATCCCGTACATGGCGACAATCGGCGAGATGAACGCGAACGCAAAGGCGAAAGCCGACCATAACGAGAACTCGCGCTTCAATTCCGTTGGCGATGAGTCTGTTTCGATGTCACCCATGCGGCATCTCCTTCCGTGGCTGGGCAGAATTATGAGCACGGTCACATCAGGGTTGTCGCGTTGTGCGGGCAATCTGGGTGGGGCGTACAGCCGGAGCCTCCTCGGCTGTAGAGGACTACAACGTCCCCTGCTCCCGGCGACGGGGGCAGGCCGCCGGCCTTAGCCTCGATCCACCGATGAAGTGGGTGGGGTTGGGGGTGTTGATATGAGGAAAGTGCCCTCTGAACTGGGATGATTGGAGTTACCACACTTCGATCGACCCAGGTTCGGAAAGGCACTTCCGGT
>JAEWRC010000242.1 GCA_023460175.1 Actinomycetes bacterium
CCGCGCCGGCAACACCATGTCACCGGCCGAGGTCGACGCCGTGGTGGTCAACCTGATCGACCGGATCACCCGGCGGATGCGCGCGGCCCAGCGCACCGGCCGCACGGTGACGCTGCGGCTGCGCTTCGACGATTACGGCCGGGCCACCCGCGCCCGCACCCTGTCCCGCGCGACCGCGGCCACCGAACCGATCCTGGCCGCCGCCCGCGCGTTGGTCGCCGACGCCGCGCCGCTGATCGCCCAGCGCGGGCTCACGCTGGTCGGGTTCGCGGTCTCCAACATCGACCGCGGCGGGGCCCAACAGCTCGAGCTGCCGCTCGACGACGGGGCCGAGCGGTGGGCGATGGATCTCGCCGTCGACGACGTGCGGCGCCG
Source organism: Actinomycetes bacterium (assembly GCA_023460175.1). GTDB lineage: Bacteria > Actinomycetota > Actinomycetes > Mycobacteriales > Mycobacteriaceae > Mycobacterium. Next base: position 376 of record JAEWRC010000242.1, read on the forward strand.
GTTCGGCAATGCCGCGCTGACCCGCGGCGTGCTGCTCGGGCGCGATCCCGGGATCGAGGTGCCGCAGCTACCGGACTAAAGCAGCTGCCCCGCAACGAATCCGGCCAGCAGCACCCCAAAGCCCCCGACCTCGCCGATGATCAGCGCGGCCATCCCGGCGTGCAGCGTGGCGTCCGGGTGGCTGAACTGGTTGGTGGTGTCGCGCTTGGCGCCGTGGACGATGTAGGTCGCGATCGCGAAGACGAAGAAGAACACCAGCACGCCCGCGGCGGTCAGGTTCACCGCCGTCGGCCAGGCGCTCAGTTCGACGAAGACCGCCGCCAGCAGCGTGGCGAACGAGTACAGCAGCGCGGCCCGGTGCGCGATGTCGACGTACGGGTGGGCCAGATGGTTCTCGGCGACCGCCATCTCGCGGTACTTCCAGATCCCGAGGATCAGTGCCAGCAGGAAGATCAACCCGGCCGCGAGCAGCGTCAGAGTGGTGTCGATTCCCAGGCCGGCATGCATGAGCGGAGTGTAGCCAGGCCCCGGTCAGCTGCCGGCCCAGGCCAGCAGCTCGTCGGCCGACCAGGTGTTGATGATCCGGTCTTGCGGCACGCCGTTGTCCAGGGCGCGCTGCGCGCCGAAGCCCAGGAAGTCCAGCTGCCCGGGGGCGTGCGCGTCGGTGTCGACGGAGAAGTTGCAGCCGATCTCCAACGCCAGCTTCATCAGCCGCGACGGCGGATCGCGGCGCTCGGGGCGGGAGTTGATCTCCACCGCGGTGCCGTGCTCGCGGCAGGCGGTGAACACCTTCTCGGCGTCGAACTTGGACTCGGGTCGTTTCCCGCGCCCGCCCTCGACCAGCCGGCCGGTGCAGTGGCCCAGCACCGCCACCCGGTGGTGCGACACCGCCCGCACCATGCGCCGCGTCATCGCGGGTGCGTCCATCGCCAGCTTCGAGTGCACGCTGGCCACCACCACGTCGAGCCGGTCGAGCAGCCCGGGTTCCTGATCCAGCGTGCCGTCCTCGAGGATGTCGACCTCGATGCCGGTGAGGATGCGCATCGGCGCAAACTGTTCGCGCAGTTCGTCGATGACGTCGAGTTGGTGGCGCAGCCGGTCGGGTGAGAGGCCGTTGGCGATCCGCAGCCGCGGCGAGTGGTCGGTCAGCGCGCAGTACTCGTGGCCCAGCGCCTGGGCCGTGGCCATCATCTCCTCGATCGGCGCCGAGCCGTCGGACCAGTTGGAGTGCAGGTGCAGATCGCCCTTCAGCGCGGTGCGGATGTCGCCGCCACCGAGATCCTTTGCATTGCTGCGTAATTCGACGAGAGTGTCGGGTTCGACGCCCGACCAGGCCTGGGCGATGACCTTCGCCGTCTTGGGTCCGATCCCGGGCAGCGACTGCCAACCGTCGGTGCGGCCGAGCTTCTCGCGCTGCGCGTCGCTGAGACCGTCGACGATGTCGGCGGCGTTGCGGTAGGCCATCACCCGACGGCTGTCCTCCCGCGCGCGGTCCTTGTAGTAGGCGATCTCGCGCAGGACGGCGGCCGGATCCAGTGGTGCCATGCTTTCCATAGTGCCCCGCCCTTCGGCGAGCGCCGCCAGGGCGTATTCCAGCGAGCAAACTCGAAAACAATTACGCGGACGTCAGCACCGGATGCCCCGAGGCGGCCAGCCGCCGTCAGACTCCGTAGCGGAGGATCTCGGCCCGGGTCACCAGCCGCTCGTGCTTGGCCGGGAATTCACGACTTTTCATGGGGTGCCGGAACAATGACCAGGCGATTCGCCCCACCCGCGAGCGGGTTAGTGGGTTGACATGCACTGCTATCACTCCTGCGGTCGTTTTAGCTGGACCGAGCCCCTACCATACCGCAACGCCCGGTGTGATGTATTTAACATCGCAGATCCGGCAAAGCCGCAGAGGCGCGCCGACAAATGGGGCAGATGATTCAGGAGTGACGGGTGTGACTACCGTTGCGGGGCCGCGGTCGGCTTGATCGGCGCCGGCAGCGCCGTCTCGCCGACCAGGAACCGGTCCACACCGGCGGCGGCGGCCCGCCCCTCGGCGATCGCCCACACGATCAGCGACTGCCCGCGCCCCATGTCCCCGGCGACGAAGACGCCAGGCACCGAGGTCTGGAAGTCGTCGTCGCGCGCCACGTTGCCGCGGTCGGTCAGCTCGACGCCCAGTTCGGTCAGCAGGCCCTCGCGCTCCGGGCCGACGAAGCCCATGGCCAGCAGCACCAGGTCGGCCTCGAGTTCGAAGTCCGAGCCCTCGACCTTCTCGAACTTGCCGCCCTGCATGACCACCTCGTGGGCCTTGAGCGCCGTCACCCGGCCGTCCTCGCCGACGAACTTCTCGGTGTTCACCGAGAACACCCGTTCGCCGCCCTCCTCATGCGCCGAGGACACCCGGAACATCAGCGGATACGTCGGCCACGGCGTCGACTCGGCGCGCGTCTCGGGCGGGCGCGGCATGATCTCGAACTGATGCACGACGGCGGCACCCTGCCGGTGCGAGGTGCCCAGGCAGTCGGCACCGGTGTCGCCGCCGCCAATGATGACGACCTTCTTGCCCTTGGCCGTGATCGGCGGCTGACCCTTCTCGTCGAGCACGTCGTCGCCGAACTGGACGCGGTTGGCCCACGGCAGGAACTCCATCGCCTGGTGGATGCCGTCGAGCTCACGCCCGGGGACCGGCAGATCCCGCCAGGCGGTGGCCCCGCCGGCCAGCACCACCGCGTCATAGTCCTCGCGCAGCTGTTCGACGGTGATGTCCACGCCCACGTTGACCCCGGTGCGGAACTCGGTGCCCTCGGCCGCCATCTGCTCGAGGCGGCGGTCGATGTGGCGCTTCTCCATCTTGAATTCGGGGATGCCGTAGCGCAGCAGGCCGCCGATGCGGTCGGCGCGCTCGAACACCGTCACGTGATGACCGGCGCGGGTCAGCTGCTGGGCGGCGGCCAGACCGGCCGGCCCCGACCCCACCACGGCCACCTTCTTGCCGGTGAGCACCGACGGCGGCACCGGGACCACCCAACCCTCGTTGAAGGCGTTGTCGATCAGCTCGACCTCGACCTGCTTGATGGTCACCGCGTCCTGGTTGATGCCGAGCACGCAGGAGGCCTCACACGGCGCCGGGCACAGCCGGCCGGTGAACTCCGGGAAGTTGTTGGTGGCGTGCAACCGCTCGATGCCGTCGCGCCACCGGCCCCGGAACACCAGGTCGTTCCACTCCGGGATCAGATTGCCCAGCGGGCACCCGTTGTGGCAGAACGGAATTCCGCAGTCCATGCAGCGCGACGCCTGCACCTGCAGGACATCGTGATCGGACTCCTCGTAGACCTCTTTCCAGTCCTTGAGGCGCAGCGGAACGGGCCGACGCGCGGGCGTCTGACGCTGGGTGTGCTTGAGGAAGCCGTTGGGATCAGCCACGAGCCGCCGCCATGATCGCTTCGTTCACATCGTCGCCGGCATCTTCGGCCGCGCTGATGGCGGCGAGCACGCGCTTGTAGTCGCGCGGCATCACCTTGGCGAAGTTCTTCTGCTCGGCCGGCCAGTCGGCCAGCACCCGCTGTCCGACAGCCGAATCCGTGGCATCCACGTGGGCGGTGATCATTGTGTGCAACCAATCCAGGTCGGCCTCGTCGGGTTCGTCGAGTTCGACCATCTCGGAGTTCAAATTGTCCGGCAGCCTGCCGTGGGGGTCGTAGACGAAGGCGACACCGCCGGACATGCCGGCCGCGAAGTTGCGCCCGGTCTCGCCGAGGATGACCACCCGGCCGCCCGTCATGTACTCGCAGCCGTGATCCCCGACGCCCTCGACCACCGCGTGGGCGCCGGAGTTACGCACCGCGAACCGCTCGCCGACCACGCCGCGCAGGAAGGCCTGCCCGCTGGTGGCGCCGAACAGGATCACGTTGCCGCCGATGATGTTCTCCTCGGCGACGTAGTCGGCCGGGGCGTTGTCCGACGGGCGGACCACGATGCGCCCGCCCGACAGGCCCTTGCCGACGTAGTCGTTGGCGTCGCCGTAGACCCGCAGCGTGATGCCCTTCGGGACGAACGCGCCGAAGCTGTTGCCCGCCGAGCCCTCGAACGTGATGTCGATGGTGCCGTCGGCAAGCCCCTGCCCGCCATGGGCTTTGGTGACCTCATGGCCCAGCATGGTGCCGACGGTGCGGTTGACGTTGGCGATGCTGGTGCTGAACCGGACCGGGGTCGCGTGGTCCAGCGCCTCGCGGCACTGGGCGATCAACTGCTGGTCGAGCGCCTTGTCCAGACCGTGGTCCTGCCCCGAGGTGCAGTACAGGTTCTGGTTCATGAACGCCGACTCCGGCTCGTGCAGCACCGGGGTCAGGTCCAGCTTGTAGGCCTTCCAGTGCTCGGCGGCCTGCGTGGTGTCCAGCGCGCCGACCTGCCCGACCATCTCGTTGACGGTACGGAAGCCCAACTGCGCCATGAGCTCTCGGACTTCTTCGGCGATGAACATGAAGAAGTTTTCCACGAACTCGGGCTTGCCGTTGAAGCGCTCGCGCAGCACCGGGTTCTGCGTCGCCACGCCCACCGGGCAGGTGTCGAGGTGGCAGACCCGCATCATGATGCAGCCCGAGACCACCAGCGGCGCGGTGGCGAAGCCGAACTCCTCGGCACCGAGCAGCGCGGCGACCATGACGTCGCGCCCGGTCTTGAGCTGCCCGTCGACCTGGACCACGATCCGGTCGCGAAGACCGTTGAGCAGCAACGTCTGCTGGGTCTCGGCCAGGCCGAGCTCCCACGGCGCTCCGGCGTGCTTCTGCGAGGTCAGCGGCGTGGCCCCGGTGCCGCCGTCGTGCCCGGAGATCAGCACGACGTCGGCGTGCGCCTTGGAGACGCCCGCGGCCACGGTGCCGACCCCGTTCTCGCTGACCAGCTTGACGTGGATGCGCGCGACCGGATTGGCGTTCTTGAGGTCGTGGATCAGCTGGGCGAGATCCTCGATCGAGTAGATGTCGTGGTGCGGCGGCGGCGAGATCAGCCCGACACCGGGCGTGGAGTGCCGCACCTCGGCCACCCACGGGTACACCTTGTGGCCCGGAAGTTGGCCGCCCTCACCGGGCTTGGCGCCCTGGGCCATCTTGATCTGGATGTCGGTGCAGTTGGTCAGGTAGTGGCTGGTCACGCCGAACCGGGCCGAGGCCACCTGCTTGATGGCGCTGCGCCGCCAGTCGCCGTTGGCGTCCGGCTCAAACCGGTCGACGGACTCGCCGCCCTCACCGGAGTTGGACCGCCCGCCCAGGCGGTTCATGGCAATCGCCAGGGTCTCGTGGGCCTCGGCGGAGATCGAGCCGTAGCTCATCGCGCCGGTGGAGAACCGCTTGACGATCTCGCTGGCCGGCTCCACCTCGTCGAGCGGAACAGGTTCGCGCACACCCTCTTTGAATTTCAGCAGGCCGCGCAGCGAGGCCATCCGCTCGCTCTGGTCGTCGACCAGCTGCGTGTACTCCTTGAACACCTCGTACTGGCCGGTGCGCGTCGAATGCTGCAGCTTGAACACCGTGTCCGGGTTGAACAGGTGGTACTCGCCCTCGCGGCGCCACTGGTATTCGCCGCCGACCTCGAGTTCGCGGTGCGCCCGCTCGTCGGGACGCTCCAGGTAGGCCAGCTCGTGGCGGGTCGCGACGTCGGCGGCGATGTCGTCCAAGCCGATTCCGCCGGTGGCGCAGAACAACCCGGTGAAATACTCGTCGAGCACCCGCTGCGAGACACCGACCGCCTGGAACAGCTGCGCGCCGGTGTAGGAGGCCAGCGTCGAGATGCCCATCTTCGACATCACCTTCAGCACGCCCTTGCCGGCGGCCTTGACGTAGTTGGTCTTGGCCTCGTCACTGGTCAGGCCGGTGAGCACGCCGCGTTCGACCATGTCGTCGATCGACTCGAGCGCCAGGTACGGGTTGATCGCGGCGGCGCCGAACCCACACAGCATCGCCATGTGGTGCACCTCGCGCGCATCGCCGGCCTCCACGACCAGACCCACCTGGGTCCGGGTCCGCTCGCGCACCAGGTGGTGGTGCACCGCGGCCAGCGACAGCAGCGACGGGATCGGCGCCAGCCACTCGTTGGATTCGCGGTCCGACAACACGATGATCCGTGCCCCGTTGCGGATGGCCTGCGAGACGCGGGTGCGCACATCCTCGAGCGCCCGCCGCAGCCCCTGGCCGCCGTCGGCGACCGGGAACAGGCACTGGACCACCGCGGCCCGCATGCCGTGCTTGCGGCCGCGGATCTCGTGATCGGGGTCGACGTTGATCAGCTTGGCCAGCTCGGCGTTGCGCAGGATCGGCTGCGGCAGCACGATCTGGCGACAGCAGTTCGCATCGGGGTTCAGCAGGTCGCCCTCCGGGCCGAGGGTGTTCTGCAGGCTGGTGACCACCTCCTCGCGGATGGCGTCCAGCGGCGGGTTGGTCACCTGGGCGAACAGCTGCTGGAAGTAGTCGAACAGCATCCGCGGCCGCTGCGAGAGCACCGCGATCGGGGTGTCGGTGCCCATCGAGCCCAGCGCCTCGGCCCCGGTTCGGGCCATCGGGGTGAGCAGCAGGTTCAGTTCCTCGGTGGTGTAGCCGAAGATCTGCTGCCGCGCGACCACCCGGTGGTGCGGCATCTTGACGTAGTTGCCCTGCGGCAGCTCGTCGACCGGGAACAGGCCCTCGTCCAGCCACTCCTGATAGGGGTGCTCGGCGGCCAGCTGGTCCTTGATCTCGTCGTCGGAGACGATGCGTCCCTGCGCGGTGTCCACCAGGAACATCCGGCCCGGGCGCAGTCGCATCCGCTGCACCACCTTGCCGGGGTCGACGTCGAGCACGCCGGCCTCCGAGGCCATCACCACCAGGCCGTCGTCGGTCACCCAGATCCGGGAGGGCCGCAGGCCGTTGCGGTCCAGCACGGCGCCGACGACGGTCCCGTCGGTGAAGCACACCGACGCCGGGCCGTCCCAGGCCTCCATCAGCGAATCATGGAACTCGTAGAAGGCCCGGCGGGCCGGGTCCATCGACTCGTGCCGCTCCCAGGCCTCGGGGATCATCATCAGCACCGCGTGCGCCAGGCTGCGCCCGCCCAGGTGCAACAGCTCGAGCACCTCGTCGAAGCGCGCGGTGTCCGAGGCGCCGGGCGTACAGACCGGGAAGATCTTGTTCAGATCGTTGTGATAGCCGAAAACGTCGGTGTGGATCAGGGATTCCCGCGCCCGCATCCAGTTCTCGTTGCCGGTGACGGTGTTGATCTCACCGTTGTGCGCCACCCGCCGGAACGGGTGCGCCAGCGGCCACGACGGGAAGGTGTTGGTGGAGAACCGGGAGTGCACGATGCCCAGGGCGCTCTCGAGCCGGTCGTCCTGCAGATCGAGGTAGAACGCCTTGAGCTGCGGCGTGGTCAGCATGCCCTTGTAGACGAAGGTCTGTCCGGAAAGGCTTGGGAAGTACACGGTTTCGCGACCCGGGCCGTCGTGACCGGTGCCCTTGGTGCCCAGTTCGTGCTCGGAGCGCTTCCGGATGACGTACGCGCGGCGCTCGAGTTCCATGTCGGAGGCGCCGCCGATGAACAGCTGCCGGAAGGTGGGCATGGCGTCGCGGGCCAGCGCGCCCAGCGAGGAGTCGTCGGTGGGCACGTCGCGCCAGCCGAGCATTTGCAGCCCCTCGGCCTCGACGATCTTCTCCACCGCGGCGCAGGCGGCCGCGGCATCCTTGGCCGACTGCGGCAGGAAGGCGATGCCGGTGGCGTAGCTGCCCGGCTCCGGGAGATCGAATTCGACGACGGCGCGCAGGAACCGGTCCGGCACCTGCATCAGGATGCCGGCGCCGTCGCCGGTGTTGGGCTCGGCGCCCTGCGCACCGCGGTGCTCCAGGTTGACCAGGGCCGCAATGGCTTTGTCCACAATGTCGCGGCTGCGCCGGCCATGCATATCCACGACCATCGCAACACCGCACGAGTCATGCTCGTAGGCGGGGTTGTACAGGCCAACTGTGCTGGGCGCTTTTTTCATCCGCGAACCCACCCGAATCCGTTCGGGAAGAGCCTCATCAGCTCTTCGTGTGCTGTTCAGAGCCTGCGCCGCATCCCGGAAGGTAGCGGTGCGGACCCCTTCGGTCTCATATGTCGTGACCCCGACCTGTTCCGAGATGGTCCGTGGGGCCGTGCAGCACTGAACGGCGGCCCGATCAACAGGTCACAACAAGTTGTAAAAAGATAAAGCAAAAACCGCCCCCTGCGCCAACTTAGTGCAGCCTAACTAGCTATTTGCCCGATCTTGGTCCGCATCGGCCGTCCGACAGCCCGCGTGGGCACGAATTCCATTGCACCTCTGCATATTTGACCCTCTATCGCGGCAGTCCTCGCAGGTCAATCACGAAGGGCGCCACACCCGCCGTCCCTTAGAAAATTTGCTGGCAGCGGGCAATTCGGCGGTTCGGCGCGTGTGATTCACCACAGCGGAATCCGCGGCCCACCGGCCCTCTCGGACCAGATTTCGCTGGTAGCCCACCGGTTCTGGACGGTTCACGCCCCTCAGCACCACCTCGGCGCCCCGTTTCGCCTACCGGGTCGAGGTTTTGCAGAAAGTTAGGCCGATTCTTAGAGACGGCAATTTCGGACCCGACAGCGAGCGAGACCGCGGCTACCCCTCGACGGTGGTCGCATCCGATCCACCCATCAAGCCGCGGTCTCGGCTCGCGTCGGCCCGACCCTCCCCCGAATGAGCCTGCCCGACTGGCCCTCTCAGGATCGGCGCAGCGATCACCGGGGGCACGCGTAGTGCGCTACCTGCATCCGCTACTCGGCCGAGCAGGCCCGTTCACCCTCGTCGGGTTCGGTGAAACGGCGCCGGCGCGACTTGCGGACCGGGTAGCCGCCGCGTTCGGCCAGCGACCGCAGCTGACGCAGGGCGAAGGAGCGCCCGCGTCCGGACTCGGGGATCGCGATGCCGGCCCAGATTCCCTCGGCACCCGGGGTCTCGACGGCGTCGCGCGCGCAGATCCAGCGCCGGGGGCAGGTCCGACAGGTGGCCTTGGCGGCCTCGTCGGCCGACGCGGTCCAGCGGTCCGGGTCGTTCACGCACACGCCGACCACGTCGTAGAGCGGGACGCCGTGCTGCGCGGGATGACCCGAGTTCAGTGCGCTTGTCATGAGGGTTCCTCTCGTAGGAGCTCGATGCCGAAACCGTAGCAGTAATTTCCGTAGCGGTGCAACTGTTTGCGTAGCAGCGGCTTTGTCACGCGGCGTCGGCGGAGGCTCCCATTACGCCAGGCAGTGCGCCATGGCTGCCCGCGCTCACCACCAAAGCCCACCCAAGGCGCTGCTGCTTTTCGCAGTAAAAACGCAGCTCATGACCGTAGCGGCGCTGCGGAATTGTTATCGGCGCCGCTACAGGCCGGTGCGGCTTGTCGGGGTTCGAGGCCGATGGTCGATACTGGGACGACGCGCCGTCGTGGCATCCGGCGCAGCTCACCCCGAGGAGGACCACTGCAGTGACCGAGCGTGAAGACTTTCTCCGTGATCGTCAGTCCGGTCCGCCGCAGCACCCGGCTTCGCCTGCCGACGACGGCCCGCCCACCGAGCAATGGACGATGCCCCCGAACGACCAGTGGCCCGCGCCGCCCGCGCCCCCGGCCAGCGGCCAACCCGGGTTTCCGCCACCCCCGCAGCCCGCGCCCCACCAGCCCCCGCCGGCGCAACAGCCCCCGGCGCAACATCCCGGCCCGCAGCAGGCCGGCCCGCCACCCTGGCTCGACTTCGGCGGCACCCCGCCCGCGCCGCCGCGCAAACCCCGCCCGACCAGCGGTTGGCGCCGGGCCGTCCACGTCGCCACCTTCGGGCTGATCAACCTCGGACCGTCGAAGGCCGAGCGCCGCGCCGACCAGTTGAAGGCCATCATCCAGGCGCCGTTGCGCAGCTACTACAAGGTGGGCGTGCTGGGCAAGGGCGGCGTGGGCAAGACCTCGGTGGCCGCCAGCGTCGGGTCCGTGTTCGCCGAGTTGCGTCCGGCCGACCGGGTGGTCGCCATCGACGCCGACACCGCCTTCGGCCGCCTCGGCAGCCGGGTCGACCCCACGGCACGCGGCTCCTACTGGGAACTGGCCGGGGACCGCAACCTGGAGTCGTTCGCGGATCTGAAGGCCCGCATCGGCAGCAACGCCGCCGGCCTGTACGTGCTGGCCGGCGAGCCCGCCAGCACCCGGCGCCGCGTCCTGGACCCGGCGATCTACCGGGAGGCCGCCCTGCGGCTGGACCGGCACTTCACCATCTCGATCATCGACTGCGGCTCCACCATGGACGCCCCGGTCACCCAGGAGGCCCTGCGCGACCTCGACGCCCTGATCGTCGTCTCCTCCCCGTGGGCCGACGGCGCCGGCGCGGCCGCGCAGACCATGGAGTGGCTGGCCAACCACGGGATGAGCGAGCTGCTGCGCCGCACCGTCGTGGTCCTCAACGACTCCGACGGCCACGCCGACAAGAAGACGAAAGCCGCGCTGTCCCAACAGTTCACCAGCCGCGGGCAGGTGGTCGTCGAGGTACCCTTCGATCCGCACCTGCGCCCCGGCGGGGTCATCGACGTCACCCGGGAGATGGCTCCGGCCACCCGCTTGCGCTTCCTCGAGATCACCGCCGCCATCGCCGGGCATTTTTCGGTGGTGCCCCCACATTCCGTTCCCGGCGAAGCGAATTGAGCGCCATGACTGATCAGCTGGATGCCATCTTCACCGTCGACGGGGACAGCTACGTGCCCAGCGGCCTCGCCCGCGGACCGTGGGGCGAGACCATGGCGGGCCAGATCGTCGGCGGCCTGCTGGGATGGGCCCTGGATCAGCACGGGGATCCCCAGTTGCAACCGGCGCGGTTCACCGTGGACCTGATGCGGCCGGTTTTCCTGCGGCCGGTCCAGATCCGCACGCTGGTGCAGCGGGAAGGCCGGCGGCTCAAGCTCGTCGACGCCACCCTGATGCAGGACGGCCAACCCGTCGCGCGGGCCAGCGCGCTCTTCCTGCGCCGCGGCGATCACCCGGAGGGCAGGGTGTGGACGTCCCCGGTCAGCATGCCCGCGCCGCCGCAGAGCCTCGACGGCATGCCGGTCGAGTTGCCATTCCATCTGTGGTCCTACAACGACAGCGGCGACGACGGCCGCCCCGGCCTGGTGCCGGACCTGTGGCAGCAGGGGGACACTCAGAAGTTCGCGTGGGTGCGGTTGGCGCGCCCCCTCGTCGCCGGCCACCCGGTGACGCCCTTCACCCGCGCCGCGTTCATCGGGGACGTGACGAGCTCGCTGACCCATTGGGGCACCGGCGGTTTGCGCTACATCAACGCCGACTACACGGTCACGCTGAGCCGGCTCCCGGTCGGCGACTTCGTCGGCCTCGCGGCGCAGAGCCATTTCGGGGACGACGGGGTCGCCACGGGCTCGGCGACGCTGTTCGACGCCGACGGGCCGATCGGCACCAGCCTCGCCGTCGCCCTGGCGCAGCCGGCCGACGCGTTCCGACCGCCGCACTTGTTCACGCCGTAGGGCTACACCTCGATCGGGACGTGCTTCTCGGCGCACGCATCGCGAACCGCGGCCATCACGTCCTGGGTCCGGATGGTCTCGAGGTCGGCGACGGTAACCGAACCCTTGTCGCTGCGATGCTGAGCGGCGACCCGCGAATCCCGCAGGCGCTCAGCGCGCTCCACCACGTTGCGGGCGAACCGGCCGTTCTGCATGACGTCGACACCGTGGCTGCCGTCCGGGGCCAAGTAGGCCCGCAGGGCCCGGCAGGCAGCGGTCAGCGCCTCGCGCGCGGCGGGTTCGATCACCGTCGCGCGCGGCTGTCCGTAGCGCACGGCGATCTCCACCAACTCGTCGGGGCTGTAGGACTCGAACCGTAGCTTGCGGTTGAAGCGGCCCGCCAAACCGGGGTTCACGGTGAGGAACTCGTCGACCTCGCGCTCGTAACCGGCGCCGATGAAGCAGAAGTCGAAGCGATGCACCTCCAGGGCCACCAGCAACTGGTTGACCGCCTCCATGCCGATCATGTCCGGACGACCGTCGTGGTGACGCTCTACCAGGCTGTAGAACTCGTCCATGAACAGGATCCGGCCCAGCGAACGATCAATGAGCTCATTGGTTTTCGGACCCGAGGAGCCGATGTGTTCACCGCAGAAGTCGGCGCGCTTGACCTCGATGATCTCGGGATGTCGCACGATGCCCAGGCCCGCGTAGATCTTGCCCAGCGCCTCGGCGGTGGTGGTCTTGCCGGTACCGGGCGGGCCGACGAGCAGCATGTGGTTGGTCTGGTTGGTGACCGGCAGCCCGTGGGCCAATCGCAATGCGCGCACTTCGATCTGGTCCTCCAGCTCGGCCACTGCCCGCTTGACGTCGGCCAGTCCCACCTGCTTGTCGAGGAGCGCTCGCCCCTCGTCGAGCAGTTCGGTGCGACGTTCGGCGTTCTCCTCGTCCTGGCGGTCCTCCAGCGTCTGCTCGGTGCTGACGTCCCAACGGTTGGTCCGGCTGTTGATGGTCGCCTCGTCGGTCACCACCAACCGCAGGTTCGGGTCGGCCAGCGCCTCCTGTGCGCATGTGATCAGGGCGCCGTTGATCGTCGCCTTCGACAGCGCGACCTGGGCCTTGTCCTCCTCACCGAGCTGCCGGTGCGCCATCCCCCTGATATAGGCGAGATCGGCGGCGATCAGCGGGAACTCCGCCGGATCGATCGCCGCGACGATGGCGTCGCTGAGGTCCCGACGACGCGCCTCACCGCTGTGCTCGTGCCGGGCCCGCAGCTCGATGCGCCCAGCCCAATCCAGCGCCACCCGGCCCTGACCGAGGTGCGCCGCGGCGTGCGCGGCCAAAGTATTGGTTGCCGCGGTCACCGCCGACATGATGATCGCCTGCGGTGGCAGCATCGACGCCGCCACCGAGATGACATCCGGCCAGCGTTGCGTCGCGAACATCAAGTAGGCCCGCAGGTACTGCTGCCACTGGTGGTTCTCCCAGGTATCGAGCAAGGACGAATCATCCAGTAACGCTTCAGCTTTCTCGTACTGGCCGTCGTCGACCAGGGCAGAGGCCAGGGCCAGCCCGGCGTGGGAGGATTCGGTGACGGTGATCGCCAGGTACGGGCCGGCCTTGATGTGCGCCGACAGCGTCGCACCGATCCGGTTGGTCTCCCGATGCAGGCGCGCCCCGTAGGCGTACAGCTCCTGCAGCGTCGACAACGCGTCGTCACCGGCCGCGATGCGGCCCAGCCAGGCGTCGGCCATGGCCGCGTCGGTGTCGGTGGCGTCCCGGAACTTCGCCTGCGCGGTGTCCGGGTCGGCGGCGAGCAGGGCCATGCCCTGGTCGAAGTGCCTGCGGGCGGCGGCGGTCATGCTGGTGCTGGTGGTCATCGGTTGCGGATCAGCGCCTTTCCTCGACGAGTTCGCGCTCGTCGAACATGCTGGTGGGCTCGGCGGAGACGTAGCGGTTCTCGGCGCGGAACAGCTCCACCTCGACAATGCGGACCCAGCCCGCCGCGCGGACCTCGACCGTCGCGGGTCCGATCTGGGTGATGGTGACATCGGGTGTGCCGCGGGCCGGCTCGCCGGGGCGTCCGATCGAGATGAGCGTATTGGGCCGCGGCGCCGGGGCCAGTACACCGTCGGTGACGCTCACGGTGGTCCCCGCGGCCGGGCGGGTCCCCTCGGTGACCGCGATGTCCGGCATCCGCACCGTGGCCCACCGCTGCGGGTCCCGGGTGTGAATGGTGATCCGGTCGCCGGCTCCCGCGGTGCGCACCACCAGCCGCTTGGCGACGACGTCGTCGGCGGCGATGTGCACGCGGCTGAACTCGCCGGGATCGCTGAACGGCAACATCATTCGATCACCGGCACCGACCTTGCCGATCAGCACGCCGGAGGCACCGACCGGGACCGGCAACGCGCTCGGTGCCGGGCCGCGGCGGATCCGCCGCAGCGCGGGCGTCGGACCGCACAGGCTGGCCGCCACGGCGGCGGCCTGCTCCCCGGGCAGCGTGCGCATGATGACGCTCGGCGGTGCGGTGGGTGGCTGCGCGGTTCGTACCGTCACCGTGGCCGTCGCGGTCCCGTCGGCGAACAGTGTCCAGTTCTGGATCACCCCGTCAACGCGCAATGACCAGGCCTGATCCATGGTCTCGGGCGTGATGTCCTGCGGCCGATACCAATACGTGGTCAGCCAGCCCTGGTCGCCGCGCACGGAGCGCCACTTCTGCCGTCCCGCCCCCAGCGCGGCGGCCCCGATCCGGCGTTCCATCTCGACGATGTCGGTCGCGGTGGCGACCTTGGCCCGCACCCCCCGCTCACGCAACTCGGCGCTGATCCGCTGGGCGACCGCGAGCGCGGCGGACCCGGCCGAGATCCGCCACTGCAGCGCGTCGGCATTGGGGAAGGTGGCGATCCGCGCGATCAACCAACTCTCGCGCTGTCCGGCATACGGCGGTGTGCCGATCAACGTGTCGTAGACCCGGGGGTAGTCGCCGGTGGCCCGTCGGCGGGCGCCCGCGGTCACCAGGCTCAGCGACTCGACAGTCAGCCCCAGGCTGTGCTGCAGCAGTTCCCGCAGCGCGCCCAGGTCGACGGTGTTCTCGGTAACCGCGGCCGCCGAACCGGTGAACAGCGTCGGCGTGTGGGCTTTGCCGAGGACCTGGACTGCGACGATCGCGACGTGCTCCTGGTAGCGGACCCCGCCCCCGGAGCGGTCGTTGGCGACGGTGATCGGTTCGTCGAGCTCGATCGGGTGATTCCGGCGCCGGAACAGCGCCCACCACGACCACAGCGGCAGACGCCACCATCGGATCACCGCAGCCAGAACACCCGCAAGAACGCCGACGGCCGCGCCGAGGTAGCCACCGACGCTCCAGCCGAGCAGCCCAGCGGCGAACACCGCGGCGACGACGGCCAACCGGGTGCGCGCGCTCATCGCGCCCGCCTGGCGCGTGCCACCAGTGCCGCGATCACCACCGCGCCCAGCATCACGCCGCCGAAGATCAACGCGGAGTTGCGAGCCCGGTGGTCCGGCGGCTCCGGCGGCGGTGGCGGGACGACGACCCGGGTCTGCGAGCCAGGCGC
Organism: Actinomycetes bacterium; assembly: GCA_023460175.1. Lineage (GTDB taxonomy): Bacteria > Actinomycetota > Actinomycetes > Mycobacteriales > Mycobacteriaceae > Mycobacterium. The sequence continues at coordinate 15,442 of JAEWRC010000242.1, forward strand.
CAACCGCTCACCCGGCGGAACGTCGAAGGTCAGCGCGGCCACCGGGTCCACCACGCCGTAGCCCACCTGGTTGTCGACGCCGCGGGGCGGATTGTGCGAGGTCTGGCGGATCCGGTTGATCACCTGATGGGCCGTCAGATCCGGGAACTTGGCCCGCACCAGCGCCGCCACCCCGCTGACGTAGGCCGCGGAGAAGCTGGTCCCCCAGAATGGGGTGTTCGGCTCGCCGGGTCGACTCGGTGGATAGGCATTGACCGGGCCGCCGTTCTGCGGCGACAGGCCGATGATCCCGACACCGGGTGCGGCGGCCGAAACCCACGGTCCGGCAAGGCTCTTGGGCAGCGGGGCGCCGGAGTTGTCGACCGCGCCGACCGACAGGACGTAGTCGGAGAACCACGACGGCGACGACACCGTCTTGACCTGCCGCCAGTCCCGGGGATCGTCGGTGTTCAGCGGGTCGAACAACGGGTTCTGGGCGCAGCCCTCCTCGCCCTCGTTGCCCGCCGCGGCCACGACCACCGCGTCCTTCACGGTCGCCGCGTGCCACACGGCCGCTCCCAACGCGCGTTGGTCGAGCGGATCCGCGGACGAAACACACGACGTCACACTGATGTTGATCACCTTGGCGCCCATGTTCGCGGCATGCACGATGGCCTGGGCCAGCGACGAGATGGTGCCGGCCTTGCGCCGCGCCTCGTTGTCGCCGGGTTGCGGATCGACGAACTCATAGGCCCGCGAGGACTGTCTGATCGCGATGATCACCGCGTGCGGGGCGACGCCGGCCACGCCGTCGGGTGCATCCGGCGGAGGCGGTGGCACCGCCGGGTTCAGCGGTGCATCGGCCAGCGCTGAGCCCGGTCCGCTGGCCGGGGCGGCCGGCGGCGGGGGCTCGGGC
>JAEWRC010000243.1 GCA_023460175.1 Actinomycetes bacterium
GGGCCGGGGCGGGGGGGGGGGGGCGGGGGGGCCCGGGGGGCGGCCGTGGGCAGGGCGGGGTCGAGGCGGTCCAAGATCAGCTGCGCGAGCTGGCGCAGTTCCGGGCCGAGTTCGGGGTGGGTCGCAGTCATCGTGGCCACACCTCCGGGTTGGGTCGGAAACGGACGGTCAATTCGTTGCCCTTGAGTTGGGCCCCGATCACGGTGCACCGCCGCAGCACCGACGCCAGCCGCACTCGACGCCGCATGCCCCCCACCCCGATGATCAGATCGTCGTCGACCCGGCCCAGCGTGAGCGTGCCCGAGTCCACGTGCGGCAACTCTAGCTGCATCCGATACACCGCTTCGAGACCGCGGCCGGACTCCAGGTCGACGACGGGACGCAGCGGCCCGGGCGGTGCGGCGCCGTCGCGCCGGCGGACGCTGTCCAGCAGGTGCCCGAGGGCCTTGGGCCCGATCGGTTCGCCGGGCAGATGCGGCACCAGCACCAGTTCGACGGCGCCGATGGTGCCGGCGAGCTCGTCGAGGACCGCGCGTTGCTCGGCGATGCGCTCGGCGTACCAGTCGAACGCCGGATGCTCGGGAAGGTTCTGGTACTCGTACGAATCGTCCTGGGCCAGCACCTGATTGACAAGCAGTTCGGCGACCCGCACCCCCATCAGCGCCAGCGACCCCAGGGTGCGCGCCGCCTCGGCGGCCACCACCCGCTCCGGGGTGAGCACCAGGTGTGCGCTGACGGCCGAACCGTCGGTCAGCAACTGCGAGAGCTGCTCGACGCCGGCGGTGATGCGTTCGAGCAACTCGACGATCACCGCGGTGGCGCCGCTGTCGGCCATCGACAGTCGGCGGTGCCGGGGCCAGGCGCGTTCCACATACAGCCCGAACGTCGAGGGCAGCGTGAGCATCCGCAGCGCATCGGCCGTGGAGGCGCAGTCGACCACGATGTGGTCCCAGCTCCCCGAGGTCGCCAACTCCCCCACCTCGTGCAGGCCCAGCACCTCCTGGACGCCGGGCAGCGCCGAAAGTTCCTCGGGGGCAACGTCACCCACATCGGATTCGGGGAACTGCTCGCCGAGCGGGCGGGCGAGCTCCCGCCACCGGGACTCCAGCAGCGCCAAGGTGTCCAACGCCAGCGCGTCCAGCAGTCCGCCGCCGGCGTCGGCATCGTCGGTCAGCACCCGCACCGGCTCGCGGCCGCCGGTGGGCGGCACCGCCACGCCCAGCACATCGCCCAGCGAGTGCGCCTGATCGGTGGACACCACCAGAACCCGCTGCCCGGCCTGCGCGTCGCGTACCGCGGTGGCGCACGCCAGCGTCGACTTGCCGACCCCACCCTTGCCGACGAACAGGCTGATCCGGGTGCGCTCGGCTGACACGGACTCGGCGGTAGCGGTCAGCCCTCGACTCTTTTCTTCAGATCCTTCAGCGCGGTGTCGGTGAGCCTGCGCTCGGCCTTGCGCTTGAGCAGTCCGATCATCGGGATCAGCAGGTCGACGGACAGTTCGTAGGTGACCTCGGTGCCAGACCCCTTGGGCGTCAACCGATACGCACCGTCGAGCGCCTTCAGCAGCGAGCTGGACACCAGCGACCACTGCACCGACTTGCGGTCGGCCGGCCATTCGTAGGACAGCACCATGGTGTCGCGCAGGACCGCGGCGTCGAGCACCAGGCGCGCGGTCTTGGGCAGCCCGGAGCTCTCGGTCTCGAGTACCTCGGTCTCCTTGTACTCCTTGACCCACTCGGGGTAGGAGCCGATGTCGGCGATGGCATCCATGACCGTGCCGGGATCGGCCTCGATGTAGATGGTCTGCGTGGTCTTGTCCGCCAACTTGCTGCCTCACTGTGAATCCGCGGGGGCGCGGAACGGGTCGCCCTTGGGGTAAAACGGTACCCCGGTGCCTGTGGGCCGGACCGGCTATCGGGCCTGCGGGGCCACCCCCACCGGGCGATCGGCCTCGAGTTCGGCCTTGATCTGGAAGGACATGTTCTTGCCCGCCACCCGGCGCCGGTGCACCAGCTTGGGCAGGTTCAGCTTGGCCAGCGCGTGCGCGGAGACCCCGGCCGGTTCGGCGTGCAGGAAGTAGTGCAGCAGCACCCCGTCGAGCATGGGCTCCAACCAGATCTCCATGGTGCCGGTCAGCGGGCCGGCCACGGTCCAGCGGATGCCCTTGTCGCCGCGTTCCTCGACGACCTGCAGGTGCAGGTCCGGCCACCACCGGCGCCACCGGGCGGGATCCGCGATGGTCGCCCCGACCAACTCCGGATCGGCGGCGATGAACGTCTCGTCGGCCACCTGGATGCTGTTCATGGGCATAGCTTCACATACGCCCCAACCGTGAGGACCGTCACACCGCGTCCGGGCCGCCCATTAGGCTGAGGGCGACGTCCCGATCCGAAAGAGGCCATGAGCATTGCGTGAGTTAAGTGTTCCCGCATCCTTTGAAGTCGGCGAGCACGACACCGTCGTCAACGCCGTTTTCGAACACGAACGCGACGATCCCGACTTCCCGATCTATGAGCGCCTGGTAGACGGCCAGTGGCGCCCCGTCGCCGCCGCCGAGGCCGCCGCACTGGTCCGATCCGCGGCCCAGGGGCTGATCGCCGAGGGCGTTCAGCCCGGCGACCGGGTGGCGATCCTGTCGGCGACCCGCTTCGAGTGGGCCATCCTGGACTTCGCGATCCTGGCCGTCGGCGCCCTGACGGTCCCCATCTACGAGACGTCGTCGGCCGAACAGGTGCAGTGGGTGCTGTCGGACTCCGGGGCCGTCGCGGTGTTCGCCGAGAGCGACGAGCACGCCGCAATGGTCAACCAGCTCTTCGACGACCTGCCGGAACTGCGGAAGGTGTACCGGATCGAGTCGGACGGGCCGAGCGCTTTCGAGGAACTCGCCGCGGCCGGTGCCGCCGTCGACCCCGCCGAGGTCACCAAGCGGGTCGAGGGCCTGCGCTCGGCCGACCCGGCGACGCTGATCTACACCTCGGGAACCACCGGGCGGCCCAAGGGCTGCGTGCTGACCCATTCGAATCTGGTCTACGAGATCCACGGTTCCAAGGCCGCCATGCCGACGCTGCTGAGCGAGCGCGAACGCCTGTTGGTGTTCCTGCCGCTGGCCCACGTGCTGGCCCGGGCGCTGACCATCGGCGCGTTCAACTTCAAGGTGACGGTCGGCTTCACCAGCGACATCAAGAACCTCGTGGCGCTGTTCGGCGTGTTCAAGCCGACCATCGTGGTCTCGGTGCCGCGGGTCTTCGAGAAGGTGTACAACACCGCCGCGCAGAACGCTGCGGACGGCGGCAAGGGCAAGATCTTCGAGATGGCGGTGCAGACCGCGGTCGAGTACAGCGAGGCCCAGGACGCCGGCGGCCCGGGTCTGCTGCTCAAGCTCAAGCACGCGGTGTTCGACCGGCTGGTCTATCACAAGCTGCGGGCCGCGCTCGGCGGCGATTGCCGCGCGGCCATCTCGGGCGGTGCGCCGCTGGGGGCGCGGCTGTGCCACTTCTACCGCGGCGTCGGCCTGACCATCTACGAGGGCTACGGGCTGACCGAGACCAGCGCGGCCATCGCCGTCAACCAAGTCGGCGACATGAAGGTGGGCACGGTCGGAAAACTGTTGCCGGGCAATAGCTTTCGCCTCGGCGAGGACAGCGAGCTATTGGTCCGCGGTGGCGTGGTCTTCCAGGGCTACTGGAAGAACGAGGAGGCCACCAAGGACGCCGTGCGCGACGGCTGGTTCCACACCGGGGATCTCGGCGAGGTCGACGCCGACGGCTTCATCAAGATCGTGGGCCGCAAGAAGGAGATCATCGTCACCGCCGGCGGCAAGAACGTCGCGCCCGCGGTCCTCGAGGACGAGCTGCGCGCGCACCCGTTGATCAGCCAGGCGATGGCGGTCGGCGATGCCCAGCCGTTCATCGGCGCGCTGATCACCATCGACCCGGAGGCCTTCGAGGGCTGGAAGCAGCGGCACGGCAAGCAGGCCGAGGCCACCGTTGCCGACCTGGCCCGCGACCCGGACCTGATGGCCGAGGTGGAGCAGGCGATCAAGGTGGCCAACGGGCACGTCTCGCATGCGGAGAGCATCCGCAAGTTCCGCATCCTGCCGGTCGACTTCACCGAGGACACCGGCGAGCTCACGCCGACGATGAAGGTCAAGCGCAAGGTCATCGCGGAGAAGTTCGCCGAGGAGATCGAGGCGATCTACCGCAAGGACTGATCGCCGCACCGGTGGGCTGTCAGCCGGCCAGCAACCCGCCGAGCCGGCCGGCCAGCACGTCCCAGCGCCAGTTCGCCAGCACCCACTCGCGCCCGGCCGCGCCCCACTCGGCCGCGCGAGCCGGGTCGGCGAGCAGGGCGGTGATTGCCGCGGCGATCTCGTCGACCCGCCGCCCGTCGACCACGGTCCCGGTCTTGCCGTCCAACACGGTCTCCGGGGCGCCACCGGAGTTCCCGGCGACCACCGGCACGCCGCTGGCCGAGGCCTCGAGAAAGACGATGCCCAGGCCCTCGACGTCCAGGCCGGCCCCGCGGGTGCGGCACGGCATGGCGAACACGTCGCCGAAAGCATGGTGGGCGGCCAGTTCCTCGGCGGGCACCCCGGCGGTGAACACCACGTGGTCGCTGACACCGTGCTCGGCCGCCAGCTTGCGCAGCGTGGGCAGGTAGGGCCCGCCGCCGACGATCACCAGCACCGCGCCGTCGACGCGTTGCCGGATCCGCGGCAGCGCGCGGATCAGCATGTCCTGGCCCTTGCGCGGGACCAGCCGCGACAGGCAGACGACGGTCGGGCGCTCCCCCAGCCCGTAGCGGCGGCGTAATTCGGTGCGGGCGGCCGGATCCGGCCGGAACCGCTCGGTGTCCACCCCGGGCGGGACGTGCTCCATCGCGGCGTGCGAGCCGAACGCCGAGGCGAACCGGCCCCGGGTGTAGCGGCTGACGTAGGTGATGACGTCGGCGCCGTCGCCGATGCGCCGCAGCGCCGAGCGCGCGACCGGCAGCATCGACCAGCCCACCTCGTGGCCGTGCGTGCTGGCCAGCACCCGGGTGGCCCCGGCCCGGCGGGCTCGGCCGGCCAGCAGCGCCCGCGGCGCGGCGGCACCGAACCACACGGTCTCGATGTCG
>JAEWRC010000244.1 GCA_023460175.1 Actinomycetes bacterium
CGGATTCGACCGCACTGGTCGCCTGCTCGGCGGCCGCGGCGGTTTCCTCGACGGCGGCCTTCGCTTCCGGCGTCACGGCGGCCGGAGCTGCCGGAGCCGCCGGAGCCGGGGTCGGGGCGGCCGTCGCCGGGGCTTTCGCGGGTGCCGCGGCCGGCTTCTGCGGCGCCTTCTCGGCCGCCTTGCCGCCCCCGAATGATTCCCGGAGTCGACGCGCGACGGGTGCTTCCACCGTCGACGACGCCGATTTCACGAATTCGCCCTGCTCACTCAGGCGAGCGAGGACTTCCTTGCTGGTGACACCGAGCTGCTTAGCCAACTCGTGCACGCGGGCCTTTGCCACTACTTCTCCTCATCTGGAGGCGACAGCGGTGGTCGGCCGACGCCTCGGTTCTAGCTATGACGCATGGTCATCGGGACTTCACGGTGTGCTCATGTTCTTCGCTACCTGTTCTTCTCACCGAGGTCATCGGGCGCTTCGAGGTTCTCGAAGTGCTCGACCACCGCGGACGTGTCCGGTGGACCGGTGATACGCAGTGCTCGTGCGAAGGCCCGCCGTCGAAGCGCGTCCTGCAGGCACTGCGGATCGGGATGCAACCACGCACCCCGACCAGGAAGATTACCTGCCGTGTCAACAATGACGCCGATGCCATGCTGGCGTTGGTCACCATTGTCGAACTCGGCCACTACCCGAACCAGATCGACGGCCAACTCTCGCTTCCGGCACCCGACACACGTTCGCACCGGACCGTCGGTACGGCGATGCTTCCGTGCGATGAGGACCGAATTCTCGCGCTGGATCACGGCTCAGTCTACCGTTACCGCGACAGTGACCTGAACCAGCGTCGCTCGCGGTTCGCCGACTAGCCCTCGCGGGCCGCACCGCGCGCGGATTCGGGACGTTCCGCCTCCTCAGCAGGGGTTTCGGCGTCGCTGCGGATATCGATGCGCCAGCCGGTGAGCCGGGCGGCCAACCGGGCGTTCTGCCCCTCCTTGCCGATCGCCAGGGACAACTGGAAGTCCGGCACCACCACGCGGGCCGCCCGGGTGTTGGGGTCGATGATCGACACCGAGACCACCTTGGCCGGCGACAACGCGTTGGCCACGAACCGCGCCGGGTCCTCGTCGTAGTCGATGATGTCGATCTTCTCGCCGGACAGTTCGCTCATCACGTTGCGCACCCGCTGCCCCATCGGCCCGATGCACGCCCCCTTGGCGTTGAGCCCCGACACGCGGGAGGTCACCGCGATCTTGGAGCGGTGGCCGGCCTCCCGCGCGACGGCGACGATGTCCACCGAGCCGTCGGCGATCTCGGGCACCTCCAGCGAGAACAGCTTGCGCACCAGGTTGGGGTGGGTGCGCGAGAGCCGGATCTGGGGTTCGCGCGCGCCGCGCGTCACGCCGAGCACAAAGCAGCGCAGCCGATCCCCGTGTTCGTAGGACTCGCCGGGCACCTGCTCGGACGACGGGATGACGCCCTCGGAGTACTTGGTTTCGCTGCCCATCCGCAGCACCACCTCGCCGCGGGCGTTGGCGCGCGCGTCGCGCTGGATGACCCCGGCGACGATGTCGCCCTCGCGGGCCGAGAACTCACCGTAGATCTTCTCGTTCTCGGCGTCGCGGAAGCGCTGCAGCATGACCTGGCGGGCCGTGGTCGCCGCGACCCGGCCGAACCCGGCGGGGGTGTCGTCCCATTCGCTGATGACGCGACCCTCGTCGTCGTGCTCGCGCGCGATGACCTTGACCTCGCCCGTCTTGCGGTCGATGTCGATGCTCGCGTCGGGTTGATGCCCCTCGGTGTGCCGGTAGGCGGTCAGCAACGCCGACTTGATGGTCTCGAGGAGTTCACCCGCCGGAATTCCACGGTCCACTTCGATCGCGTGCAGTGCGGCCATGTCGATGTTCATTAATCGGCCCCTCTTCCGGTTTGGCCCACCAGCTCCAACTCTCGCTTGCTCGGTGAGGAAAAGTCCACCTGGACAACAGCTTTGGCAATATCGTCGAGTTTGATCCGGCGCAGCTCGAAGTCCGAGCGGTCGCGGACCACCACCGTGAGCACGCCGTCATCGACGTCGGCGACGCGGCCCACCAGCGCGGTGCCCTCGGCCAGCGTCAGCTCGACCTTGCGGCCGTGCGCGCGGCGGAAGTGTTTCGGGGCGGTCAGCGGGCGGTCGACGCCGGGCGAGGTCACCTCCAGGACGTAGGGCACGCTCGCCTCGGAGACGGTGTCCAGCAGTTCCGAAGCAGCCCGGGACAACTCGGCGACGGTGTCCAGGTTCAAGGGGGTGTCGCCGTCGGCCACCACGATGATCTTGGGCGGACGGGCCCTCGCGTCGACGACGACGTCCTCGACCTCGTAGCCCGCACGTTCGAATTCCGCACCGAGGAGATCGATTACCTGCGACGGCGCGGGTAGCCCCCCGGTCGATCCGGTGCGCTGCGTCACGGCAAGGCTCCTCATCTTGAGTTGTGCGGCCAGCAGTCGCGGCTGGCCGCGACACCAATGCCCCACGATACGCCAGGATTCGCCCGCCCTTGACGCAATCGAGCGGCCGCCTCGGCCCGGGGCCGCGCCGCGGTGATGGCAGGATGTGGTGCGTGCGCAGGCGTGACGTGTTGGTGGGCGCCGGCCGCGGAGTTCTCGGCCTGGCGCTGATCGCGGCGACCGCCGGGACCGCGACGGCGTGCGGCGCCGACCGGGAACCCGAGGTCGATCCGCTGCAGAAACCCCAGGAGATGGCCCGGGCGGACGCCGAGTTGGCCCGTGCGGCGGCGACCGCCGCCCCGCCCGCCCTGGCGCCGGCGTTGGCCCAGATCGCCGCCGAGC
>JAEWRC010000245.1 GCA_023460175.1 Actinomycetes bacterium
GACTCGGCCAGCTCGGTCAGCAGGCCGACCCGGCGGGCCGCCACCGCGACGGTGGCGCCGCGGGCCGCGGCGCGGCGGGCCACGGCGTGGCCGATGCCCGAGGACGCGCCGACGATGAGGATGCGCAGTCCGGCGGCATCACGAAGCTCGCTCATGGCCGGCCACCTTCGTTCAGGCAGATCAACATCGATCCCTCACTTTCCGCGAAACCGCTGACCCGAGGTTAGGGCATCCTATGTACTGAGGTGCAGGGACTCCCTCGGCACCCCCCTCTTTGGAGCTCGGCGATGAGTATCGCGGCCGCGGGCGGTCAACCCCTCTAGCGCTACCGAAACTCGCCGCAGGAGGCCGTTATGACAATCGAAAACAGACCGTCGGTGGTCGATCAGCAGACCTGGGCCGAAGCGCTGGGGGAGCTGCGGCGACGAGAGAAGGCCGCGACCCGCGAACTGGACGCAATCGCCGCGCAGCGCCGCCGGCTGCCGATGGTCGAGTTGCCGGAGTACACGCTGGTCGGGGAGGAAGGGCCGGTCCGGCTGGCCGAGGTGTTCCAGGGCCGCTCCCAGCTCATCACCTACCACCACATGTGGACCGACGGCGCGGAATGGCAGTGCGGGGGCTGCACCGGGCTCACCACGCAGTACACCCGCCTAGACTTCCTGGGCAACTACGACGCCCGGTTCGTCATCGTCACCAACGGACCCCTCGGCGAGGCGCTGGCCTACCGCGACAAGGTCGGCAACAAGATGCCGTGGTACTCCTCGGCGGGCAGCTCGTTCGGCGCCGACGTCGACGCCGCACCGAACGAGGGGTTCGCCGTCAACGTGTTCCTGCGCGACGGCGACACCGTGTACCGGACGTGGCACACCAACGGGCGCGGCACCGAACAACTCAGCTACACCTTCGCACTCGTCGATCTCCTGCCGTGGGGCCGACAGGAGGAGTGGCAGGATTCCCCCGAGGGTTGGCCGAAGTCGCCGACCTACTCCAAGTGGTTGGATTCCCCCGACGTCGCGCGCCTCTACGGGCAGGGGGTCAGCGCATGACGGGCCAGAGCTAGCCGCGCGTCGAGTGTTCCAGGTAGGCGACGATGGCGTTGGTGAGCCCGCGGCGGGCCTCGTCGAGGTCGAAGAAGCTGCCGAGCTGACGTTCGGACACGACGCCGCGCATGGCGCCGGGGATGAACGCCGCGACCTCGCGCACCCGGTGGGCGTCGACGTCCAGATCGGCGAATGCCCGCTCGCACGACTGCAGCCAGCTGTCGCCCCACGTCGAGAGTTCGGCGGCAGTGCGCGGATACAGGCGTCGCAACTCGGCGGGATCGCTCGGCAGGGCCGCCCGCAGATTCTCGATGGCCTGCGATTGGGTCGATGTCAGTCCGGCGTAGAGGGTTTCGATGATCGACGAGACCCGCTCGCGCAGCGGCAGCGCCGCGTCGGTGTGCACCGGAAACTCGCCGCGTAGTTCAGCGGTGTGGTGCAGGACCGCCGCCCAGAACCCGTCGACGTCGCCGAACTGGTACTTCACCGTGCCCCAGGTGGCGCCGATCTCCTTGGCGATCCGGCTGGCCGACACCGCGCCTGGATCGCCGGAGGCCAGGCAGCGCACCGCGGCCTCGAGCATGCTTTCCCGGGTGGCGATGCCGCGCCGGTTGCTGCGCCTTCCCTCGGTGCCTGCGGCGGTCATGGTCTGTCATCGTAGCCGCCGCCGCGCCATTTCATAGTGCTCACTATTATTTTGTGATTGCGGGCACTATCATTTGGCGGGTCCGGCCCGCGCGGCAGAGAGGTCACCGATGGCAAAACCGCCGTTGTCGATGAAACCAACGGGGTGGTTCCAGGTCGCCTGGTCCGACGAGATCGCCGTCGGCGACGTCCACGTCATGAAGTACTTCGACCAGGAGATGGTCGCCTGGCGCGCGGAATCGGGACAGCTGACGGTGATGAACGCCTACTGCGAGCATCTCGGCGCGCACCTCGGGTACGGCGGCACGGTGCTCGGCGAGGTGCTGCAGTGCCCGTTCCACGGCTGGCAGTGGAACCAGCAGGGCCGCAACGTCTGCATCCCGTACGAGGACCGACCCAACCGCGGGCGCCGCATCACCACCTATCCGGTGGTCGAGCGCAACGAGTCGGTCTACATCTGGCACGACATCGCCGGGCGCGAGCCCTACTTCGACGCGCCGGATGTGTTCGCCGGCTTCGAGGACGGCAGCGCGGCGTCCGACTACTACCCGCAGCAGCGGCTGTTCCGGCAGAGCCTGGAGATGCATCCGCAGTACGTACTGGAAAACGGCGTCGACTTCGCGCATTTCAAATACGTGCACAAGACGCCGATCGTGCCGGTGTTCACCCGCCACGACTTCGCGGAGCCGGTGTCCTTCGTGGACTTCACCATCACCTTCGAGGGCGATGACGGCCAGCGGATCGAGGACATCAACAGCGGCGTCGAGGCCATCAACGGTGGGCTGGGCATCGCGGTGACCAAGAGCTGGGGGATGATCGACAACCGGACCATTTCCGCGATCACCCCGGTCGACGAGTTCACCTCCGACGTGCGGTTCATGGTGTACATCGGTCGCCCGCAGGGTGATTCGGCCGCCCGCGATCCCGAGCGCGCCGCGGCCAAGGCCGCGGAGTTCGGCCAGGAGGTGATCCGGCAGTTCAGCCAGGACATCCACATCTGGGCTCATCAGCGGTACTCCGACCCGCCCGCACTGGCCAACTCGGAGTATCAGGGGTTCACGGCGATCCGCAACTGGGCCAAACAGTTCTATCCCGACGGTCGCGGTGGCAGCGCCGCCGAACTGGCCGGCCGCACCTAGAAAGGCAGACAGCATGTCCCACAACCCGATTCGGGTCTTCCAGGTCGCCACCGGCAACGTCGGCAGCGAGATGATCAAACGCATCCAGACCCGCCCCGACATCGAGTTGATCGGCGTGCACTGTTACACGCCGGACAAGATCGGTCGCGACGTCGGTGAACTGGTCGGCATCGGTCCCGTCGGTGTGCGCGCCACCGGATCGGTCGACGAGATCATCGCCGCCAAGCCGGATGTACTGACCTTCCACGGGGTGTTCCCCGACGAGGACCTCTACGTGCGGGTCCTCGAGGCGGGCATCAACATCGTCACGACCGCGGACTGGATCACCGGTTGGCACCGCGACACCAACCACCCGCACCCGTCGGGCAGGCCGGTCAGTGCGCTGTTGGCCGAGGCGTGCGCCAAGGGCGGCGCGACGTTCTACGGCACCGGCATGAACCCGGGCGTCAATCAGATTCTGGGCGTGGTGTGTTCGGCCGACGTCGCCGACATCGAGAACGTCACCACCATCGAGTCCGTCGACGTGTCCTGCCATCACTCCAAGGAGACCTGGATCGAGGTCGGCTACGGCCGGCCCGTGGACGACCCGGAGATCCCCGGCATGCTGGAGAAGTACACCCGGGTCTTCGCCGACAGCGTGCTGATGATGGCCGACTGCTTCGAACTCGAACTCGACGAGGTGGTCTTCAGCGCCGAATTGGGCGCGTGCACCAAGGATGTCGACCTCGGCTGGTACCAACTGCCCAAGGGATCGCTGGGCGGCAACTACATCAAGTACCAGGGCATGGTGAATGGCGTTCCGCGCATCGAGACGCATCTGGAGTGGCAGATGACGCCGTTCACCGACCCCCATTGGGACATCAAGGGCTGTTACATCACCAAGATCGCCGGGGACCCGTGCGTCTACAACAAGCACATGATCTTCCCGAAACCAGGTGTCGACTTGGGCGATCCGACGGCGTTCGCCTCCATCGGCATGACCGTCACCGGGTTGCCGGCCCTGAACTCGCTCGAGCGGGTGGTGGCCGCACCGCCGGGACTGCTCACCAGTGCGGACCTACCGCTGCGCGGGTTCGCGGGCCGGTTCAACCTCTGAACCGCTACTTGGACAGCTGTGCGTACCGGCTCAGGTGGTAGTCGGTGCTGCCGAACTCGTACTGCACCGCGGAGAGCCGCTTGAAGTAGTGGCCGATGGCCAGTTCCTCGGTCATGCCCATGCCGCCGTGCAACTGGACGGCGTTCTGTCCGATGAACCGGGCCGCGCGCCCGACGGTCGCCTTGGCCGCCGACACGGCGCGGGCCCTCGTCGCCGGTTCGGCGTCCAGGTTCAACACCGCCAGATAGACCGCGGCGACGGCCTGCTCGAGCTCCATGTACATGTCGACCATGCGGTGCTGCAGTACCTGGAAGCTGCCGATCGGTTGACCGAACTGCTGGCGCTGCTTGCAGTAGTCGACGGTGTCCGCCAACACCTTTCGCATGCATCCCACCGCCTCGGAGGCCACGGCGGCCGCGCCCTCATCCAGCGCCCGCGCCAGCGACGGCTCGGCCACGCACAGCATGGCGTCGGCGGGCACGCGCAGGCCGTCGAACACCAGGTCCGCCGCCTGGCGGTCGTCGATCGTGCGCAGGCGGTGCACGGTGACGCCGGTGGGCGGGTTCGCCGCGTCGAACTCGGTGAGGAACAGCGAGGTGGCCTCGGCGGTGTCGGCGGTGATCAGCAGGTGGGTGGCCAGCGGCGCGTCCAGCACCACCGTCTTGGTTCCCGTGATCACCCAGCCGTCGTCGTCGGACTCGGCGGTCGCGGGTCCGCCCGCGTCGAGGTGGGCCAGCGCGACGACGGCCTTGCCCTCGACGATCTGCTCCAGCACGGCGCGCGCGGGCGCGGTGTCGGCGCGGGCCAGCAGCCCACCGCCGACCACCACGGTGCTGACGTAGGGCTCGACCACCAGGGCCCGGCCCAGCGCCTCGGTGATGACCATCATTTCCTCGGCGCCGCCGCCGATCCCGCCGACCGACTCGTCGAAGGTGGCGGCCAGGATGCCGAGTTCCTCGGCGAATGAACGCCAGATCTCGGGTTGCCAGCCGGGGCCGGTCTTGGCGGCGCTGCGGCTGGTCGCCAGGTCGTAGCGGGTGTCGAGGAACTTCGCGAGACCGTCGCGCAGCAGTTCCTGTTCCTTGCTGAGATTGAATTCCATAACCAGTTCCCTAGAGCCCGAGCGCCGCTTTGGCGAGGATGTTTCGTTGGATCTCGTTGCTGCCGGCGTAGATCGAGCCCGCCCGGTCGTTGAAGTACCGCAGCGGCGCGACCGCCTGCCAGGGTGCCCCGCTGACGTAGCCGTCGGCGGGCGGCTGGTACTCGGTGACCGGCCCGCCCGGCCGGGTGGCGTGGGGCTGGTAGACCCGGCCCCGCGGGCCCGCGGTCTCGAGCGCCAATTCGGTGATGGACTGGCTCAATTCGGTGGAGATGACCTTGAGCATGGACGAGGCCGGTCCGGGGTTGCCGCCCTCGGCGACCACGGCCAGGGTCCGGAACTCCAGGATCTCGAGGACCTCGGTGCGGATCCGCACGTCGGCCAGCTTGCGTGCGAACGCCGGGTCCTCGATCAGCGGCCCACCGTCGGGGCCGGGCTGATGGGTTGCGGCGGTGGCGATCTCCTCGGCCATCACCTGTAGCGCCGGCGCGGTGGCGCCGCCACCGCGCTCGAACTCCAGCAGGTACTTGGCCACGGTCCAGCCGTCGTCGATGTCGCCGAGCACATTGGCCTTCGGCACTCGCACGCCGTCGAAGAACACCTGGCTCTGCACTTCCTCGCCGGAGGTCATCACCAGCGGGTGCACCTCGATGCCGGGGGTGTCCATCTCGAACAGCACGAAGGTGATGCCCTGCTGCTTGCGTTCCAGGCGCGAGGTGCGCACCAGCGCGAACATCCAGTTGGCCTCGGTGGCGTGCGTCGTCCAGATCTTGCTGCCGGTCAGGACCAGATCGTCACCGTCGGAGACCGCGGCCATCTGCAGGGAGGCCAGGTCGCTGCCGGATTCGGGTTCGGAATAGCCCTGACAGAAGAACACCTCGCCGGTGAGGATCCGCGGCAGGAAGAAGGCCTTCTGCTCCTCGGTGCCGAACCGGATGATGGCGTGGGCGACCATCTTGATGCCCATCGGCGACAGTGACGGCGCGCCGGCCAGCTGGGATTCGCGGCTGAAGATGTAGTGCTGGGTCAGCGTCCAGTCGCAGCCGCCGTGCTTGACCGGCCACGCCGGGGCGGCCCAGCCCCGCTCGTGCAGGATCGCCTGCCAGGCCATGCTGGCCTCGTGGTCGGCGTACACGCTGGTCATCAGGCGCCCCGCCTCGCGCAGATCCGGGGTCAGCTTGTCGTCGAGGAACGCGCGCACCTCATCGCGAAATGCGCGGTCCTGTTCTGACCACTCCAAGTCCATACGTCGTCCTCACGCTCGGCTAACGGCACTTTCGATATTTGATCAAATCTTGCCAGACGAGGTGGGCTCAGGTCCATCCCCCGGTGTGCAGGGCTGGTCGAAAGGGGTGGGAACAGCGCACCGAACCCCCGCCGGCATGCCAGGCGGGGGTCCGCGCATCGATATGGAAGGCCTTGGGCTGCACAGGCTTTGTCGTCGCCGACGACACCCAGGTCCCGCACAGCCAATACTCGGTTCTGGGAAAGCCCTGAGTTGTGTGGCGATAGGGCCGCCGCGTGCCTAGCCTGGAAACCTGGGCGAAAGGAGATCAGCCCGTGAACCGGATAGAGCTGTACCTACCGGGCCGGATGCGCGTAACGGTGACCGTCCGCAGGATGCGGGTGCACCGCGGCAGAGCCCACTAGGGGACCGTCAGGCCGAGGCGCTGCGCTGGGGCCGACGGCCCCGTCCGCCGCGTGAACCACGGTTTCCGCCAGCGGTGGCCTGCTGTCCCGACCGCGAACCGCCGCGGCCGCCGTTGGACCCACCGCCGCGGCCGCCGTTGGCTCCACTGCCGGAACGGCGCCTCGGCTGGGCCCGGTTCGGCTGCGCGGCCGGTGCCGCCACCGGGGCGGGACGCTGGTACGGCGCGAGTTCGCCGACGAGTGCGCGCACCGACTCGGACTCGGCCGACACCAGTTGCGGCTCGACGCGAATGCCGGCGCGCTGCAACAGCGACCGGGTATCGCGACGCTGCTCGGGCAGGACCACCGTGACCACATCGCCGGCGTTGCCCGCGCGGGCGGTGCGCCCGGAGCGATGCAGATAAGCCTTGTGTTCCATCGGCGGATCCACGTGCACGACGAGTTCGACGTCATCGACGTGCACCCCGCGGGCCGCGATGTCGGTGGCCACCAACACCCGGGCCGCACCGCTGCTGAACGCGGCGAGGTTACGGTCGCGGGCGGGCTGGGACAGGTTGCCGTGCAGGTCGACCGACGGCACACCGGCCTCGGTGAGCTGCTTGGCCAGCTTGCGCGCCTGATGTTTGGTGCGCAGGAACAGGATTCGCCGTCCGGTGCCGGAGGCGAGGTACTGCACCAGCTTCTTCTTGTCGTCGTTACCGGCGACGTGGAACACGTGGTGGGTCATGGCCGCCACGGGGGAGTTGGCCTCGTCGACGGAGTGCAGCACCGGTTCCCGCAGGAACTTCGCGACCAGCTTGTCGACCCCGTTGTCCAGGGTGGCGGAGAACAGCAGCCGCTGCCCGCCGGCCGGCGTGGCGGTCAGGATCCGGGTCACACCGGGCAGGAAGCCCAGGTCGGCCATGTGGTCGGCCTCGTCGATGACGGTGATCTCGACGGCCTTGAGACTGATCTCACCCTGACGCATCAGGTCTTCGAGCCGGCCGGGGCAGGCCACGACGATGTCGACACCGTCCCGCAGCGCCTTGACCTGGCGCGACTGGGACACGCCACCGAAGATGGTGGTGACCGTCAACCCGGCGGCGGCGGCCAGCGGCTGCAGCGTCGCGGTGATCTGGGTCGCAAGTTCACGGGTGGGGGCCAGCACCAGGCCGGACGGTGCGGCGGCCCGGCGACGTCCCGCGGTCAGCCGGGTGGCCAGGGGCAGGCTGAACGCCAGCGTCTTGCCGCTGCCGGTCTTTCCGCGGCCGAGCACATCGCGGCCGGCCAGCGAGTCGGGCAGGGTCTTGGTCTGGATCGGGAAGGGTGCGTTAATTCCTTGCGCGGCAAGGGTCTTGAC
This sequence comes from Actinomycetes bacterium, assembly GCA_023460175.1. GTDB lineage: Bacteria > Actinomycetota > Actinomycetes > Mycobacteriales > Mycobacteriaceae > Mycobacterium. The sequence continues at coordinate 8,009 of JAEWRC010000245.1, forward strand.
CAGCCCGGCGGGAACGCCCAGGCCGGCGAAGGTGGATTCGTTTGTCACAGAAAAGTGTTGCCTTTCAGGCATCGCTGTCAGTGCGTGCGGCAGCAGCCGTGGCAGTGGCAGACATAGTGGCGAGATTGCCGGTGGGCAAAATCGATCGCCGCGAGAACTGTTCGTGTGGGCGGTGCTGCTCACCGATATGCGGTGAGTTCCCAGAAGATTTCACGACGGACCGACGGATACTGCGCGTCGGCGTTGGACCCAGCATAACGCACGTTCAGTCCGTCCGCGCCGCGGGAGCCCGCAGCGGGGCCGCGGGAACCACCGGGCGGTAGGTGCCGTTCCAGGAATCGAGGGTCTGCAGCAGCCAGAACACGGCGAACTCGACGATCAGCGCGATCTCCAGGGCCAGAATGCCGTGATTCCAGGTCCGCAGATGCACGTGCAGGAGGCCGACGACGATCAGCGTGACGGTCATGGCCACGGCAATCGTGATGTATGCCACAGCAAATCGGCCGCGGCCGCGGCAGTGGCAGAAGTGCTGGACCGAGTAACAGGCGTACAGCACGATCACCGCGATGATGCCACTGAACATGGCGATCGCCGCCGCGGAGTGCGCGTCGGCGAGGAAGGACTCGCGGTCGAGCAGGAACCACAGCAGGCCGGCGCCGAGCGTCGCGGTGGTGGCCACCGGAGCGATGATCTGGATCCACCCGAGCAGGAAGTCGGCCACCTTGGCGGCCACGCCCCGTGGCCGCTCATCCTCGTCGGCCCGGTCCGTCGGGTGCTCGGCGTCGGAACTCGGCGCCGGTCCGGCGGTCGACCGGACCGCCAGGTAGGCCGCGATGCCCACCGCGGCGCCGATCAGCAGTGCGGTGATGTTGTTGCCCACCGCGGCGGTGGCGTCGGCGTCGGTCGGCAGCCACAGCCCGCAACTGGAGGTGGGGTCCTTGGGGTTGTGGACCGGACTGTGGGTCGGGACCAGGGCGACGACGAACGCGAGGAAGCCGGCGAAGTTCAGCAGGATGTCCTCGGGACGGGTGAGGCCCTTGTAGACGATCAGGCACACGCCGGTCGCGCACAGCGCGCCGACGAACACCGCGTGGCTGAGGGTGAAGTAGAACGCGCTGAGGGAGGTCTGCCAGCAGTTCTGCGGCACGGCCGTCAGCGCGATCGAGGCCAGCAGGCCGGCGACGACGGCCACCAGCGCCAGTCGGACGTAGCGGTAGGTGGCCAGCGGATATCCGACGCTGGTCGACTGCGCGTCCCCGGCCCGGCTCATCGGCTCAGCAGCAGCGGGCGCCCGGGTTGGCGTCGCTGGCCGCGTGCCGCATCCGCCAGTACTCGCGCTCGGAGCACACCGGTTGGTCCGGATGTTTGCGTCGACGGTGCTCCACGTAGCGCTGGTAGTGGTTATCGCCCATCAATGATGCCCAGTACCAACGGAATTGGCGGACGGCGTCGGTAATGCGTCCCATTGCTTTTGCACCTCCTTCTCGGCGGCGGTCGGGATCATCCCGGCGGGGGCGAAGATCCGGGACGGCACCGGGTCGTCCTCGGTCAGCGGACGGCCGCGACCGCGGATGGACTGCAGCGCGACGACCACACCGGCGGCGACCACGATGAGCACCAGCACCGCGAACACGATGGAGAAGGTGCCCTGGATGAAGGTGTTGCGGATCACCGCTTCGATCTCGGCGGGCGTCTTGGCCGCCCCGAAGCTGGACTCACCGGCCGCCTTGGCCGCCACATACTGTGCATGTTGGGTCCAGTAGCCCACTTTGGGGTCCCCGGAGAAGATCTTCTGCCACGACGCGGTCATCGTGACGATCAGGTCCCACAGCAGCGGTAGCCCCGGTATCCACGCCCACTTCAAATGACCCTTCTTGATCACGACCACGGTCACCACGGTCAACGCGATGGCGGCCAACAACTGGTTGGCGATACCGAACAGCGGGAATAGCGTGTTGATCCCGCCCAGCGGGTCGGTGACACCCATCAGCAGGATGGAGCCCCAGGCCGCCACGACGATCACGCTGCAGGTCCACGCGCCCACCCGCCAGCTCGGGTCGCGCAGCTTGCGCATCGGTCCGCCGAGGTTGCCCAGCCCGTCGGAGAGCATGAAGCGGGCCACCCGGGTACCCGCGTCGACGGTCGTCAGGATGAACAACGCCTCGAACATGATCGCGAAGTGGTACCAGAACGCCTTGAGGTTCGGGCCGCCGAACACCTGCAGGACCTCGGACATGCCGAACGCCAGGGTCGGCGCACCGCCGGTGCGGGAGATGATCGAGGCCTCGCCGACGCTCTCGGCCGCGGCGTTGATCTCGTCGGCGGTGATGGGTGGGCCGGACAGGCCGAGGTTGTTGACGTAGTCGGCTGCCGATTCCGCGGCCCCGCCGGTGGCGGCGGCGGGCGCGTTCATCACGAAGTAGAGATGCTGGTTGAGGATCGAGGCGGTGATCAGCGCCATGATCGCGACGAACGACTCGGTCAGCATGCCGCCGTAGCCGATCAGCCGCATCTGGCTTTCCTTCTCCAGCAGCTTCGGGGTGGTGCCGGAGGCGATCAGCGAATGGAATCCCGACAGCGCACCGCAGGCGATGGTGATGAACAGGAACGGGAAGAGCGCACCGGCGAACACCGGCCCGTCGCCGCGGGTGGCGAACTGCGAGATGGCCGGCGCCTCCATGATCGGCCGGGCCAGCAGGATGCCCACCGCCAGCAGCGCGATCGTGCCCACCTTCATGAACGTCGACAGGTAGTCGCGCGGGGCCAGCAGGAACCAGACCGGCAGCACGGATGCGGCCAGCCCGTAGATGATCAGACACCACGACAGCGTCACCTTGGACAGGGTGAACCAGTCTGCACCCCACGATGTTTCGGCGACCCAGCCACCGGAGGCCACGGCCAACAGCAGCAGCACCACACCGATCACGGAGACCTCGGAGACCCGGCCCGGTCGCAGGAAGCGGAGGTACAGGCCCATGAAGATGGCGATCGGGATGGTCATCGCGATGGAGAAGACGCCCCACGGGCTTTCGGCCAGGGCGTTGACCACTACTAGTGCCAGCACCGCGAGCAGGATGACCATGATGACCAGGACGCCGACGATGGCGGCGACCCCGCCCACGGTGCCGAGTTCGTCGCGCGCCATCTGTCCCAGGGAGCGGCCGCGCCGGCGCGTCGAGATGGCCAGCACCAGATAGTCCTGCACGCAGCCGGCCACCACCGCGCCGATGATGATCCAGATCGCACCGGGCAAAAAGCCCATCTGGGTGGCCAGCACCGGACCCACGAGCGGCCCGGCGCCGGCGATCGCGGCGAAGTGATGACCGAACAGCACCCGCCGGTCGGTCGGCATGTAATCGGTGCCGTTTTCGAAGATCTCGGCCGGGGTGGCGTCTGAATCCCGCGGTTTGACGATCTTCATCTCGATGAGCCGCGCGTAGAACCGGTAGCCCAGCACGTAGGTGCAGATGGCCGCGATCACGAACCAGACCGCGTTGACGGTCTCACCGCGCAGGAACGCGATGACCACCCACGCGCACGCGCCCAGGAGGGCGATGGCCGCGAAGATCAGCTTGTGCCTGGTGGTGATGGGGGAGCGGTCGATGATCGCGACCGGAGGAAGGTCCTTCTCGGTACGTATGTAGGTGATATCGCCGGCGGTCTCCTCGATGCGTTCCGAGGGCGCGGCGGCAGGGGTTGCCACGTGGTGAGCCTTCCGATGATCTACGTTGACGTCTGCGTTGATCGTGTCATCACAGCGGCCCCATCGTGAGACTTCCGGCTCAGGTGTCGAAGATCGTGCGCACGGCCTCGACGGTGTCGGCCTCGGCCGGCGGTTTGTCGTCGCGGTAGCGCAGCACCCGCGCGAAGCGCAGGGCCATCCCGGCGGGGTAGCGACTGGACTTCTGCACGCCGTCGAAGGCGATTTCGACCACTTGCTCGGGTCGTACGCGGACCACGTAGCCGTCGGTTGGGCCGTCGGCAAGTTCCAGGAACCGGGCGGTCTGCCACTCGAGTATCGCGTCGGTCATCCCTTTGAACGTCTTGCCCAACATCACGAAGCCGCCGCCGGCGGGGTCGCGGGCGCCCAGATGGATGTTGGACAGCTTGCCGGTGCGCCGCCCGGATCCCCACTCGACGGCGAGCACCACCAGGTCCAGGGTGTGCACGGGTTTGACCTTCAACCAGCCGGCGCCCCGCCGGCCGGCCTCGTACGGCGCGTCGGGCGACTTGGCCATCACGCCCTCGTGACCGGCGCTCAGCGTGGCCGCCAGAAAGCCTTGGGCGGTAGCCGGATCCGAGGTGTGCAACCGGTCCATCCGTTGCGCCGCGGGGATCAGGTCATCGAGCGCGTCCAGGCGCTGGGCGGTGGGGGCGTCGATGAGGTCGGTGCCGTCGACGTGTAGCAGATCGAAGAAGAACACCGAAAGGTGTTGGGCGGCAGCCGCGGCCGCGCTGTCGGTGCGGCGGCTGAACCGCGAGGCGGTCACCTGGAAGCGGTGCGGGCGGCCGTCGGGGCGTAACGCGATGGCCTCGCCGTCGGCGATCAGGGTCCGTACCGGCAGGGCCAGGGTGGCGGCGACCACCTCGGGTAGGCGCGCGGTGACGTCGTCGAGGCTGCGGGTGTACACGGTGACCGCGTCGCCGTCGCGGTGGATCTGGACCCGGGCGCCGTCCAGCTTGGGCTCGAAAATCGCCGTCCCGCCGAACCGTTCGAGCGCGTCGCCGACGGCGGCGGCGGTCTGGGCCAGCATCGGCGACACGGGTTGGCTGACCCGCAGGCGGAACTCCGCGACCGCGGCGGCACCGCCGGTCAGCGCCGCGGCGGCGACCGCGGGCAGGTTGCCGGCGAGCATCGCGGAGCGGCGGATGTCGGCCGGCGGCAGACCGGCGGCCTTGGCCACCGCTTCGGCCATGACGCCGCCGAGCGCACCCTGGCGCAGTTCGCCGGAGAGT